>JBBNAI010000465.1:0-1035 GCA_037994305.1 Pseudomonas sp. | reverse complement strand
TCGAGTACCACCGCCAAATACAGCCAACCTTCGTAGGTGCGGATATAGGTGATGTCGGTGACCCAGACCTTGTTTGGCTCGCTGACGTTGAACTGGCGCTCCAGCCGATTCGGCGCAGGTGTTGGCGGCTTGCCGCCATAGCGACCGGGGCGGCGGCGATAGCCTGTTTGCGAACGCAGTCCTTCCGCACGCATTAGCCTCGCCACGCGATGACGCCCACAGCACTCACCTAGTTCGCGCAGATCTGCGTGGATCTTGCGATAGCCATAAACCCCGCGGCTCTCCAGCCAGGAATGCTTGATCAAACCCAACAGGCGCTGATTGTCTTTGGCCCGTGCGGAGTTGGGCTCGGCTAGCCAAGCGTAGTAACCGCTGGGATGCACTTTCAGAGCCTGGCAGAGACGTTGGGTCGAGTAGTTTGCCGCTAACTGGCGGATGAAGGCGTACCTCAACCGGACTCCCTGGCAAAGTACGCGGCGGCCATTTTTAGGATGTCTCGCTCTTCAGTGACGCGCTTGGGTTCAGCACGCAGACGACGCAGCTCCGCCTGCTGATCATCTTCTTGCTTACGCTGGGTTTCTGGCTTGCTGTAGCGCTTGATCCACGCATACAGGCTGTGCGCAGACATACCCAAACGGGCCGCCACATCGGCAACAGGCAGGCCTCGCTCAGTCACTTGCCTGACCGCTTCGATCTTGAACTCTTCGGGGAAACGCTGGTTGCTCATGGCACCTCCTAGTGGGCCTCAGTATGAGGCTTGGAGGTCTCTAGGGAATCCGGGGCTATTCAGCCCTGAGCTCTGCAAAGAACTCGGGGCTTTTTGCTTTCTGGGATTTTGAGCGGTATTTGGCTGCGAGTAGAGGCAAATCGCCACCTCTTTAAGTGATGTGCGTCACGTTTCGTGGCTATCCATAGTGTCGACAGCGTCACAACTCTTGCTAGGCTTGGGAGGCACTCAATCAGGAGCTTTCCGATGAAGGAACAACGGAAATTTGTGGCTTTACGCGCCCACATTGGCGACCTACTGCTCGACGG
>JBBNAI010000464.1:0-1320 GCA_037994305.1 Pseudomonas sp. | reverse complement strand
TCCACCGAAGTGGGCAAATACTTCATGGCCTACTCGGCGCAGTCCAACCTCAAGCAGGTCTGGCTGGAGTGCGGTGGCAAGAGCGCCAACCTGGTGTTCGCCGACTGCCAGGACCTCGACCTCGCCGCGACCAAGGCCGCCTTCGGCATCTTCTTCAACCAGGGCGAAGTCTGCTCGGCCAACTCGCGCCTGCTGGTGGAACGCTCGATCCACGACGAATTCATCGAGCGCCTGCAGGCCAAGGCCCGCGACTGGCAGCCGGGTGACCCACTGAACCCGGCCAGCCGCGCCGGCGCCATCGTCGACGAGCGCCAGACGGCACGCATCATGGACTTCATCCGCAGTGCCGAAGGTGCGGGCGTGCAGCGCGTCTGCGGCGGCCGCCAGCTGAGCTTCAACGGCTCCAGCAACTTCATCGAACCGACCATCTTCACCGGCGTCGCCGCCGATAGTCGCCTGGCCCGTGAGGAAGTCTTCGGCCCGGTGCTGGCGGTGACTGCGTTCGACAGCGAAGAGCAGGCCCTGCGCCTGGGCAACGACAGCATTTACGGCCTGGCGGCCTCGGTGTGGAGCGACGACCTCAATCGTGCCCACCGCGTGGCGCGCCGGCTCAAGGTGGGCACCGTGTCGGTGAATACCGTGGACGCCCTCGACGTCAGCGTGCCCTTCGGTGGCGGCAAGCAGTCCGGTTTTGGCCGCGACCTGTCGCTGCATTCCTTCGACAAATACACCCAGCTTAAAACGACCTGGTTCCAACTCCGTTGAGTTGCGTACCGGCATGCCAGGAGACCTTGCGATGACTGCCCAGATCACCCCGACCCGTTCCACCCAGGATTACCAGGCGCTGGATGCGGCGCACCACATCCATGCCTTCCTCGACCAGAAGGCGCTCAACGAGAAGGGCGCCCTGGTGATCACCAAGGGCCAGGGGCTGAATCTCTGGGACAGCAACGGCAAGCGCTACCTGGATGGCATGTCCGGCCTGTGGTGTACCGCACTGGGCTACGGCCGCGCCGACCTCAACGCCGCCGCCAGCCGCCAGCTGGAAGAGCTGGCGTATTACAACCTGTTCTTCCACACCACCCACCCGCGGGTGATCGAGCTGTCCGAGCTGCTGTTCAGCCTGCTGCCGGCGCACTACAGCCACGCCATCTACACCAACTCCGGCTCCGAGGCCAACGAGGTGCTGATCCGCACCGTGCGCCGCTACTGGCAGATCCTCGGCAAGCCGCAGAAGAAAATCATGATCGGCCGCTGGAACGGCTACCACGGCTCCACCCTGGGCAGCACCGCCCTCGGCGGCATGGGTTTCATGCACGA
>JBBNAI010000463.1:0-3160 GCA_037994305.1 Pseudomonas sp. | reverse complement strand
AGGGTGGGGTGTTGATCCTGCCCGATCAGGGCAATGTCCAGGCCATCGAGGCTGGTGCCGGACATTACCCCCAGGTAGCGCTGCATGCTCAGGGCTTGTTCATGGCCAGTTGCGTGGCCTTTTCCTGATCCATGCGTGCCATGAGCGGCTGGCTCAGCTGCATGAAGCGTTGCTTCTCGTTGCGTGCGATGGGGTCAGCCATCGGCAGCTTCTGGCTGAGTGGGTCGACGTGCCTGCCGTTGACCTGGAACTCGTAGTGAAGGTGCGGGCCGGTCGACAGGCCGGTGGTGCCAATGTAGCCAATGATCTGGCCCTGCTTGACCATGCCGCCAGTGCGGATGCCCTTGGCGAAGCCTTGCATGTGCCCGTACAGGGTGCGGTAACTGTTGCCGTGCTGGATGATCACTGCATTGCCGTAGCCACCACGGCGGCCTGCGAGCAGGATCTTGCCATCGCCGGCAGCCTTGATCGGTGTGCCGCGCGGGGCTGCATAGTCGACGCCTTTGTGGGCGCGGATCTTGTTCAGGATCGGGTGGCGGCGACCCATGGAGAAGCGTGAGCTGATACGGGCGAAGTCCACGGGGGTGCGGATGAACGCTTTGCGCATGCTGTTGCCATCGGCGTTGTAGTAGCTGGTCACACCCTGCTTGCTGGTGTAGCGCACTGCTGTGTAAGTCTTGCCGCGGTTGGTGAAGCGCGCAGCGAGGATGTCGCCGTTGCCTACTTGCTTGCCGTTGACCACGTGTTCTTCGTAGATCACTTCGAATTCGTCGCCTTCGCGGATGTCGAGGGCGAAGTCGATGTCGTAGCCGAAGACATTGGCCAGGTCCATGGTCAGGTCATGCGACAGGCCGGCACGTTTGGCCGAGAGGAACAGCGAACTGTTGATCACGCCGTGGGAGTAGGCCGTGCGCATGTCTGGTTTGACCAGCTCGCGCTTGAAGTTGTAGCCCTTGTCGGTGCGGCTCAGGGCAATGCTTTCCAGGTCGCTGAGTTTGCTGCGGACACTATCCAGCTTGCCGTCGGGAGTCAGCTTGAAGTCCAGCACCTGGCCGATCTTTAGACGGCTGAGCTGCTTGGCCTCTTTGCTACTGTTCAGGGCTTCGTGCAGATCAGTTGCGCTCAGGCCGACACGCGCAAATACGGTCGACAACGTATCGCCATTGCCGACGGTAACGGCTTTCTGCAGCGGATCGGAGGGAGGGGTAGCTGTCGCGTTCTTGTTCGCGTCTTGGTTGGCGCTGTCTTTATTAAGGCTGGCGCTACCGTTGAAGGGTGAGCTGCCAATATCCCCGGAGGTTTGACCTGGTCGGAGATCGTCTTTTTCCTGCAGCAGTTGCTCGGAGCCGTTGTCCAGCTCCAGATTCAAGTAGGTCTTCTTCGCCTCGACTTCGCGTGACGGGAACACCAGCAAGGCCAGGCTCAGCAGCGCCGCTACGCCGCTGGCCGCCAGCAAGTGGCTCCTCGGGTAGTAGGGCGGGGCTTTGGGTACAGATTGCGTCATGGCTAAGGGTGTTTCTTGGAAGAATGCATTAACTGTCTAAAATATAATCAAATTTCGCTATAGGCAACCCTGCAGGCCAAGCATCGGCTCAGTGGCATGCGCCTGGCGCAGAGCTTGTAATTGGTCAGTGATCTTGTATGGTTGGTTCCCTTTTGTTTTTGAGTGGCGACGAGTCCTGTTATGAAGTCGGTTGAAGAGCAACTGGCGCTGATCAAGCGCGGTGCGGAAGAGGTTCTGGTCGAAGCGGAACTGATCGAGAAACTCAAGCGCGGTCAGCCGCTGCGGATCAAGGCGGGCTTTGATCCGACGGCGCCGGATCTGCACCTCGGTCATACCGTGCTTATTAATAAGCTGCGCCAGTTCCAGGATTTGGGGCATCAGGTGATTTTCCTGATCGGTGACTTCACCGGCATGATCGGCGACCCCAGCGGCAAGAGCGCCACGCGCCCGCCGCTGACCCGTGAGCAGGTACTGGAGAACGCTGAGACCTACAAGACTCAAGTGTTCAAGATTCTCGATCCGGCGAAGACCGAAGTGGCCTTCAACTCCACCTGGATGGACAAGATGGGGCCGGCCGATTTCATTCGCCTGACCTCGCAATATACTGTCGCGCGCATGCTCGAACGAGACGACTTCGACAAGCGCTACAGCAGCAACCAGCCGATCGCCATCCACGAGTTCCTCTATCCGCTGGTGCAGGGCTACGACTCGGTGGCGTTGCGTGCCGATGTCGAGTTGGGTGGCACCGATCAGAAGTTCAACCTGCTGATGGGGCGTGAGCTGCAGCGTAGCTATGGCCAGGAGTCCCAGTGCATCGTCACCATGCCGCTGCTCGAGGGTCTGGACGGCGTGAAGAAGATGTCCAAGTCGCTGGGCAACTATATAGGTATCCAGGAAGCGCCAGGGGTCATGTACAACAAACTGGTGTCGATGCCCGATGCGCTGATGTGGCGTTACTTCGAGCTGCTGAGCTTCCGCTCCATGGAAGAGATCGAGCAGTTCAAGGTAGATATAGAGAAGGGCGCCAATCCTCGCGACATCAAGATCAAGCTGGCTGAAGAGATTGTGGCGCGCTTTCATGGCGAAGAGGCTGCGGCTACTGCGCACCGCTCTGCGGGTAACCGCATGAAGGATGGTGAATTGCCGGAAGATCTGCCTGAGGTCGAGCTGCTGTCGGCGGAAGATATGCCGATCTCCTTCGTCCTTAATAAGGCAGGCCTGGTCAAGAACGCTGCTGGGGCTCGTGATCTGCTGGGCTCTGGTGGGGTGAAGGTGGATGGTGAGGTAGTTGACCGTGCCTTCATCTTCAAGCTGGGTTCGACCCATGTCTGCCAGGCAGGCAAGAAGGCTTTTGCTCGCATCTCGTTAAAAGCTGAATAAAGCTTTCAATAAGGTGTTGACGGGAAGTTTTGCAGGCCTATAATGCGCACCTCTTCCGGCGCGGCCTGATCTGAAAACTCCTTGATAAACAAAGAGTTAGACGAAAATAAAGGTTGCTCCGGTGGCGGATTCGAGTAGAATGCGCCGGGCTGACAGGGTGGCGGTTTGATCCTGTTGGCGCTTCGGTTCGAAAGAGCTGAGGATGCTGAAAAGAGGTGGTTGACAGCGAGTTTGAACGCTGTAGAATTCGCCTCCCGCTGATGTGAAGCGCAAGCA
>JBBNAI010000462.1:0-3786 GCA_037994305.1 Pseudomonas sp. | reverse complement strand
CGGCCGGCCTCGAGGTGGAACGACACGCGCCGCAGGGCGTAGTCCTCCTTGCCCGGGTAGCGGAAGCTGACGTTGTCGAAAGTGATGCTGTCGAGCCGCTCCAGCGCCACCGCATCGGCGCTGTCGGCGTGTTCGGATTCGACGTCGAGCAACTCGACCAGGCGCTCGGCGGTGCTCTCGATCTCGCCGGCCTGGTTTATCTGGCGGGCGATGGGCGTGATGCTGTTGACCAGGTTCTGGGTCAGGGTCAGCACCAGCAGGATGTCGCCGGCGCTGAAGCGGCCCTGCAGGGCGCCATGCACGGTGAGGGTGACCGCGGCAAACACGCCGAAGGTGTTGATCACATTGAGCGCCTGTTCCGAGCGCCATTCGGTCTTGTGCAGGTTGCCGCGCACCACCAGCCATTCGGCCTGGGTGTCGTCGTAGCGTTGCTTGACCGCCGGCTCGCCGCCGAAACTGCGCACTGTGGAGATGTTGCCGATCATCTCGGCGAGCAGCCCGGTCATGCGCCCGGCCAGCGCCTGCCAGCCGCGTCGGTAGGGGCGCGTCCAGCCGACGGTGCGGTAGGAAATCCAGAAATTCAGCAGCAGCACGGCCGCCATGATCACCCCCACCAGCGGCGCCTTGAGCAGCAGCACGGCGAGGATGAACAGCATTTGCAGGACATTGGCCAGGGTGCCTTCGGTGAGCGCGGACAGCCACATGGTGATGGTGGTGATGTTGCCGAAGCGATCCATGATCTCGCCGACGCGGGTCTTCTCGAAGTAGTCGATGGACTTCTGCGTCATGTTGTCGAACACCCGCTGGCGGAAGGTACTCACGGTGTGCAGCCAGAGGTCGTCGGCCTGCTTGTTCTGCAGCGCGCCGAAGATCACCACGCCGAGGCGCAGGGCGAAGAACAGCAGGAGCAGGAAGGTCACGCTGGCGGTGGCCTGCTGCTGAGTGATACGCCCGGCGAGCAGCTGGGCGATGGCGTCGACTATGCCTTTGTACAGGTAGGGCGTGGCGGTGCCGATGAAGCCGAGGATGGTGCCGACGGCGATCACGCCGATCACGCGGCCGCGGTACTCGGGAATCAGTTGGATGGTGCGCCAGAGGTTTCTCATCGAGGTCCTTGTGGGCGGGAAAAACCAACCCGCCCGGCGGACCGGGTGGGCGTTGGGGCGGTGCTCAGGCCTCGTCGAAGGCGAAGCGGCCCTCGGCGACCAGTTGCGTCAGCGGGTGGCGCTGGTTGGGCAGCTCACGCTTGCGCAGGTCGTCGGCCAGCGATTCCGGGGCGGCGCGGCGGCCGATGGCGATGGCCAGTTCGACCTGGTAGCCGTCCGGCACACCCAGCTCGACGCGTGCTCGTTCGCGGTCGAAGCCGCCGATGGCGTGGCTGCTCCAGCCGCTGTGCAGGGCTTGCAGAGCCAGGCTGGCCCAGGCCGCGCCGCTGTCCAGCGAGTGGCTGCGCAGCGGCGTGACTTCGCTGGCGCCGGGGCGCCGATGGCTGGTGCGTGACACCAGCACCACCAGTGCCGAAGCGTTGACCGCCCAGCGCTGGTTACCTTCGTTGATCAGACCGAACAGCGCCGGCCAGCTTGGCGCGTCCTTGCGCGCATAGATGAAACGCCAGGGCTGCGCATTGTTGGCCGAAGGCGCCCAGCGCGCGGCCTCGAACAGGGCGAACAGCTGTTCCTCGCTGATCGCCTCGCCGGTGAATGCACGTGGCGACCAGCGCTCGAGGAATTGCGGGTGGATGGCGTAGGCGGCTTGGCGGGGATTGCTCATGTCGGTTCTCTGTAGGTGAAAAGGGAAAATCAGGCGCCGCTGCGCTGTTGCTCGTCACGCAGCGCCAGGGCGGCCTGCAGCGGACGCGGGTCGATCCAGCTGGCCAGGTCGAAGTCGCGCTCGAGGAAGCCGTACAGCCATAGCGCCTGCTTCTGCTGCTCGAACAGGGCCAGGCGTTCGGCCGACAGGTCCGGGTGCAGGCTGCGGTGAAACTCGTTGCGGTAGGCCTCGGCGACGCCAGCGGCGCTACCACCGGTCTCGCCTCGCAGGATGTCGTGCACCCCGTCCTGGTTGTCCGCCGCCCAATCGGCGGCGCGCAACGTCTCGGCGAGGAAGCGCACGACCAGGTCAAAGTGCTCGTCGAGCAGGCTCTTGTGCACGGTGATCGGACGCGGCGTGCCGTTGTTGACCCGCAGCTGGCGGTCGGGCAACGCGTCGAGGTCGATGCCTACCACCGCGCCGGCGGCGCGCGCGGCGTCCACCGCCGAGGCGCCCTTGACGTACACCGCATCGACGCGGCCGTCGGCCAGATAGTCGAGGCCGGCCCACAGACCGCCGGGGCCACTCTGGCCGCGCTTGCCGTGCCCCGAGGGCACCTCGACCAGCTCTACGTCATGCAGGCCGAGGCCGGCGGCGGCCAGTGCGCCGCGATAGCCCTGCAGCGACATGCCGCGGGCGATGCTGCTGCCACGCGCATGGCTGGGCAGCGGGTGGTCGATCCACTGCGGCAGCGCCAGGCGTTTGCCCTTGAGCTGGGCGGGCGTGCTGATGCCGGAGTCGGGGCGGACCAGAATGGCCTGCCACTCGTCGATCCAGGTCAGGCCGATCAGCCGGGTTGGCGCGCCTTGGGCGCGCGCGGCCAGGGCGAGGATGTTGCCACCCTCGCGGATCAGCGCCGGGATCTGGTGATCGTAGTGGTGCTGAGCCAGGCCGGGATTGTCCTGCAGGGTGTCGATGGCGATGCCATCGGCGGCGAACGCCTGCTGCAGCCAGCCGAGCTGATAGGCCAGGCCGGTGGCGGTGGGCACCGGGCAACGGGTGAACCAGAGTTGCTTGAGTGGCGCCGCAGTCGGCGACACCAGGGGGGAAGGGCGGGACATGGGTGGCTCCAGGCGGGCGGGGGGTGCCAGCGTAGGAGCACAAAGCATTCCAACTCGCAGTGGTTGTAGATGATTTATAACTTGTTGAAAATCAATGAATTACATAGGGCGTTCAAGCGCTATTGGCGTGGCTGCTGCACGAGCAGCAATCGGTCATCAGCCGACTGTTGCCCGCGCAGCAATGCAGCGCGGCTCAGCGTTGGCCGCGCAGCAGTGGCAGCACTTCCTCGCCGACCCGGTAAGCCTCTTCCAGGTGCGGGGTGCTGGCCAGGATGAAGGCATCGGCGCCGAGTTGGACCAGTTCGTCGAGGCGCTCGGCAACCTGCTGGTAGCTGCCGACGATGCCATTGGTCTGCCCGCCGCGCAGCAGGTTGAAGCCGGACCAGACGTTGGGCTCGATGATCAGGTCCTCGAAGCGGCTGATGGTCTGCGGGCGGTTGCCGTCCTGGCGACTGGCACCGACCGAGTCGCCGCCGGCGCGCTGGCCGACCTGCGCCAGTTCGGCCGACGACAGTCGCTCGAAACCCTTGCGTACCTCGCGCCAGGCCTCTTCCTCGGTGGCGCGGGCGATGATGTCGACGCGCACCGCGCACTTGATCTTGCGTCCCAGGCTATCGGTACGTTCCTTGACCCGGGCGAACTTCTCGCGCAACTGGGCGAACGGCTCCAGCCAGGTCAGGTAGTACTCGGCGTGCTTGGAGGCGGTGGCCAGCGCCGCGTCCGATGAGCCGGAGAAATAGATCTCGGGGAATTCCTGCTCGGCCAATGGCAGTGCCAGGCCGGCATCCTCGACCTGGTAGTAGCGGCCGTTGTAGTTGAACGGGCCGCCGCTCCACACCCCACGCAACACGTCGAGGAATTCGTCGGTGCGGTTGTAGCGCGCGTCATGCCCGGCGCTGTCGCCCCACCACAGCTG
>JBBNAI010000461.1:0-3286 GCA_037994305.1 Pseudomonas sp. | reverse complement strand
CCGGTATACAGCTCGTGGCGCTTGTACAGGTCGATACCGCGGCGCGGGTCGTTGGCCGAGCCGTCGCCGAACTCGCCCAGATCGATGCTGCCGCCACTGGCCCCGCCGCCGCCGAGTGCGCCTTCGGCCATCTGCTCCAGCTCGTAGGTCATCGCCGGTTCGATCGGCGCGTTGGGCCGGTAGGTCAACTCGCCCGCCAGGCTGGTGTCACCGAGAGTGCCGGACGCACTCAGGCCGAACAGGCGGATGTCCTCGGGGTAGATGAAGTCGTAGTAAGTGCTGTCGAGCAGGGCCAGGCCGTCGACCAGCGGCACCGAGGCCGGATCGAACGCCTGAGCCAAGCCGCACAAGTCGCTGAAGCGCCCGCCCGTACCGCCGCTGCAGGCAAAGGACTGGCCTTTCTGTACCTGGAGGAACGGCACCTTGCTGTGGTAGTTGAGGTAGTAGAGGCTGAACTCGGTGTTGTTCCAGTCCTCGGCCAGGTAACGCATGGCCACGCCGAACTGGCCGTCGTCACGGGCATCGTGCTCCTTGCCATAGCGCGCACCGGCGACCACGCCATTCTCGCCGTTCAGTCCCGGCACCAGATCGGCCAGGCCGCCCAGCTCGTTGCGCAGGTCGACCAGCACACCGTTGCTGCCCTTGCCGAAGTAATCCTGGTTGTTCAGGAAAGCGCCGGTAGGGATCAGCTCGTGGCCCTTCCACTCCAGGCCGTAGAAGCCTTCGATGTTGAGCTGGTCGGTCAGGCCGAACTGCCCGGAGACCATGTTGGTCGGCAGCAGGGCATCCTTGAAGCTGGCGTTGGGCAGCACCACGCGGCCGATGTCCACCGGGTTGATCACGTTGAGGCCGTCGGCATAGAAGATGCCCTCGCCCCAGTTGATCACCTGGCGTCCCAGCCGCACGCTGACCGGCCGCTCGCCGATGTAGCGGTTGGTGTAGAGGTAGGCGTCGAGCAGGCGCGAGCGGTGCCCGGCGCGGTTTTCCAGATCGGAGGGGAAGCGCTCGTCGCTGTCGGTGTTGTGGGTGTCGAAACCGTCGCCGCTAGGGTCGTGGTCCATCAACTGGGTGTCGTACCAGGCCGTGCCACGCACGAACAGGCCGTCCTGCTCGGTGCGCACATGCAGCTCGGAGGTCAGCTTGAACTCGTTGGAGACGAAGCCGCGGTCGTAGTACTCGCTGCCATCGTTGTTGTTGATGAAAACGTTACTGCCGCCGCTCTGGATATGCTCCGGCGCGGTGGTGCGGTACACCGAGGTGTACTCGGCCACGCTCTCCAGCGAGGTGGTCAGATTCGGCCCGGTGTCGATCTGGAAAGCCTGGACCTGCTGTGCGCCCAAAATTCCCACGGCCAACGCCAATGCATGCTTTGCCGGTAGCCCGGCTTTATCGTTGTTATGCGACATGCTGCTATCCCCTAGCGGTTGTGAGGCGAAACTAGCTGACTTGCGAAAACCTCCATGGGGCCGATCCGGACAAATAACGGTGCCGAAAGGGCCCTTGAAACACTTCTTTCATCATTGCCACGCGTCCCACCGCGCGGCCCTCTCTACGCCTGCCGGGCAAAGGCCTCGAGGCTGTTGGCGTAGACGAATTGCAAAGTGCGCTTGAGCTGCAACAGGGTGCGCGAGCGCTCGGGTTCGGGCAGCGACAACGCCAGCTTGGTCACCGAGCTGCCGGCCTCGCAGAGCAGCAGCGCCAGGCCGCGCACCTGTTCCGGATCAGCCGCCGGCTGGGCGGCGCAAATGGCGCGGGCGACCAGCTCGGTGGTGGCCAGGGTGTCGGCGCTGTTCAGCGCACGCAATTCGGGCGAGGCCACCACGCAGCCCCAGACCTCGACGAAGCCGGGATGGCTACTCTGGATGTCGACCATCAGGTCGATCAGCCGCTCGATCATCGCTCCCGCTGTCGCGCTGTCCGGCGCGCCGCTGATCTGCGCCAGGTCGGCCTGCAAACGCTCGCCGACGCTACTGGTGTAGCGCTGCCAGACTTCCTGGACGATCGCCAGCTTGGTCGGGAAATACAGGTACAACGAGGCGATGGGCAGGCTCGCCTCGCGGGCGATCTCACGCATCGACACGGCCTCGTAACCCCGCGCGGCAATCAATTCCAGGGCGACCCTGAGGATCGCCTCGAAGCGTACCTGGCTGCGCTCCTGTTTCGGCTCACGGCGTACACGAGGAGTTGGCGGGGTGCTTGACAAAGTTTTGTTGGCCACAGCATTCTCGAAAACATGAGCAATGCTTATGTTTTAGCGCGACTCTCGCAAAATGGGAAGAGGCTGATGGCAAAGAGGCGAAAACAGTGAGTCACGACGAACGCTTGGTACTGGCAGTGGACCTTGGCAGCTCCGGCTGCAAGACCGCCCTGGTCGGCCTGGACGGCCGGGTGCGCGCCTTCGCCTTCCGCGCCGTGACCAGCCATGTACTGCCGGGCGCCGGCGTCGAGCAGTGCCCGGAAGACTGGTGGCAGGCCTTCGAGGACAGCGCCCGCGACGTGCTGCACAGCAACGCCGGCGCATCCGCCAAGGTAGTCGCCGTGGCGTGCTCGTGCCAGGGCGAAGCCACCCTGCCGGTGGACCGCGACGGCAATCCGCTGGCCCGCGCCCTGCTGTACATGGACATGCGCGGCCAGGCCGCCGTGCAGCGCCAGGTCGGCGGGCGCCTGCCGCGCGTGGCCGGCTACGACCCACTGAAACTGTGGCGCTGGCTGCGCCTGACCGGCGGCGCCCCGGCGCTGTCCGGCAAGGACCCGTTCGGCCATATCGCCTTCATCCGCGAAGCGATGCCTGAGCTGTACGCACGCACCTCCAAGTTCCTCAACGTCCTCGACTTCATGAACCTGCGCCTGACCGGGCGTACCGTCGCCACCGTCGATTCGGCGCTGACCACCTGGGTCACCGACAACCGCGACCCGGCCAATATCCGCTACGACGATGGCCTTCTGCGCCTGGCCGGGCTGCAGCGCGAACAACTGCCGGAACTGGTGCGCTGCAGCGACGTGCTCGGCCCGCTGCGCCCGGCCGTGGCCGAACGCCTGGGCCTGCCCAGCGGCGTGCCGGTGGTGGCCGGCGCAGTGGACAACACCGCCTCGGCCCTCGGTTCCGGCGCGGTGGCGGATAACGCCCTGCACCTCTACATCGGCACCTCATCGTGGATCGGCGGCCATGTGGCGAAGAAGAAAACCGACGTGTTCAAGCAGATCGCCGCCGTGCCCTGCGCCCTGCCCGACCGCTACCTGATGATGGTCATGCAGTCGGCCGCCGGCGCCAACCTGAGCTTCCTGC
>JBBNAI010000460.1:0-9484 GCA_037994305.1 Pseudomonas sp. | reverse complement strand
ACGAGAAGGTGGTGCGTCCGCGCCTCACCGACGCCGAGTTCTTCTTCAAGCAGGACAAGCGCCAGCCGCTGGAACAGCGCAACGAACGCCTGGCCAATGTGGTGTTCCAGGCCCAGCTCGGCAGCGTATTCAACAAGGCCGAGCGGGTCTCCGCCCTGGCCGCCTTCATCGCCGAGCGCATCGGCGGCGACGCCAGCCGCGCGGCCCGCGCCGGCATCCTGTGCAAGTGCGACCTGGCCAGCGAGATGGTCGGCGAGTTCCCCGAGATGCAGGGCATCGCCGGCTACTACTACGCCAAGCACGACGGCGAAGCCGAGGACGTGGCCCAGGCGCTGAACGAGCAGTACATGCCACGTGGCGCCGGCGCCGAGTTGCCGCAGACCCTGACCGGTGCTGCGGTAGCCGTGGCCGACAAGCTCGACACCCTGGTCGGCATCTTCGGCATCGGCATGCTGCCGACCGGCTCCAAGGACCCCTACGCCCTGCGCCGCGCCGCGCTGGGCGTGCTGCGTATCCTGATCGATAAGCAGCTGGACCTCGACCTGGTGGAAGCCGTGAACTTCGCCACCGACCTGTATGGCGACAAGGTCAAGGCCGCCGGCCTGGCCAGCCAGGTGCTGGACTTCATCTTCGACCGCCTGCGTGCGCGCTACGAGGACGAAGGCGTCGACGTGGCCGTGTACCAGGCCGTGCGCGCCCTCAGCCCAGCCGCGCCGCTGGACTTCGACCAGCGTGTGCAGGCCGTGCAGGCCTTCCGCCAGTTGCCGGAAGCCGCCGCCCTGGCCGCCGCCAACAAGCGCGTGTCGAACATCCTGGCCAAGGCCGAAGGCGAGCTGCCGGCCACGTTGAACAGCACCCTGCTGGAAGCCGGTGCCGAACAGACCCTCGCTCAAGCTGTCGCCGCTGCCGCCCAGGCCGTGGCACCGATGGCCGCCGCGCGCTGCTACCGCGAGGCGCTGGAGCGCTTGGCCAGCCTGCGCGAGCCGGTGGATGCGTTCTTCGAGGCGGTGCTGGTCAACGCCGACGATGCCGCCGTACGCGCCAACCGCTATGCGCTGCTCAACCAGCTGCGCGGCCTGTTCCTCGGCGTCGCCGATATCTCCCTGCTGGGCTGACGGGTTGCCGGGCGGCGCCTGCCGCCCGGTCGCCTGGGTAACTGCATGAAACTGCTGATTCTCGACCGCGACGGGGTCATCAACCAAGACTCCGACGCCTATATCAAGTCGCTGGCCGAGTGGATTCCCATCCCCGGCGCCATCGACGCCATCGCCCGCCTGAGCCAGGCCGGCTGGACCGTGGCCGTGGCCACCAATCAATCGGGTCTGGCGCGCGGCTATTACGACCTGACCACCCTGGAGTCGATGCACACGCGCCTGCGTGAGCTGGTGGCGGAGCAGGGCGGTGAAGTCGGCCTGATCGTGCATTGCCCGCACGGCCCGGATGATGGCTGCAACTGCCGCAAACCCAAGCCGGGCATGCTCGAGCAAATTGCCGCGCACTACGGCACCGAACTCGCAGGTGTCTGGTTCGTCGGCGACAGCCGGGGTGACCTTGATGCCGCGCTGGCCGTCCATTGCCAGCCCGTGTTGGTGAAAACCGGCAAGGGTGAGCGCACCCTGGCCAAGCCATTGCCAGCGGGAACCCTGATATTCGATGATCTGGCCGCTATTGCCGATCAGCTTCTTCTCTAGAGAACACGAGCCCCATGACGACAGTGCAGGCCATCAGAACTTTCACCTTCTACCTGTTGCTGTCATTCAGCGCGTTCTTCTGGTGCCTCATCAGCGTGCTGGTGGCACCCTTCCTGTTATTTCGCGCCCGCTACCGCTTCGTGATCCAGAACTGGTGCCGCTGCGCCGTCTGGCTAGCCAAGGTGGTGGCAGGCATCCACTACGAAGTCCGCGGTCTGGAAAATATTCCCCAGCAGCCCTGCGTGGTCCTCGCCAAGCACCAGAGCACTTGGGAAACCTTCTACCTGTCGGCCCTGTTCGAACCGCTGTCCCAGGTGGTCAAGCGCGAGCTGCTGTACGTGCCGTTCTTCGGCTGGGCCATGGCCATGCTCAAACCCATCGCCATCGACCGCAGCAACCCCAAGGCGGCACTCAAGCAGTTGGCCAAGCAGGGCCATGAACGTCTGGGGCAGGGCGCCTGGGTGCTGATCTTCCCCGAGGGCACGCGCATTCCACCAGGACAGATCGGCAAGTTCTCCCGCGGCGGTGCGGCCCTGGCCGTGAATGCCGGTCTGCCGGTGCTGCCGATCGCCCATAACGCCGGCGAGTTCTGGCCCAAGCAGGGCTGGAGCAAGCGCCCGGGCACCATCCAGGTGGTGATCGGTCCGGTCATGCAGGCCGAAGGCGAAGGCCCGCGCGCCATCGCCGAACTCAACGAGCGCGCCTTTGCCTGGGTCCGCCAGACCCAGCAGGAGATTTCCGGCGTACCGCTGCAGGACACCGTGGCGGACTCCCCTGACGCGGCCTGACCGGCCTGTGGATAAGCTGTGCACGAAACCCCGGCAGAGGACCATTGGTGCTGCCAAGCTATTGAATAACTTGATCTTTATGGCCATGCCGAGTGAAACCGCGGCGGGGCATAAGTTTTCCCGGCACGCACTGCGCGCCGGCAAATCGACGAGCGCCACACGCCAGCAAGCCAGGGAATAGGGCTAAGCTAGGGACTGGCCGCCGGATCCGCTGAAAAGGACTTTCACCCATGCTGTCGATCTACCAGCTCAAGCCGCGTTTCCAGAATCTGTTGCGCCCGGGCGTGCAGCGCCTGTTCGACCGCGGCGTCACGGCCAACCAGGTGACCCTGGCCGCCGGCCTCGTCTCAGTGCTGCTCGGCAGCCTGCTCGCAGTGTTTATCAGCCAAGCCTGGCTGTTCGCCCTGATCCCCGTCTGGATGTTGCTGCGCATGGCGCTGAATGCCGTGGATGGCATGCTCGCCCGCGAGTTCGGCCAGCAATCCAAGCTCGGCGCCTACCTCAACGAGCTGTGCGACGTGATCGCCGACAGCGCCCTCTATCTGCCCTTCGCCCTGCTGCCCGGCGTGTCGCCGCTGTTGGTGGTAGTGCTAGTGCTACTGGCGCTGATCAGCGAATACGCTGGCGTGCTCGGCCCGATGGTCGGTGCCTCGCGGCGCTATGACGGGCCCATGGGCAAGAGCGACCGCGCCTTCTGCTTCGGCGTACTTGGCGCCGGTGTGGCGTGTGGGCTGCTGCCAGCGTCTTGGATTAACGGGCTGCTCGTCGTGATCCTGGCCCTGTTGCTGTACACCCTGTTCAACCGCGTGCGCCAAGGTTTGGCCGAGGCGACACAACTCCCCTGATCGGAATAAGGATATTTCGATGCGCGAAGCTCAGAACCACAGCTTCACCACCCACGATGGCGTCGAGCTGTTCTATCGCCATTGGCCCGCCACCACCGCGACAGCCGACCCACGCCAAGCCGTGGTGATGTTCCACCGCGGCCACGAACACGGCGGGCGCATGGCCCACCTGGTCGACGAACTGGACCTACCGGATTACCACTTCTTCGCCTGGGATGCCCGTGGCCATGGCCTGTCCCCCGGCGAGCGCGGCGACAGCCCGAGCTTCGCCACCAGCGTGCGCGACGTGCAGACCTTTATCGAGCATATCGCCGCGACCCATGCCGTCGCCATCGAGGATATGGCCGTGCTGGCGCAAAGCGTTGGCGCCGTGGTGGTATCCACCTGGGCCCACGACTACGCGCCGCAGATCCGCTGCCTGGTGCTCGCCTCGCCGGCCTTCAAGGTCAAGCTCTACGTGCCGTTCGCCCGGACCGGCCTCAAGCTGCTGCGCGCCTGGCGCGGCAATTTCTTCGTCAACAGCTATGTAAAGGCCAAGTTCCTCAGCCACGACCCGGTGCGCATCGCCTCCTTCGACAGCGACCCGCTGATCAGCCGACCGATCTCGGTGAATATGCTGCTCGGCCTGTATGACGCCGCCGACCGCGTGGTGGCCGATGCCCAGGCGATCCAGATCCCCACCCAGCTGCTGATTTCCGGTGCCGACTTCGTCGTGCACCGTAAGCCGCAGGAACAATTCTTCCAGCGCCTGGGCAGCCTGCGCAAGGAGCAGCACATCCTCCCCGGCTTCTTCCACGACACCCTCGGCGAGCGCGACCGCGCCCATGCCCTGAGCCGGGCGCGACGCTTTATCCTGCGCAGCTTCGAGGAGCCCATGAGCCGCCCCGCACTGCTGGATGCCGACCGTCTCGGCGCCACCTGCGCCGAGTCCGAGGCGCTGGCCGCGCCGCTGCCGCGCAACTCTCTGGGCGACCTGTACTGGCGCGCCACCCGCGCCGGGCTCAAGCTCGGCAGCGGGCTGTCCGACGGGGTCAAGCTGGGTTTCGCCACCGGCTTCGACTCCGGCAGCACCCTGGACTATGTCTACCGCAACCAGCCTAGCGGCACCTCCGCCCTGGGTCGGCTGGTCGATGCCAACTACCTCGGCTCCATCGGCTGGCGCGGCATCCGCCAGCGCAAAGTGCACGCCGAGGAACTGCTGCGCCTGGCCATGGCCCAGCTGAGCGAGGCGGGCAAGGCAGTGCGCATCGTCGATATCGCCGCCGGCCACGGTCGCTACATCCTCGAGTCGCTCGAAGGGCTGGAGCACAAGCCTGACGCGATCCTGCTGCGCGACTACAGCGAGATCAACGTGCGCGACGGCAGCGCGCTGATCGAGCAGAAGGGCCTAGGCACCATCGCCCGCTTCGTCAAAGGCGATGCCTTCGACAAGGCCGACCTGGCCGCTCTCGACCCGAAACCGACCCTGGCGGTGGTGTCCGGCCTGTATGAGCTGTTCGGCAGCAACCAGCTGGTCGGCGACTCGCTGGCCGGCCTGGCCGCGGCGGTCGAGGAGGGCGGCTACCTGATCTACACCGGCCAGCCCTGGCACCCGCAGCTGGAACTGATTGCCCGCGCCCTGACCAGCCATCGCGAAGGCCAGCCCTGGGTCATGCGTCGGCGCAGCCAGGCGGAAATGGATCAGCTGGTGGCCGCTGCCGGCTTCCGCAAGCTGGAACAGCGCATCGATGAGTGGGGCATCTTCAGCGTTTCCCTGGCCCAGCGGGTTTCCTGATGGACATCCCCGCCACCCGCGAAAGCGGGATGTGGAAGCGCGGGGTGCTCTGGCTATTGCTGCTGGCCCCGCTGTTCTTCGCCAGCTACAGCTTCGCCAACTGGCTAACCGCCCAGCGCAGTGATGTCGGCAGCCTGGTGTTCGCCTGGGAGGGCCAGACCCCGCTGTGGCCCTGGACCATCGTCCCTTACTGGTCGATCGACCTGCTCTACGGTCTGTCCTTCCTGCTCCCAGCCACCCGCCGGGAAATGGACCGGCATGCCCTGCGCCTGCTCAGCGTGCAGATCATCTGCGTGGCCTGCTTCCTGCTCTGGCCGCTGCGCTTCACCTTCGAGCGCCCCGAGTTGGCCGGCTTCTTCGGCTGGATGTTCGATGTGCTGATGGGCTTCGACAAGCCGTTCAACCAGGCGCCTTCGCTACATATCGCGTTGCTGGTGGTGATCTGGGTGATGTTCGCCCGGCACACTCATGGCCTGCTGCTACGCGGTCTGCTGCACGGCTGGATGGCGCTGATTGGCCTGTCTGTGTTGACCACCTGGCAGCATCATTTCATCGACGTACCCACCGGGGTGCTGGCCGGCTGGCTGTGCGTGTGGCTATGGCCCATCGAGGGACGCAGCCCGTTACAGCAACTGCAGCTAGCCCGCGATGGCAAACGCTGGCGCCTGGCCCTGCGCTATGCCTTCGGCAGCGCGGTCTGCGCGGCGCTGGCCATCAACTTTGGCGGTGTCTGGTTGTGGCTGCTATGGCCATGCAGCGCCCTGCTGCTGGTCGCGCTGAACTACGCGCTGATCGGTGCCGGCGGCCTCCAGAAGCAGGTCGATGGTTCTCTCGCCACAGCCGCCTATTGGCTGTTTGCGCCTTATCTGGCCGGTGCCTGGCTCAATTCACGGCTGTGGACGCAGCGCCATCCACAACCCGATCAGGTCTGCCCGGGCATCTGGCTCGGTCGCTTGCCAACAACCAGCCAGTTGCAGCCCTTTGCTGCAGTGCTCGACCTGTGTGCCGAACTGCCGCTGCGTAATGACGGGAAGGCCTATCGCAACGTTGCGCTGCTCGACCTGACCACGCCCAGCGCAGCCGATTGCCTGAAAGCCGCAGAGGCCATCGAACAGCTGCGTCAGTACGGTCCGCTGCTGGTCTGCTGTGCCCTCGGCTACTCGCGCAGCGCCTGCGCCGTCGCCGCCTGGCTGCTGCAGTACAACGGCTGCAAGACTGTCGACGAGGCCCTTCAACAGATTCGCCAGGCGCGCCCACAGATCGTCCTGGGCAGCGCGCATCAGCAGGCATTGTTGGCCATGCGGCAACTGCCGGAACAACAGCCCAGCACCCAGGAGATGGTTCATGGTCTCTGAAATGTCTCTGGTACTTATTGCCAGCCTGCTGCGCCGCGGGCGTCAGCTCGACCAGCTGTCCACCGGGTTGACCCTGCTGGGGTTGGCAGGCGGTCTGCTGCCACTGCTGATCGGGCGCGGCAACCTGCTGATGGCGCTGCCCTGCGTGCTGCTGATCCTGCTCGGCCTGCTGCAGAAGTACTGGGCGATCCGCGTGGCCCTGGACGCCGAGCTGTTTGCCATCCTGGCTGCCGATCCGCTGCAACGGGAGGCACGCATAGCCGAACTCGATGCAGCACTGGTCGAGCTGCACTTACAACCTGCCACCCAAACCGCCCGACCGTGGGACGCCCGCATCCGCGGCGCCCGCCGACTGTTGCATATGCAGGGCCTGTGGCTGGCCGCCCAACTGTTGCTGGCACTGATCATGATCCTGGTCGTGCCCTGGTTTTCCTTCGCTGGATAGGAGTTTTCCATGCTCGCTTCATTGACCGCTTTCGCCATTACCTCGGCGGCGCGTCTGCTCACCGGGGCTCGCGCCTTGTGGCTGGGCAGCACCGCGCAGCCGGTGCAACGGCTGTACTACGCCAACCACAGCAGCCACGGCGACTTCGTTCTGCTGTGGGCCTCGCTGCCCGCCGAACTGCGCCGTAGCACCCGCCCGGTGGCCGGCGCCGATTACTGGCAGAAGGGCGGGCTGCGCAGCTTCCTGATCAACGAGGTGTTCAACGGCGTGCTGGTCGACCGCGATCGCAGCAACCCGGAACACAACCCGTTGCAGCCAATGCTCGACGCGCTGGAGCAGGGCGACTCGCTGATCATCTTCCCCGAAGGCACGCGCAACCTTGGCGACGAGCCGCTGCTGCCGTTCAAGAGCGGGATCTTCCACCTGGCCAAGGCGGCGCCGCAGGTGGAGCTGATCCCGGTGTGGATCGCCAACCTCAACCGGGTGATGCCCAAGGGCAGGGCGCTGCCCTTGCCGCTGCTGTGCACCCTGAGTTTCGGCGCCGCGCTGGCACCCATCGACGGAGAGGCCAAGTCGGCCTTCCTCGAACGAGCGCGCAACGCCCTGCTGGCCCTGGCACCGGAGGAAGTCTGAGATGGATCGCAATACCCTGCTGTTATTCGCCGGCATCGGTGCCGTTCTGCTGCTGGCCAGCCTGATCGGCCGCGTGCTCAAACGCCGCGCCGGCGATACGCCCAACTCGGTGATCGATAACCTCAACTCGCGCATCGATGCCTGGTGGGTGATGGTGCTGGTGATCGGCATCGCCTTCGTCTTCGGCAAGAATGGCGTGGTGCTGCTGTTCTACGGCGTGTCGTTCTACGCCCTGCGCGAATTCATGACCCTCACTCCGACCCGTCGCGGTGATTACCCGGCGCTGGTGGCCGCCTTCTACTTCGCCCTGCCAATGCAGTACCTGCTGATTGGCATCGACTGGTACGGGCTGTTCAGCATCTTCATCCCGGTTTACCTGTTCCTGCTGCTACCGATCCTTGCGTCGCTCGGCGGCGATACCACACGCTTCCTCGAGCGGGCGTCCAAGGTGCAGTGGGGGCTGATGATCGCGGTGTACTGCGTGTCCATGGTGCCGGCACTGCTGACCCTGGAGATTCCCGGTTATGAAGGACGCAACCTGCTGCTGATCGCCTGGCTGATCCTGGTGGTGCAGTTGTCCGATGTGCTGCAGTACGTCTGCGGCAAGTTGTTCGGCAAGCACAAGATCGCGCCCAAGCTGTCGCCGTCGAAGACCGTAGAAGGCTTTGTCGGGGGCGTGGCACTGGCCACTCTGGTCGGTGCGCTGCTGTGCTGGATCACCCCGTTCAACTTCTGGCAGGCCGCCCTGATGGCACTGCTGGTCAACCTGCTGGGTTTCGCCGGTGGCCTAGTGATGTCGGCGATCAAACGTGATCGCGGGGTGAAGGACTGGGGTCACATGATCGAAGGCCACGGCGGTATGCTCGACCGCATGGACTCGGTGTGTTTCGCCGCGCCAATCTTCTTCCACTTCGTGCGCTACTGGTGGGCCTGAGTTAAGCCTTTGAACAGGCAATAAAAAACCCGGCGATTGCCGGGTTTTTTGTGTCTACGAAGAACTTAGAAGTCCAGGTTGGACACCGCCAGGGCGTTACTTTCGATGAAGTCGCGGCGCGGCTCCACGGCATCACCCATCAGGGTGTTGAAGATCTGGTCCGCCGCGATGGCGTCTTCGATCGTAACCTTGAGCATGCGCCGTACGCTCGGGTCCATGGTGGTTTCCCACAGCTGCTCCGGGTTCATCTCGCCCAGACCTTTATAGCGTTGGATGCTGTGGCGCTTGGTGCTTTCAGTCATAAGCCAACCCAGCGCTTCCTTGAAGGTGTTGACCGGCTTCTTGCGCTCGCCACGCTGTACATAGGCACCGTCCTCCAGCAGGCTGTTGAGCTGTTCGCCGAGGGTGGTCACGGTGCGGTAGTCGTTGCTGGCGAAGAAGTCGCGGTTGAAGGTGATGTAGCTCGACAGGCCGTGAGCCATGACTTCAACTTCCGGCAGCCACAGATGACGCTCGTGGTCTTCACGCAGGCTGGCGGTATAGGTCTGGCCTGACTTCTCGACGGCTTTCAGGCGCGCCTGGAAGGCTTCCAGCCAGGACTGCATGGCAGCCTGGTCGGCCAGCTGCTCGACGGATACGCGCGGCAGGTAGACGAAGTGCTCGGTGATGTCCTGCGGATAAACACGGGACAGACGGCCGAGGGTCTTCATCACCGAGCGGTACTCGTTGACCAGCTTCTCCAGCGCCGCACCGGACAGGCCGGGAGCATTCTCGTTGACGTGCAGGCTGGCATCGTCGAGGGCCGACGAGGTCATGTACTCGTCCATGGCCTCGTCATCCTTGATGTACTGCTCCTGCTTGCCCTTCTTCACCTTGTACAGCGGCGGCTGGGCGATATAGATGTAGCCGCGCTCGACCAGCTCCGGTAGCTGACGGAAGAAGAAGGTCAGCAACAGGGTACGGATGTGCGAACCGTCGACGTCGGCGTCGGTCATGATGATGATGTTGTGGTAGCGCAG
>JBBNAI010000459.1:0-6216 GCA_037994305.1 Pseudomonas sp. | reverse complement strand
TCTACGAATCCGATCTGCGCCACGTCAACACCAACTCCGACTCGGAAGTGCTGCTCAACGTCTTTGCCCATGAGCTGGCGGTGCGCGGCAAGCTGCAACCGACCGAGGAAGACGTGTTTGCCGCCGTTGCGGGTGTGCATGCCCGCTGCCGTGGTGGCTATGCGGTAGTGGCGATGATCACGGGTTATGGCGTGGTTGGTTTCCGCGACCCCCATGCGATCCGCCCGATCGTCTTCGGCCAGCGCCACACCGATAACGGCGTCGAGTACATGATCGCCTCCGAGAGCGTTGCCCTCGACGTGCTCGGTTTCACCCTGATTCGCGACCTGGCACCGGGCGAAGCGGTGTACATCACCGAAGATGGCCGCCTCTACACCCGCCAGTGCGCGCAGAACCCGCAATACTCGCCGTGCATCTTCGAGCACGTGTATCTGGCCCGCCCGGACTCGCTGATGGACGGCATCTCGGTGTACAAGGCACGCCTGCGCATGGGTGAGAAGCTGGCCGAGAAAATCCAGCGCGAGCGCCCGGATCACGATATCGACGTGGTCATCCCGATTCCGGATACCAGCCGTACCTCGGCGCTGGAACTGGCCAACCACCTGGGCGTGAAGTTCCGTGAGGGCTTCGTCAAGAACCGCTACATTGGTCGTACCTTCATCATGCCCGGCCAGGCCGCACGCAAGAAATCGGTACGCCAGAAGCTCAACGCCATCGAGCTGGAGTTCCGCGGCAAGAACGTGATGCTGGTGGACGACTCCATCGTGCGCGGTACCACCTGCAAGCAGATCATCCAGATGGCCCGCGAAGCCGGGGCGAAGAATGTGTACTTCTGTTCGGCCGCGCCGGCCGTGCGCTACCCGAACGTGTATGGCATCGACATGCCCAGCCCGCACGAGCTGATTGCCCATGGCCGTAGCACCGAGCAGGTGGCGGAATTGATCGGCGCCGACTGGCTGATCTATCAGGATCTGCCGGATCTGATCGATGCGGTCGGTGGCGGCAAGGTCAAGATCGAGCACTTTGACTGTGCAGTCTTCGACGGCCAGTACGTCACCGGCGACGTCAGCGAGGTCTACCTGAACAAGATCGAGCAGGCGCGTAACGACGCCAGCAAGGCCACCGCCGAAGCGGTCAGTGCCATCATCGATCTGCACAACGACTGAGGAAGCGGCGATGAGTCAGGATTGGGATGCAGGCCGGCTGGATAGCGATCTGGAGGGTGTCGGTTTCGACACCTTGGCGGTCAGGGCAGGGCAACACCGCACGCCGGAGGGCGAGCATGGCGAGGCCATGTTCCTCACCTCCAGTTATGTGTTCCGCACCGCCGCCGACGCGGCTGCGCGTTTCGCTGGTGAAGTGCCGGGCAACGTCTACTCGCGCTACACCAACCCGACCGTGCGTGCCTTCGAGGAGCGTATCGCTGCCCTGGAAGGTGCCGAACAGGCCGTGGCCACCGCCTCGGGCATGTCGGCGATCCTGGCCATCGTCATGAGCCAGTGCAGCGCTGGCGACCACGTATTGGTTTCGCGCAGCGTCTTCGGTTCGACCATCAGCCTGTTCGAGAAATACCTCAAGCGCTTCGGCATCGAGGTCGACTACCCACCGCTAGCCGATCTGGCGGGTTGGGAAGCGGCGTTCAAGCCGGCTACCAAGCTGTTGTTCGTCGAGTCGCCGTCCAACCCACTGGCCGAGCTGGTGGATATTCGCGCGCTGGCAGAAATAGCCCATGCCCATGGCGCCCTGCTGGTGGTGGACAACTGCTTCTGCACGCCGGCGCTGCAACAGCCGTTGAAGCTCGGTGCGGACATTGTCATGCACTCGGCCACCAAGTACATCGACGGCCAAGGCCGTGCTCTCGGTGGCGTGGTGGCGGGGCGCAAGGCGCAGATGGAAGGCGTGGTGGGTTTCCTGCGTACCGCCGGGCCGACCCTCAGCCCATTCAATGCCTGGCTGTTCCTCAAGGGCCTGGAAACCCTGCGCGTGCGTATGCAGGCGCATTGCGCCAGCGCCCAGCAGTTGGCCGAGTGGCTGGAGCAGCAACCGGGTATCGAGCGCGTCTACTACTCAGGCCTGGCCAGCCATCCGCAGCACGAACTGGCCAAACGTCAGCAGAGCGGTTTCGGCGCGGTGGTCAGTTTCGAAGTGGCAGGTGGCAAGGAGGCGGCCTGGCGTTTTATCGATGCCACGCGGGTTATCTCCATCACCACCAACCTGGGTGACACCAAAAGCACCATCGCCCACCCGGCGACCACCTCCCACGGCCGCCTGTCGCCGCAGGAACGGGCCAATGCCGGTATTCGCGATAACCTGATCCGGGTTGCTGTGGGTCTGGAAGACGTTGCTGACCTCAAGGCCGATCTGGCCCGTGGTCTGGCCGCTCTGTAACGGCTGATTGCCCTGCGTTGTAACTGACTGCCGCCATGCTCACGCCTGGCGGCAGTTTCGTTTGTGGGGGAGGGCTCCGCAAATCCCCTCTCCCGTGGCGGAGAGGGGCAGGCATCACTGCGCGGGGCGCAGGTCGATGGCTGCGTCGTCGCTCTGGTGGTCGAACAGGCGCTGCGGGTCGCTCGGCAGCAGGCTCGGTTCGTCGCCGATTGGCTGGCTGAGTATGCGAATGTTGCTGTATTTCTTGTTGCTCAGGCTGGCCAGGCCGTTGGCGTCGCGGACCACCGCCGGGCGCAGGAAGACCATCAGGTTGCGTTTGACGTGGGTGTCTTCGGTGGAGCGGAACAGGCGGCCGAGCAGTGGAATATCGCCGAGGATCGGTACCTTGGAGTCGCTGCGGGTCACGTCGTCCTGGATCAACCCGCCGAGCACGATGACCTGGCCGTCGTTGGCCAGAATGGTGCTCTTGATCGAGCGCTTGTTGGTGATCACGTCGGACACCGTGACGTTGGCCGGGGCCGGCACTAGGGAGGAGATCTCCTGCTCGATCTCCAGGCGCAAGGTGGCGCCTTCGTTGATGTGCGGGGTGACCTTCAGCGTTACGCCGATGTCCTGGCGCTCGATGGTGGTGAAGGGGTTGCTCGCGCCATCGGTGGCCGTGGTGTAGGAGCCGGTCTGGAAGGGTACGTTCTGGCCGACGAGGATTTTCGCTTCCTGGTTGTCCAGGGTCAGCAGCGTGGGTGTCGACAGCAGGTTGCTGTTGCTGTTGGACGACAGCGCGGTGATCAGCGCGCCGAAGGTGCCGTTGCCGAGGCCGATGATCGCACCGTTGGGCAGCGCAGCCGGGACCGCTTCATCCTGCAGGGCGTTGATCACCGTGCCGATGGAGATGCCGGTGTTGGCAAAGTTCACCCCGCCAATGGCGTTGTCGCTCTTGGCGGCCCACTGCACGCCGAGGGCGTCGCGGATGTCGCCGGAAATCTCGACGATGGCAGCTTCCACCAGAACCTGGGCGCGCGGCACGTCGAGCTGGCGGACGATGTCCTCGAGCATGGTCACCGTTTCCGGGTCGGCGAGGATCACCAGGGCGTTGAGGCTCTCGTCGGCGCGGATCAGCATCTGCTTCGGCTTGCCCGTGCTGCCAGCCTCGCCACCGCCTTCGGCAGCCTTGAGCGACTCGCCGATCTCGCCGAGGGTCTGTGCCAGCGCCTTGGCGTCATTGTGACGCAGGCGAATCACGCGGGTGTTGGCCGAGCGTGAGGAGGGCGTGTCGATCGACTTGGCCAGGGCCAGCAGCTTGGCGCGCGCTTCCGGCGGGCCGAGCAGGATCAGGCGGTTGGTGCGGCTGTCGGCCACTACCTGGATGGCGCTGGTGCCTTTTGCCTGGCCACGGTTGAGGGTGTTGTTGAGCACTTCGGCAGCATCCACCACCCAGGCGTTGCGCATGTCGTAGACGCTGTAGTCCTGCTGGTTGGCCTGGTCGAGCTGGCGGATCAGCTGCTCGATACGGGCGATGTTGGCGGGGCGGTCGCTGATGATCAGGGCGTTGGATGACAGCACAGCGGCGAGGTGGCCGTATTGCGGCACCATGGGGCGAATCAGCGGAATCAGCTCGTTTACCGAGTTCTGCTGTACGCGGATCACCCGGGTTTCCATGGTGTTCGTCGCGTTGCCGGCACCGTAGGATCCATCGGAGCGGGCTTCGGTATTGGGCACGATGCGCGCCTGGTCGCCCTGGGAAATCACCGAGAAGCCGTGGGTGCTCATCACCGAGAGAAACAGCTGATAGACCTCGCTCAGGCCTAACGGCGTTTGCGAGATCACGGTCACCTGGCCCTTGACCCGCGGGTCGACGACGAAGGTCTCACCGCTGATGCTGGAAACCTGTTCGATGAAGTCGCGGATGTCCGCATCCTTCATGTTGATGGTCCAGGTTTCGTCCTGCTGGGTCACGGCGGCGCCAGTTTCGGCGGCCATCGCCATCGGTAACGGCGCGCCCAGGCAGCTGATGGCCAGGCACAGGGCTAGGGGCAGGTGTTTGGGCGAGGCGAGTTTCGACTGGGTCATGGGTTGGTTTCGGCTTCAGGCGCTTCGGTCGGCGGCGGCGTGCTGCCATCGTCATCCGTTTGTTGGCGGAGTTCTTCCATGTGCTGCTGCAGGAGTTGCACGTTTTCGTCCTGCAGTTGCTCGAGTTGTTCGGTGGTCGGCTGCATGGGGTCTGCATAGGTGCTGGGCTGCGAGCTGCGCGAGCGGGCGAAGCGCAGGCTTTCATCGCGGCCATTGCGGCTGAGCACCACGTGATCCTGGTGTACGGCCTGCAAGCGCACGCCGGAATTGATTTCATCGCCGACGGTCAGGCGTTTGGGCTTGCCGCCGGCAACCAGGATGATCGCCGTAGAACGCTGGCTGTCTGGGTTGACGAAGCTGGCCAGCAGGGTCAGTTGCAGATTGGTCGGCGGCGCGGCCTGGTTGCCCTGCTGGTGCACCGGGGTGCCGAACAGCCCTTGCAGGTGATCCAGCGAGATGGGCTGTTGCTGGGCGGCGGTGGAGGCCTCACTGGCAACGGGCACGGGGCTGCGCAACAGGCGCACGAAATCGATGATCTGGCGCGACAGGCTCAGACTGATGAGGCATACACCGACCAGAAACAGGACGGATACGCCATGGCGTTGCAGCCAGCCAGGTAGGCGGATGCCGGGTGCGGTCAATGCAGTATTCCCCCCATTTTTCTTATTTTTTGCCACGCGGGACACAGCATCGTGGTCTGTGTTTGCCCGCCTCAATCGTGCGCGTCCCTGGGTAGGGGATGACTCAGGCTCCACTGCCGGAATTCGGAGCAGCGCCAACCATACCCCAAGAATCGTACGGATGCTCGCCGGGTCCATACAAACGGTGCACAGCACGACAATTCAGTGAACTGGACGAAAGGCCCGCGCGGCAGCGTTGTACACGTATTCGTAGGTGGAAATGCACCGGGGCGGGCTGCTGGAAGCGTGACCTGCTTCAGTGTTCCCCGGCGCCAGGCCGTTATCATCAGCCGGCAAAAGCTGTTCATACAACAATAAAAATAAGCCTGAAGAGCCACTGAAATGGACGACCGTAAGCCGTCTTCCGCCATTGCTCCCGGATTTGCCCGGGAGGAATTGCTGGAGCTGCTCAGCCAATGCGAGCACTTTCCCCTGACGCTGCTGCTGGCGCCGGCGGGCTCCGGCAAGTCCACCTTGCTGGCCCACTGGCAGGCCAGCCGCCCCTTGGGTACGGTGGCGTATTACCCCATCCAGGCGCGGGATAACGAGCCGGTACGCTTCTTTCGCCGTCTGGCCGAGTGCATTCGCGGCCAGGTCGAAGACTTCGATATCTCCTGGTTCAACCCCTTTGGCGGCGAGATGCACCAGGCGCCGGAAGCGGTCGGTGAATACCTGGCCGATGCCCTGGATCGTATCGATGGCGGTCTGTACATCGTTCTCGATGATCTGCAGCACATCAATCAGCCGACCATTCTCGATGTGCTCTCGACCATGCTTGAGCGCCTGTCAGCCAGTACCCGGGTGATCCTCTCCAGTCGCAACCATCCAGGTTTTCCCCTTAGCCGGCTGAAACTGGAAAACAAGCTGCTGAGCATCGACCAGCACGACCTGCGCCTGTCGGCAGGGCAGATCCAGCAACTCAACGCCCACCTCGGTGGCCCGAGCCTCAGCCCAGCCTACGTCGACAACCTGATGGCCATGACCGAAGGCTGGGTGGCTGGGGTCAAGGTGGCGCTGCTGGCCTATGCGCGCTTCGGCACCATCGCACTGGAGCGCTTCAACGGCAGCCAGCCGGAAATCG
>JBBNAI010000458.1:0-15703 GCA_037994305.1 Pseudomonas sp. | reverse complement strand
GCCGAGAGCTACCGCTACCTGGCCGAGTCGATCCGCATGCACCCGGATCAGGACACGCTGAAAGCGATGATGGCCGAGGCCGGCTTCGAGCGCGTGACCTTCCACAACATGACCGGCGGCATCGTCGCCCTGCATCGCGGCATCAAACCCTGATGCTACTGACCGGGCTGCTGACAGGCGTCGAACACGGCCTCAACCGCGTCCTGGCGATGGACAGCACGGCATTGCCGCGGCTGGCCCGCCTGGAAGGCAAGGTCATCGAAGTCGACTGCCTGAGCCCGGCCCTGCGTCTGTTCATTCTGCCCGGTGCCGAGGGCCTGCAACTGGCCAGCCACTGGGACAACGCCGACTGCCGCCTTCGCGCACCAGCCAGCAGCCTGTTGCGCCTGGCCCTGGCCAAGGACAAGACCGCCATCCTGCACCAGCCCGAGGTCGCCCTGGATGGCGACAGCGCGGTGCTGCTGGAACTGGCCGCGATACTTCAGGACCTAGAACTGGACTGGGAGTACGAGCTGTCACGCTGGCTCGGCCCGGTCGGCAGCCAGTTGCTCGGCAGCCACCTGCGCAGCCGCGTGCAGTGGGCTGGCGACAGCCTCGACAGCCTGCGCCTGACCCTTGCCGACTACCTCAGCGAAGAATCGCGCAGCCTGGTGGGTGAACGCGAAGCGCAGGCGCGCTTCAGCGAACTCGACCAGCTCAAGCTCGCCCTCGACCGCCTCGATGCCCGCATCGAACGCCTCGCCCGTAAGGCCAAAACCTCACCATGAAGCTGCTTGCCGCCCGCCGTCTGTTGCGCATCCTGCGCGTGATCATCCGCTACCGCCTGGATGACCTGCTGCTCAATCAGCCCCTGCCCACCTGGATGCGCGCTTTGCGTCTGCTCCTGCCGTGGCGCTGGCTGCCACGCAAGCCATTGCAGCTGAGCCGTGGCGCGGCGTTGCGCCTGGCCCTGGAAGAACTCGGGCCGATCTTCATCAAGTTCGGCCAACTGCTATCCACCCGCCGCGACCTGTTGCCGCCTGACGTTGCCGATGAACTCGCGCGCCTGCAGGACCAGGTGCCGCCGTTCGATTCGGTGCATGCCATTGCGCGCATCGAAGAGCAGCTCGGCGCCACGGTCGGCGAAGTCTTCGCCCGCTTCGACGTCGAGCCGCTGGCCTCCGCCTCGGTGGCGCAGGTGCATGCCGCGCAGCTGAAGAGCGGCGAGGAAGTGGTGGTCAAGGTAATCCGCCCGGGTCTGCGGCCGATCATCCGCCAGGACCTGGCCTGGCTGTTCCTCCTCGCGCGCATCGCCGAGAAGGGCTCCGCCGACGCCCGCCGCCTGCGCCCGATGGAAGTGGTCAGCGACTACGAGAAAACCATCTACGACGAACTCGACCTGCTGCGCGAGGCGGCCAACGCCAGCCAGCTGCGGCGCAATTTCGACGGTTCCGACCTGCTCTACGTACCGCAGGTGTACTGGGACTGGTGCCGGCCCAAGGTGCTGGTGATGGAGCGCATCTACGGCATCCCGGTGACCGACCTGGCGGTGCTCGCCGACCAGCGCACCAACATGAAACTGCTGGCCGAGCGCGGCGTGGAAATCTTCTTCACCCAGGTGTTCCGCGACAGTTTCTTCCATGCCGACATGCACCCCGGCAATATCTTCGTCAGCACCCGCACGCCGTGGAGCCCGCAGTACATTGCCATCGACTGCGGCATCGTCGGCAGCCTCACCCCCGAGGACCAGGACTACCTGGCACGCAACCTGATCGCCTTCTTCAAGCGCGATTACCGCCGCGTGGCGCAGCTGCACATCGACTCCGGCTGGGTGCCGGCCGAGACCCGGGTGAATGATTTCGAAGCGGCGATCCGCACCGTATGCGAGCCGATCTTCGAGAAGCCGCTGAAAGACATTTCCTTCGCCCAGTTGCTGCTGCGCCTGTTCCAGACCGCGCGCCGCTTCAACATGGAAGTACAGCCGCAGCTGGTGCTACTGCAGAAGACCCTGCTCAATATCGAAGGCCTGGGCCGCCAGCTGTACCCGGACCTGGACCTGTGGAGCACCGCTCAGCCCTTCCTCGAGCGCTGGATGCGCGAACGCATCAGCCCCATGCAGCTGCTGCGCAACCTGCAACAGCAGGCCGAACAAGTACCGCACCTGTCGCAGATGGCTCGCGACACCCTGGAGCGCCTCAACCAGCCCCAGGCGCAAGCCACACAGGCCACACCTGTCGCCAAGCACACCTGGGCCCTGCGCCTGCTGGGCGCGGCGCTGGTCGCCGGCGGCGTAAGCCAGGGCCTGGCACTGAGCCCGGCAGCCTGGGCCAGCTGGCTGAGCCTCGGTGCCGGCCTGCTGCTGATCCTGCGCCGATAGCCAGTGCCGGCCACGGCTGGCACACTAGGACGGTTCGGTACGGGGCACTGCCTGCCCCTCCGCGCAACGAATTGATCCGGCATGCAGCGCATGCCATGAGATGACCCTGATGACTGATTGGCTCGACGAGATTCACTGGAACGAAGATGGCCTGATCCCTGCCATCGCCCAGGACCACAAGACCGGCCGCATCCTGATGATGGCCTGGATGAACCGTGAAGCCCTGGCGCTGACCGCCAGCGAACAACGCGCCATCTACTGGTCGCGCTCGCGCGGCAAGCTGTGGCGCAAGGGTGAGGAGTCCGGCCATGTGCAGAAACTGCACGAACTGCGCCTGGACTGCGACGCCGACGTGATCGTGCTGCAGGTGGAGCAGATCGGCGGCATCGCTTGCCACACCGGGCGTGAAAGCTGCTTCTACCGCGTGCATGAAAACGGCAGCTGGAAGACCGTCGACGCCGTCCTCAAGGACCCAAACGCCATTTACCACGCAGGGCACAGCCATGAGTGACACCCTCACCCGCCTGGCCGAGGTGCTGGAGTCGCGCAAGGGCGCGGCGGCAGACAGCTCCTACGTTGCCAGCCTGTACCACAAGGGTCTCAACAAGATTCTGGAGAAGGTCGGCGAAGAGTCGGTCGAAACCATTCTTGCAGCCAAGGACGCGGCCATCAGCGGCGACAGCAGCGACGTGATCTACGAAACCGCCGATCTCTGGTTCCACAGCCTGGTCATGCTCGCCGCCCTCGGCCAGCATCCGCAGGCCGTGCTGGATGAGCTGGATCGACGTTTTGGCCTCTCCGGGCATGCTGAGAAAGCAGCCCGCACCACCACTTCCGACTAATCATCTTCGAGGATTGATTGCATGGGCATTTTCGACTGGAAACACTGGATCGTCATTCTCATCGTAGTGGTGCTGGTATTCGGCACCAAGCGCCTGAAGAACCTCGGTTCCGACCTGGGCGAGACCATCAAGGGCTTCCGCAAGGCGATGAACACCGAAGACGACAAGGCCGAAACACCGGCACCGGCCAGCACCACCGAGCAGCTGCACCAGCCGCAGACCATCGACGCCCAGGCGCAGAAAGTCGAAGAGCCGGCGCGCAAGGATTAAGGCGTGTTCGAGATCGGTTTTTCCGAACTGCTGCTGGTCGGCCTGGTCGCGCTGATCGTCTTCGGCCCCGAGCGCCTGCCCGCAGCGGCGCGCACCGCCGGCCTGTGGATTGGTCGACTGAAGCGCAGCTTCAGTGTGATCAAGGCCGAGGTCGAGCGCGAGATCGGCGCCGACGAGATCCGCCGTCAGCTGCATAACGAGCAGATTCTGCAGATGGAGCGCGAGCTCAAGCAGTCGATCCTGCCGCCGCAGCCGGCGCCCAGCGAACCCGCAGCGCCACCTGCAGAGGCCCCGGCTGCCGCCGTGACCAGCACGGTGCCGACAGCCACCCCCGAAGCCTCCCCGGCCAACCCGGAGCCGCCGCGCCAGCCATGAGCCAGCAGTTACCCGATCCACACGCCGCAACGGATGCCGAAATGCCCCTGGTGGCGCACCTCACCGAGCTGCGCTCGCGCCTGCTGCGCTGCGTGATCGCCATCTTCCTGGTGTTCGCCGGCCTGTTCTATTTCGCCCAGGACATCTACACCATCGTCTCGGCGCCGCTGCGCGCCTACCTGCCGGAAGGCGCGACGATGATCGCCACAGGCGTCGCCTCGCCGTTCCTCACGCCGTTCAAGCTAACGGCCTGGTGCGCACTGTTCCTCGCCATCCCGATCATCCTGCACCAGGTCTGGGGCTTCATCGCGCCGGGCCTGTACAAGCACGAGAAGCGCATCGCCGTACCGCTGCTGGTCTCCAGCATCTTCCTGTTCTACGGCGGCATGGCCTTCGCCTACTTCCTGGTGTTCCCGCTGATCTTCCACTTCTTCGCCAGCGTGACCCCGGAAGGGGTGGCGATGATGACGGACATCAACGAGTACCTGGACTTCGTCCTCACCCTGTTCTTCGCCTTCGGCGTGGCCTTCGAAATCCCGGTGGCGACCTTCCTGGTGGTGTGGATCGGCATCATCGACATCCCCACCCTGAAGAAGAGCCGGCCCTACGTGATCGTCGGCTGCTTCGTGGTCGGCATGATCCTCACCCCGCCGGATATCTTCTCGCAGACCCTGCTGGCCGTACCGATGTGGCTGCTGTTCGAGATCGGCCTGTTCTTCGGCGGCCTGGTGCGCAAGCGCAGCGAGCACGAAGAAGCGGCAGAAGCTGCCTCCGACGACCAGCCGCCCGCGCCACTGCCGTGAACCTGCTACTGCTGGAAGAGGCCGATTTCGTCGCGGCCGATCGCGTCGTCCTGCAAGGCCGGCGCCTCAAGCACCTGCATGAAGTCCACCGTGCCGAGGCCGGTGACAGCCTGCGCGTCGGCCGCCTCGGCGGCCTGATGGGCAGCGGCACCCTCGAGGTGCTGAGCGCCGAACAGGCCGAGATCAGCGTCCATTTCGACCAGCCGCCACCGGCCAAGCTACCGCTGACCCTGCTGCTGGCCCTGCCACGACCGAAGATGCTGCGCCGCGTGCTGCAGACCGTCAGCGCCATGGGCGTACCGCGGCTGATCCTGCTCAACAGCTACCGGGTGGAAAAGAGCTTCTGGCAGACCCCCTTCCTCGACCCCGGCGCTGTCCGCGAACAGTTGATCCTCGGCCTGGAGCAGTCGCGCGACACGGTGCTGCCCGAGATCATCATCGAGAAGCGCTTCAAGCCCTTCGTCGAGGATCGCCTACCGGCACTCGCCGCCGGCAGCCTCGGCCTGGTCGGCCACCCTGGCGACTTTCCCGCCTGCCCTCGCGCCGTCGAACAGGCCGTGACCCTGGCCATCGGCCCCGAGGGTGGCTGGATTCCCTACGAGGTCGAAAAGCTCCAGGAAGCCGGCCTGAATCCCGTGCAACTCGGTGAGCGCATCCTCCGTGTGGAAACCGCCGTCACCGCCCTGCTCGCCCGCCTGTTCTAGCTTCAGTTCCCGTCACGCCGGCCGATAAGCCGCGACAAGCCCGAAACTTCCGCATTCCCTGCCTTTCAGTTCGGTTAGGAGCTCTTCCATGTTCACCTGGCTCGGCAATCTCAGCGTCAAACTCAAGCTCACCCTGGGCTTCGGCCTGGTCCTGCTGCTCACCCTGTTGATCACCATGACCGGCTGGCACAGCCTGACCGCCACCATCGAACGCGGCGACAAGCTCGGCGCCAGTGCGCGTCTCAGCGACCTGACCAAGGGCCTGGACATCAGCCGCCTGCAGTACCAGACGCAGCCCTCGCCAGCCACCGCCGAGCAGGTCAACAGCGACCTGCAGACCCTGATCGACGCTGGCAAGAGCCTCAAGAGCCAGCTCAGCGACCCGCAAGACCTCGAGCTGATGGACGAGCAGGCCTCGGCCACCGACGACTACCGCGCCACCTTCGCCAAGCTCGGCCAGGCCTACCAGAGCCGCGAAGCCGCACGCAGCACGCTCACCAGCAGTGCCGAGGCGGCCATCAAACTGCTGGTCAGCATCGAAGAGCGCATTCTTAGCGACATCATCCTCGACGACGTCAGCCGCCTGGAGCAGTTCCGCCAGCTCAGCGTGCTGCGCCTGGGCGTGCAGCAGGCGCGCTTCCAGACCCTCGGTTACACCTACAGCAGCGAAGCCAGCCAGGGCCAGGCGGCCGTCAGCGCGGTCGACGAAGCACTCAAGGGCTTGCAGGAGCTGAGTGCGACCATCGGCAGCGAAGACACCGACCTGATCAAGGCCGACAAGGCCCTGCGCAGCTACCGTGATGCGATCGGCGCATTCCGCAGCGCCACCGACACCAGCACCGCGCAGATCGCCCAGCTGAGCCGTAACGGCGACCGCGTATTGGCCGTCAGCCAGAAGCTCTTCGAGCGGCAGAGCGCCAAACGCGCCAAGGACACCACCAGCGCCCGCACGATGCTCGGTGGCGCCTCGGTACTGGCCCTGCTGATCGGCCTGAGTGCGGCCGTCATCATCACCCGGCAGATCCTCCTGCCGCTGCTGCAGGCCCTGAGCGGCGCCGAGCGCATCGCCTCCGGCGACCTCAGCCAGGACATCCGCGTCAATCGCGGCGACGAACTCGGCCAGTTGCAACAGAGCATGCAGCGCATGACCCTGAGCCTGCGCGAGCTGATCGGCCATATCCGCGATGGCGTGACGCAGATCGCCAGCGCTGCCGAGGAGCTTTCCGCCGTTACCGAACAGACCAGCGCCGGGGTCAACAGCCAGAAGGTCGAGACCGACCAGGTGGCCACCGCGATGAACGAGATGACCGCCACCGTGCAGGAAGTCGCGCGCAACGCCGAAGAGGCCTCCGAGGCCGCCAGCGCCGCCGACCGCCAGGCCAAGGAAGGCGAGACCGCCGTCAACGAAGCCGTCAGCCAGATGGACAAACTGGCCGGCGAAGTCGGACGCTCCAGCGACGCCGTGACCCACCTCAAGCAGGAAAGCGAGAAGATCGGCAGCGTGCTCGACGTGATCAAATCGGTGGCCGAGCAGACCAACCTGCTCGCGCTTAACGCCGCCATCGAGGCCGCCCGCGCCGGTGATGCCGGGCGCGGCTTTGCCGTGGTCGCCGACGAAGTGCGCGGCCTGGCCCAGCGCACGCAGAAATCCACCGAGGAAATCGAAGCACTGATCGCCGGCCTGCAGAACGGCACCCAACAAGCCGCCAGCCTGATGGACAGCAGCCGCGCGCTGACCGAAAGCACCGTCGAACTGACCCGCCGCGCCGGCCGCCGCCTGGGTGCCATCGCCCAGTCCGTGTCATCGATCCAGTCGATGAACCAGCAGATCGCCGCCGCCTCCGAGCAGCAGAGCGCCGTGGCCGAGGAGATCAACCGCAGCGTGATCAACGTGCGCGACATCTCCGAACAGACGTCAGCCGCCAGCGAGGAAACTGCCGCCTCCAGCGTCGAACTGGCGCGCCTGGGCAACGAACTGCAGATGCTGGTCAGCCGCTTCCGCGTCTAACAGTGCACGCGCTCAAGGGCGTAGGATCAGCCACTGATCCCACGCCCTTTTTTATTGCCCATGCGCCCACTGACCATCGACCTCGCCGAACTGGCTTTCGCCCTCAACAGCGAAGACCCTGAGCACTACCTCGACCTGCTCAGCGGCAAGATCATCCTGCTGCTCGCCGAAGACGCCGATCCCGCACTGGAAGCGCTGCTGCGCGAGGATCCGGAGCGCTTCGTCGCCATCGAACCGCTGGCAGCAGGTGTCGGCCTGGCGCTGATGCAGGAGTTTCTTCACGAAGTCGTCCACCCGCATGCCTACACCGCACTGGAACACGCCCTGGTCGGACGCCGCGCGGCCCGTAGCTTCAACCATGTGCTAATGGAGTACCCGGCCCTGCTGCAGGCCTGGCAGGACTTCGAGGCGGCGCGCCTGCACGAGCTGGCGCTGGACTGGCTGGACGAGCACGAACTGCAGCCCGCCAGCTGAGCCGAAGGGCGGCGACAGAAACGAAAACCGCCACATCAGTGGCGGTTTGTCGTTACAGGACCTGGCGCAGGAAGGCCTGGGCCCTCGGGTCCTGCGGCTGATCGAAGAACTGCACAGGCGCGGCGTCCTCCAGCAGCTTGCCGTGATCGAAGAACAGCACACGGTCGGCCACTTCACGGGCGAAACCCATCTCGTGGGTCACGCAGATCATGGTCATGCCTTCCAGGGCCAGTTGCTTCATCACGTCCAGCACTTCACCGACCATTTCCGGGTCGAGGGCCGACGTTGGCTCGTCGAACAACATGACCTTCGGTTCCATGCACAGCGCCCGGGCAATCGCCACGCGCTGCTGCTGGCCGCCGGACAGGCGCGAAGGGAACTCGTTGGCCTTCTGCGCGATGCCGACCTTGGCCAGCAGCGCCTGGGCCTTCTCCTCGCGCTCGGCCTTGCTGCGCTTGCGCACCACCTTCTGCGCCAGACACAGGTTTTCCAGCACGGTCATGTGTGGGAACAGGTTGAAGTGCTGGAACACCATGCCGACTTCCCGGCGATAGGCGTTCACGTCGGTCTTGGGGTTGGCCAGGTCGACGCCGTCGATGCTCACGGAGCCCGAGTCCAGCTCTTCCAGGCCGTTGAGGCAGCGCAGGAAGGTCGACTTGCCAGAGCCGGACGGGCCGATCACCACCACCACTTCGCCACGCTCGACGCGGGTGGTGACATCGTCCACTGCGCGCACTTCATGGCCGCGAGCGTCGAAAACTTTGATCAGGTTGCGGACTTCAATCACTTTTCCCGAGCCTCCGCTCCAGGCGGCTGGCGATTTGCGACAGCGGCAGGTTGATGACCAGGTACAGCGCGGCGACGCAGAACCAGATTTCGAAGGTGGAGAACGAGGTGGTGATTGCCTCGCGGCCACTCTTGGTCAGTTCGGTGATGGCGATTACCGAGACCAGCGAAGTGTCCTTGACCAGGCTGATGAACTGCCCGGCCAGCGGCGGCAGCACGCGCTTGAACGCCTGCGGCAAGATCACATGGCGCATCGACTGGCCGGCGCTCAGACCCAGCGAACGGGCCGCTTCATCCTGGCCACGGGCAATGGACTGCACGCCAGCACGGATGATCTCACCGACATAGGCGCCAGTGAACAGCGCCAGCGCCGCTACCCCGGCGAACTCGCGGGACAGGTTGAGCACGGTGCCGATGAAGAAATAGAAGATGAAGATCTGCACCAGCAACGGCGTGCCGCGCACCAGCTCGACGTACAAGGTGGCGAGGTGGCGCAGGGTCGGGTTCTTGGATAGCCGACAGAGGCCGGTGGCCAGGCCGATCAGCAGACCGAAGGCGCCGGACAGCACGGAGATCCACAGCGTGGTCCACAAGCCCCAGAGCAGCGGACCGGCCGCCCAGTGGCGGGTCACGCCGATGACATCGCCTTCGGCGACATCGTCGCCCTGGCTGAACTGCAGGCTGTCGCGAGCGACCCGCAGCACCTGCTCGGTGCCGGTTTCGTCGAGCAGAGTCACGCGCGCGTCAGCGCCGTCGTCGGCAATCGCTTCGACCCGGCCATAGCCACTGGCGTGCTGGGCAACTTCGGCATGGTAGACGAAGTACTGCGGCACACGGTTCCAGCGCCATTCGTAGGAGATCAGCGAAGTGGAGTACCACAGGCAGGCGGCGATCACGACCAGGATCAAACCGGTCAGCAGATGCCAGGGCCAGAGGGCTTTCTTCTGTTTAGCCACGATGAGTTTCCAAAATGACAACGCGCAGGCCGGAGCCTGCGCGCTGATTGAACCAAGGCCGAATCACGATCTTGCGAGCTAGAAAAAAGCCTAGCCACACAGCTGATCGTGGGGGCTTATTCCATGTCTTTCAGCCAGTTGGTGTTTTCAAACCACTTGGCATGGATGCGATCGTAGGTGCCGTCTTTCTGGATCTGCAGCAGCCAGTTGTTGATCCAGTTGATGCTGTCGTAATCGCCCTTCTTCAGACCGAAAGCCAGCGGCTCGTAGGTGAAGGGTTCCGGCAGGAATACCAGCTTGCCGGCGCCGGCCTTGTTCACGGCGACCACGTTGTACGGGGCATCGTAGATGAAGGCGTCGGCTTTGCCGTTGACCACGTCCATCACCGCTTCCTGCTCGTTGTCGAAGCCGTGGTACTGGGCTTGGGCAATCAGCTTCTTGGCGACCATCTCGCCGGTGGTGCCGATTTTCGAGGTGATGCGGTACTTGCTGGCGTTCAGGTCTTTGTAGGACTTGATCTCGCCCTGCAGGTCCTTGCGGATCAGCAGGGTCTGGCCGACCACGATGAACGGCGAGGTGAAGTTGACGCGCAGGTTGCGCTCCTGGGTCAGGGTCATGCCGGAGCCGATCATGTCGAACTTGTCGGTCAGCAGGGCCGGGATGATGCCGTCGTAGGAAGTCGACACCAGTTCCAGCTTGACGCCCATGGCCTTGGCCATGGCTTTCAGCAGGTCGACTTCGAAGCCGATGATCTCACCGCGCTTGTTGGTCATTTCGAACGGCATGTAGGTCGGGTCCATGCCCACGCGCAGGGTGCCGCGCTTGACCGCATCGTCAACGGTGCCGGCGTGTGCCAGGCCGCTCAGGGCGCAGGCGGACAGCACGAGTGTGGCGAGAAACTTCTTCATTACGAATCCTCGTTGGGAAAATGGGGCGTCGGTCGCAGACCGCCGAACAAAATGTGCGGCGCATGCTAACCGGCATCAGCAAAGATGGCGAGTCGCGAGAAAGCAAGAGCCGCGCCAGCAGACGACCTGCAGGTCAGGACTCGAGAAGAAAGGTCACCGGGCCGTCGTTAACCAGGTGCACCTGCATGTCCGCGCCAAACCGCCCGGTCGCCACCTGCGGGTGCTGCTGACGGGCCAGCTCGACCAGCTGTTCGAACAGCGCCGCGCCCAGGGCCGGCGGCGCGGCACTGGAGAAGCTCGGGCGCAGGCCGCTCTTGGTGTCGGCTGCCAGGGTGAATTGCGAGACCAACAGCAAACCGCCCTGCACATCCTTGAGCGACAGGTTCATCTTGCCGTTGGCATCGCTGAATACGCGGTAGTTGAGCAGCTTGTGCAGGCCCTTGGCGATACTCGCAGCATCGTCCTGCGGCTCGATCCCGACCAAGGCCAGCAGGCCTTGGTCGATGGCACCGACTATCTCGCCGGCGACTTCGACGCGTGCACCGCGCACGCGCTGGATCAGTGCCTTCATGCGTCTTCCAGGGGCAGATCCAGCAAGCGCCGGGCAATCTGGTCGGCGGCACGCACCAGGGCATCGGCAATGCCGGTTTCGGCAGCGGCGTGGCCGGCGTCGCGGATGATCTGCAGCTCGCTGTTGGGCCAGGCCTGGTGCAGTGCCCAGGCGTTGTCCAGCGGGCAGATCACGTCATAGCGGCCATGCACGATGACGCCCGGCAGGTGGGCGATCTTCGGCATGTCGCGCAGCAATTGATCGTCATCGAGGAAGGCGTTGTTGACGAAGTAATGGCATTCGATGCGGGCAATCGACAGGGCGCGGTGGGGCTCGCTGAAACGATCGACCACCTGTGGGTTGGGGCGCAGGGTGGCGGTGCGGCCTTCCCAGGTCGACCAGGCCTTGGCGGCATGCATCTGGGCGATCTGGTCAGGCCCGGTGAGGCGCTTGTAGAAGGCCTGGACCAGGTCGCCACGCTCCTCGGCGGGGATCGGCGCCAGGTAGTCTTCCCAGTAGTCGGGGAACATACGGCTGGCACCTTCCTGGTAGAACCAGCGGATCTCCTGCGGCCGGCAGAGGAAGATGCCGCGCAGGATCAGGGCATGCACGCGCTCGGGATGTGCCTGGGCATAGGCCAGGGACAGGGTGGAACCCCAGGAGCCACCGAACAGCACCCACTTGTCGATGCCCAGGTGCTGACGGATCAGCTCCATGTCGGCGACCAGCGCCTGGGTGTTGTTGTTCTCCAGGCTGGCATGCGGGGCGGAACGACCACAGCCGCGCTGATCGAAGGTGATGATGCGGTAGAGGTTGGGGTCGAAGTAGCGACGACTGGCACCATCGCAGCCGGCACCCGGGCCGCCATGGACGAACACCACCGGCAAGCCATCCGGCGATCCGCTCTCGTCCACGTAGAGGACATGCGGCGCCTGCACCGCCAGCTCGTGGCGGGCGTAGGGCTTAATCTCCGGATACAAAGTCTGCATGCTGCACTCCCGCGTCTATGCGTAAGGTCTCAGGCAGTGACTGCCGATCTTCTGCCGTGCCGGGCATCATAACCATGAAAGCGGAGTTGAGCATGCCAGCCAAACGAATTGCCCTGCCTTTTCTGCTGATCTGCGCCCTGCTCGGCGGTTGCTCCCCAAGCGACCCACAGGCCGCGCTGGAAGCTGCCGTACAACAGTTGCAGGACAACCTGCAGGCCAAGAACACCGGCGACGTGCTGGAGCAGCTGCACCCGCAGTTCAGCGCCCAGCAGCAGTACGACCGCGAGTGGGCGCGGCGCACCATGGCCCTGCTGTTCCTGCGCCACAAACAGGTCAAGGTTCTGGCTTTGGGCACCCGTAGCGAAATCGACCCGACCTACCGCAACAAGGGACATACCCGCGCCGAGGTCGCCCTTACCGGCGCCGCAGGGCTGATTCCGGACAGCGCCAGCCACTACAGCGTGACGCTGGAGTGGTGGCTGGAGGATGACGAATGGAAGCTGGCGCGACTGGACTGGAAGTGACTGGACTGGGAGTGACGCCGGTTACGGCGTAATCGCCGAATCGGCCGCCCGCCAGATCAGCCCGGAGGTGTCGTAGCCACGAGCCTTGGCCTCATCCAGCAGTTGCGCCTGGGTCTGTGCCGAGACCTGCGGCGTGCGCGACAGCAGCCAGAGGTATTCGCGGTTGGGGTTGCCGACCAGGGCTGTCTGGTACGAGTCGTCCAGGTAGAGCACCCAGTAATCACCTTTGGTCAGGCCGGGAAACAGATTGCTGAACCAGTTATCGAAGCGCACCCAGAGCTTGTCCGTCTGCCCCTCGACCTGAGCCACCGCCTGGCCCTTGGCTTCCTGCCACTCACCCGCCTCGGTACGGCAGCGGTTGGTCACCCCGACGCTCCCATCCGCCTGCAACTGGTAGTGCGCTTCTGACTGCACGCAGTTGCGCTGGAAGAACATCGGCAGGCGCGCCAGCTCGTACCAGGTGCCCTGGTAACGCTGCAGGTCGACGGCGCCGGCCGTGCGCGGCGGCTCGGCAGCGCTGGCCGCTCCGGCGCATGCACCCAGGGCGGCGAACAGCAGACCCTGGGCGACGCGACGCATGGTAAGTGCCGTCACTTCAGGCCTTGCCCGGAAAACATCATCACCTTGTCACCGGCGAACTGCACGCTGATGAAGGCCTTCTGATCCCCCCAGGTGCAACTGGTCAAGCCGATCGCGCCGGAACACTCGGTGGGGCTGCCAAGCAGGCTTTCCACCTCGACCTTGGGCATGCCGGCCTTGAGCTTGGAGTAGTTCTCCTGGTTGACCTTGCTGCAGGCAGCCAGCAGGACACAAGCGGTGAGGATGACAAGATTGCGCAGCGACATGGAGCGACTCCTAGGCGAAAGAGAAAGCCAGAGCTTGGCACAAGCCCTGGAGGTCTGCGCCGGTTGGACGTCAGAAGCGTGAGCCAGGTTCCCGCAAAAAATCCTGCTCCCGTGGCGTTGAAACGCGGCCGAGGCTGTCGTTGCGATGGGGAAAGCGCCCGAAGCGGGCGATGACCTGCTGGTGACGAATGGCAAAATCGAGGAAGCCGTTGAACAGCTCGTGCTCTGCGAGCCCGGCGTTGTCACGCAGACGCTGAAAGGCCGCGACAGCCTGGTCCTGGGCCGCCAGATCCTCGGCATGCTCCAGCACCAGATAGACGAAAACCTGTTGGATCGCCGGCAATTGTCGGTCGAAACCGCGCGCAAGGCCCGCGTTCAGCACGCTACGGGCACGAGAATCAGCGGAGAACGCCTGGGCAGTGCCACGATGCAACATCCGTGGCAACTGATCGAGCAGCAGGAGCAGGGCCAACCAGCCCTGCGGCTGTTCGGCCCAGTCCTGCAGGCCACCAGACTGGGCGCTGGCGCACAGGTCACCGAAGCGCTGGCGAGCCTGCTCATCCTGCTCGGCGCGGTAGCCAAACCACAACTGGCTACGCTGGGCCGCCACCTCGCCGGCAGTTGCGGCAGAACCGAACCACCAGTCCAGCAGCGACTGCCAGGCCGGCATGACTCAGGCCTGGTGGTAGGACGTGGCGCGCTCGACTTCTTCTTTCGAGCCGAGGAACACCGCAACGCGCTGGTGCAGGGACTCGGGCTGGATGTCGAGGATGCGCTGGGTGCCGTTGGTGGCGGCGCCGCCGGCCTGCTCGATGAGCATCGACATCGGGTTGGCCTCGTACATCAGGCGCAATTTGCCCGGTTTCTCCGGCTCGCGGGAGTCACGCGGGTACATGAACAGGCCACCGCGGGTGAGGATGCGGTGTACGTCGGCCACCATCGAGGCGATCCAGCGCATGTTGTAGTTCTTGCCCAGCGGGCCTTCCTTGCCGGCCAGCAGCTCGCCGACATAGCGTTGTACCGGGGCTTCCCAGTGGCGCTGGTTGGACATGTTGATGGCGAACTCGGCGGTGGTTTCCGGCACCTTGATGTTGTCGTGGGTGAGCACGAAGCTGCCCATTTCACGATCCAGGGTGAAGCCCATCACGCCGTCGCCCAGGGTCAGCATCAGCATGGTCTGCGGACCGTAGATGGCGTAGCCGGCGGCGACTTGCTGGGTACCCGGCTGGAGGAAGGCCTCTTCGCCGAGCATGTCGTTCTGCGAGAAGGACTCGCTCGGGCAACGCAGCACGGAGAAGATGGTGCCGACCGAGACGTTGACGTCGATGTTGCTGGAACCGTCCAGTGGGTCGAACACCAGCAGGTAGGCACCTTTCGGGTACTTGCCGGGAATCTGGTAGGCGTTGTCCATCTCTTCCGACGCCATGCCGGCGAGGTGGCCACCCCATTCGTTGGCTTCGAGCAGGATCTCGTTGGAGATCACGTCGAGTTTCTTCTGCACTTCACCCTGCACGTTCTCGGTGCCCATACTGCCGAGCACGCCGCCGAGGGCGCCCTTGGACACGGCATGGCTGATTTCCTTGCACGCACGCGCGACCACTTCGATAAGGAAACGCAGATCGGCCGGGGTGTTGTGACTGCGGGTCTGTTCGATCAGATAGCGGCTGAGGGTGACGCGCGACATGGAGGGGCTCCGGAAGGAAGAAAAATCGCCGGCAGTTTAACCGTTCCCAGGCTCTGGCGTCTCATCCGAGCCCAGAAGCTGATGAGAGGACGTCATCGCGGGGAAAGTTCAGTACGCGCCACGCCCGGTGGACACGAATGCGGCCCCATTGCGGGGCCGCAGGACAGTGCTTACAGATCCCAGGACAGGGACAGGTTCAGGCCCTGCTGGTCGGCATCGTCGGCACTGCGGTAGGTATAACTCCCACGCAGCGCCAAGCCCGGTGCGAGCTTGTGACTGACGCCTACGCTGGCGCGCAGGGTACGGTCGTCGGGGGTGTAGCCATCGAGGGTGTATTCGATGCTCGACAAGCTGCGCAGCGACATATCGACTTCGCTGGCGTCATCCTCGTATTCGCGCTCCAGCGCTACCTCGCCAAACAGGCGGGTCTTCTGGTCGAGATCGAACAGCCCCTGCAGACCAACGCCCAGGCGTTTGGAGGTGCGCGTCTGATCGCCGAAGTTCAGCGCACTGGCGCTCTCGCCTTCTTCCGCATAGCCGTCAACTTCCACCCGCGAATAGTCAGCACTGAGGAACGGGCTCAGGTGCCATTGACTGGTCGCCTGCGGGGCAATGTCATAGCCGACGCG
>JBBNAI010000457.1:0-20196 GCA_037994305.1 Pseudomonas sp. | reverse complement strand
TCGTGGCGGGTGGCGGTGGAATCGAGCACGTAGGATTCGAGCATGGTGTCGAACGCCACGCCCTGCACCAGGATCGGCGTCGAGGCATTGGCCAGCACATTCATGTCGTACTTGGCGTGCTGGCCGACCTTGGCCTTGGCCGGGTCTTCGAGGATTGGCTTTAGCGCGCGCAGCACCGCATCGCGGTCCAGCTGCGCCGGCACGCCCATATAGGAGTGGGCCAGCGGTACATAGGCGGCCTCGCCGGCGGTGACGGCAAAGGACACGCCAACCACCTGCGCCTGCTGCGGGTCGAGGCTGGTGGTTTCCGTGTCAAAGGCGATCAGTTCGGCGGCCTGCAGCTTCTGCAGCCAGGCATCGAACTGCGCCTGCTCCAGCACGGTTTCGTAACGCGATTCGCTGCCCGCAGGCTGCTCCAGCTCTTGCTCCTGGGACTCGACCGCTACCGGTTCGGGCTCATCGAACAACCCGCCAGTGCTCACCACCGGTTTGGCGACTGCCTTAGCCACCGGCTTGCTGCGTGCCTGCTCGCGCTGCAGGTCATCCAGCCAGCTCTTGAATTCCAGTTCGGTATAAAGGGTGAACAGCGCCTCGCGATCCGGCTCGCCGGGATGCAGGTCATCGACGCCAACGTCCAGCTCGACGTCGAGCTTGATGGTCGCCAGCTCGTAGGACAGGTAGGCCATGTCCTTGTGCTCGGCGAGCTTGGCCGGCAGGGTCTTGGCCCCGCGGATCGGCAGCTCGGGTACCTTGTCGAGGTTGGCGTAAAGCACGTCGAGGCCGCCGCCGATGCCCACCAGCAGGCCCAGCGCGGTCTTCTCGCCAACGCCCGGCACGCCGGGAATGTTGTCGACCTTGTCGCCCATCAGCGCCAGGTAATCGATGATCAGCTCCGGGCCGACGCCAAACTTCTCCTTCACGCCCTCGATGTCGTAGACGCTGCCGGTCATGGTGTTGACCAGGGTCACGTGCGGGCAGACCAGCTGGGCCATGTCCTTGTCGCCGGTGGAGATCACCACGTCGCGGCCCAGCGCGGCGGTCTGCCGGGCCAGGGTGCCGATCACGTCGTCGGCTTCCACGCCTTCGACGCACAGCAGCGGGTAACCGAGCGCACGCACGCTGGCGTGCAGCGGCTCGACCTGGCCGCGCAACTCGTCCGGCATCGGCGGGCGGTTAGCCTTGTAGTCGGCAAAAATGGCATCGCGGAAGGTCCCACCCTTGGCGTCGAACACCACCGCGAAGGGGCTGTTCGGGTATTGCTTGCGCAGGCTCTTGAGCATGTTCAGCACGCCCTTCACCGCACCGGTTTGCAGGCCCTTGGAGGTAGCCAGCGGTGGCAGGGCGTGGAAGGCGCGGTACAGGTAAGAAGAACCGTCGACCAGAACCAGAGGGGCGTTAGACATGCGCAGGATCAACCTTTTCCTGAGGGTCGGGGGTAAACTGAACCGACCATTGACGACAAAGGGACAAGGTTACCATGCGCGTACTCAACCGCCTGTTGCTCACCAGCCTGCTGGCTATCAGCCCGCTGTATGCGATCGCCGCCGACGATGCGCCGGATGCTGACCCAGACGTAACCATCCGCCAGGACGGCGACAAGACCATCCAGGAATACCGCCAGAACGGCTTCCTCTACGCGATCAAAGTCACCCCGAAGAACGGCAAGCCCTACTTCCTGGTGCGCGCCGACGGCAGCGATGGCAACTTCATCCGCTCGGACAACCCGGACATGCTGATCCCGGCCTGGGAAATCTTTAAGTGGTAATGCGCCTGCGCTGAGGGCACGCCCATGTCGGTCTTCACCCCGCTGGAACGCCACGAACTGGAAGCCTTCCTGCAGCCTTACGGCCTGGGGCGACTGAAGGACTTCCAGGGCATCAGCGCCGGCACCGAGAACAGCAACTTCTTCATCAGCCTGGAAGGCGGCGAGTTCGTCCTGACTCTGGTCGAACGCGGCCCGCGGGCCGACATGCCGTTCTTCATCGGCCTGCTCGAGCGCCTGCACCAGGCCGGCTTGCCGGTGCCCTACGCGGTGCCGACGCAAAGTGGCGAGGCGCTGCGCGAGCTGGCGGAGAAGCCGGCGATCCTGCAACCGCGCCTGGCCGGCAAGCATGTCAGCCAGCCCAACGCCCACCACTGCGCGGAAATCGGCAGCTGGCTGGCGCGTCTGCACCTGGCCACCCGTGACGATATCCTCGAACGGCGCAGCGACCGTGGCCTCGACTGGATGCTCGAAGAAGGCCCGATGCTGGCCCTGGAGCTGCACGACGAGCAACTGCCGCTGCTGCGCGACAGCCTGCACGAAGTGGCCGAACTGAAAGCCCGCATCCTCGCCCTGCCCCGCGCCAACCTGCACGCCGACCTGTTCCGCGACAACGCGTTGTTCGACGGCAATCAGCTGGCCGGGGTGATCGACTTCTACAACGCCTGCTCCGGGCCGATGCTCTACGACCTGGCGATCACCCTCAATGACTGGTGCTCCCAGGCCGACGACAACCTTGACCTGGCGCGCGCCCGCGCCCTGCTTGGCGCCTATGCCGCGCTGCGGCCCTTCACCACCCGCGAGGCCGAGCTGTGGCCGGCCATGCTGCGCATCGCCTGCCTGCGCTTCTGGCTGTCACGGCTGATCGCCGCGCGGCGCTTCCAGGGCCGCGATGTGCTGGTCAAGGATCCAGGCGAGTTCCAGCGCCGCCTGGCGCAGCGTCAGCAGGTCGCCGTGGCGCTGCCTTTCGCGCTCTGAGCGCAAGACACCTACAGACCTTCCAGGCACCCCGCCAGTTGGCCGGCCAGGTTGTCCAGCAACTGCTCGTAGCTCTGCGCCTGGGCGCCCAAGGCGTCCAGTTCGGCCAGCTTCACCGGTAGCCCGGCGGACAGGGTTTGCGCCAGGCGCGGGCGCAGTGGCGGCTCGCTGAATACACAGGCATTGCCGGCTTCCTGCAAACGCTCGCGCATGGCCGCGACATGCCGCGCGCCAGGCTGCACTTCGGTGGCGACGCTGAACACGCCGGCATGCTGCAGGCCGTAGGCCGCCTCGAAGTAGTCGAAGGCCTCGTGGAAGACGAAGAACGGCTTGCCGGCCAGTGGCGCCAGACGCGCCTTCAACTGCCCATCCAGAGTATCCAGGCGCTGTCCGAAGGCCTGCAGGTTGGCCTGGTAGCGCGCGGCATTGGCCGGGTCGGCAGCGGACAGGTCGGCGGCCATCTTCGCCGCAATCACTCGCGCGTTGGCCGGCAGCAGCCACAGGTGGGCATCGAGGCTGCCAGGCTGGTGATCGTGGTCATGTTCGTCGTGGTCGGCATGCTCGTGCTCGTGCTCGCCTTCGCCGCCCTGTTCCTCACCAAAGTGACGCAGGGTCAAGCCCGGCAAGCCCTGCACAGCCACTGCTGGTGCCTGGCGGCTGGCCAGCACACGCGGCAGGAAGGTCTCCATATCCGGGCCGATCCAGTACAACAGGTCGGCGCTCTGCACCCGGCGTACATCGGACGGGCGCAGGGCGAAGTTGTGCGGTGAAGCCCCCGGCGGCAGCAGCACACCCGGTGTGCCGACGCCATCCTGCACGGCCGCGGCGATCAGCTGCAGCGGCTTGATGCTGGTCAGCACCTGCACTTCTGCGCGGGCGGAAAGGGAAAACAGGCACAGCAGGACAAGGGCGGACAGACGCGACACGACAGCAACACTCGGCGGGAAAAGAGTTATAGAATAACGTCTCTTCACCCGGACGTCCTTGTCATGTTCAAGCCACTGACCAGCAACACGCCCCTGGCCTGCCTGCCGCACGACCATTCGCACTGCGTCAGCAGCGCCCTGGCCGAAGCCGAGCAACTCTGCGCCAAGCAGGGCACGCGCCTGACCGCCCTGCGCAAACGCGTGCTGGAGCTGGTCTGGCAAAGCCACAAGCCACTGGGTGCCTACGACATTCTCGGCGTGCTCAGCGAGGAAGACGGCCGCCGCGCCGCGCCACCGACCGTCTATCGGGCGCTGGATTTCCTCCTGGAGAACGGCCTGGTGCACCGCATCGCTTCGCTCAACTCCTTTATCGGCTGCATTCACCCGGGCGAACTGCACCAGGGCCAGTTCCTGATCTGCAAGAGCTGCCACGCTGCCATCGAATTGGAACAGGCAGCCATCAGCGACGCCATCGTGCACAGCGCCCAGCAGGTCGGTTTCGTGGTGGAGAGCCAGACCGTGGAAATCGTCGGCCTGTGCGCCGGCTGCCGGACGGCCGCATGAGCCAGGCACTGATCCAGCTCGACGGCGTGGGCGTCGACTTCGCCGGCCAGTCGGTGTTGAACGAGGTGCAGCTGACCGTGCGCCCTGGGGAAATCGTCACCCTGATCGGCCCCAACGGCGCCGGCAAGACCACCCTGGTGCGCACCGTGCTCGGCCTGCTCAAGCCGGATCGCGGCAATGTGCAGCGCAAGCCGCGCCTGCGCATCGGCTACATGCCGCAGAAGCTGCACGTCGATGCCACCCTGCCGCTGTCGGTGCTGCGCTTCCTGCGCCTGGTGCCAAGGGTGGACCGCGCGGCAGCGCAAGCAGCACTGGAAGAAGTCGGCGCCGAACAGGTGATCGATAGCCCGCTGCAAAGCATCTCCGGTGGTGAGCTGCAGCGCGTTCTGCTGGCCCGCGCCCTGCTGCGCGAGCCGGAACTGCTGGTGCTCGACGAGCCGGTCCAGGGCGTCGACGTCGCCGGCCAGGCCGAGCTGTACCGCCTGATCACCCGCCTGCGCGACCGCCACCAGTGCGGCGTGCTGATGGTCTCCCACGACCTGCACCTGGTGATGAGCACCACCGACCAGGTGGTTTGCCTGAATCGCCACGTGTGCTGCTCGGGCCACCCGGAACAGGTCAGCAACGACCCGGCCTTCGTCGAGCTGTTCGGCCAGGACGCCAAGAGCCTGGCCGTCTACCACCACCATCACGACCACAGCCACGACCTGCACGGCGCGGTGGTCGACCAGCCTGGCCTGACCATCCACGGTCCGGCCCATGTCCACGGCCCTGGTTGCAAACACTGATGCCCGAATTTCTCCTCAACGCATTGCTTGCCGGCCTGGCCCTGGCGCTGGTCGCCGGCCCGCTCGGCTCCTTCGTGGTCTGGCGGCGCATGGCCTATTTCGGCGATACCCTGTCGCATGCCGCGCTGCTCGGCGTGGCCCTCGGTTTTCTCCTCGACATCAGCCCGACCCTGGCGGTGACCGCCGGCTGCCTGCTGCTCGCCGTGTTGCTGGTGACCCTGCAGCAGCGTCAGCCGCTGGCGTCGGACACCCTGCTCGGCATCCTCGCGCCAACCACCCTGTCGCTGGGCCTGGTGGTGTTGAGCTTCATGGACAACGTGCGCATCGACCTGATGGGCTACCTGTTCGGCGACCTGCTGGCGGTCAGCGGTAACGACCTGGCCTGGATTCTCGGCGGCAGTGCGCTGGTGCTAGCGCTGCTGTTGCCGCTGTGGCGGCAATTGCTGGCGGTCACCGTGCATGAGGAACTGGCGCGGGTCGAAGGCCTGCCCGTGGCGGCCCTGCGCCTGGCGCTGATGCTGCTGATCGCGGTGGTGATTGCGGTGGCGATGAAGATCGTCGGCGTGCTGCTGATCACCTCGCTGCTGATCATTCCGGCCGCCGCCGCCCAGCGCCATGCACGCACGCCGGAACAGATGGCGATTGGTGGCAGCTTGCTCGGCATGCTCGCGGTAGGCGCGGGCTTGAGCCTTTCCTGGTTCCAGGACACGCCCGCCGGGCCGTCCATCGTGGTAGCCGCCGCCGGTCTTTTTCTGCTGAGCTTTGTCTTGCCCCGGCGAGCCCGCTAGTATTGACCGTTTTTTGCTCAGCCTGAAACGCCACAAAACCAGCGGGTCACAAAATGAATTTCAGCACCAAGCACGCGTTTGCCACGCTCACCCTCAGTCTGCTGCTGGGCCAGGCCCACGCCGAATACTGGACCACCGATGAGCTGGTCAAAGGCTTCAACGGTGTCTCGGCGCAGATCGACAGCGGCAACCTGCAGGCCGCCGAGCGCGAGCTGGCGACCCTGCAGCAGAACGTCGACAAGAGTGACGTGCGCCTCGAGCAATATCAGCGCGAGCTGGCCGGGGCCTACCTGAAGCAGGGCCAGCAGCAGCTGGCGGCGAAGAATACCGCTGCCGCCGCTGACGCCCTGGCCAAGGCCAAGCCGTACATGGCTGCCGCCCCGACGTTGCAAGGCCAGTTCGAGCAGAGCCTGGCCGCCACCCAGGCCGCACCGGTTGCAGCCAAAGCGGTTGCCAGTGCGCCGGCCCAGCCCGACCCGGCCGTGCTTGCCAAGCAGCAGGCCGAACGCGCCCAGCAACAGAAACTGGCCGCTGAAAAAGCCGCCGCTGCCCGCGAGGTCGCCGCGCAGAAGGCTGCCCAGGCCAAAGCCGCTGCTGCCGCAGCCAAACCGGTGGAAGTCGCCAAGGCCCCACCCGCTGCGCCGCGTGCACAGCTGATCGACCCCAGCGCCGCCAGCAGCAGCGTGCCCATGCCGATGCTCGACGCCCAGGACCGCGACGCCCTGCGCAAGCTGCTCGACGTGGTCGCCGCCGACGTGGTGGCCTTCAACTGCGCGGTGCGCCTGGAAGTGCGCGAGGCCAAGGACTACCCCTTCGTCGCCGCCCTGCTGTCGGCGCGGATCAAGAAGCTCGAACCCGGTTTCACCCCGCAGTTCTCCCCGGTGCTCAAGCCGGATCAGGAGCCGCGGCTGGTCCTGAGCCCGCAAAGCAACGGCTGACCCAGCGGAGCTGCTGCGCGTCGGCCATGCGTCGTTGGGCAAGGGCCTCGGGCTGCTCATTTACAGCTCGTAAACTCCGCGCCCTCGGCCCTTACCCGCCTAGCCTGGCTCTAGCTCGCGAGCTCCGAAGCATCGTGTAGGCGGGTGTAACTCGCGAGCCAGACAGGCGGGTTGCACCCGCCCTACTTGCTTATGCCTGTGCGCAAGCAATCCAGGCCAAGAAAGACTAAGAACGCATAAACAAACCGGCTAAAATGCGCGCCTTTCGGCTAACCGCCTAGGCTAGAAGGAGTCGCCGCGCCCATCGGATTGCGGCAGTCACTCCCACGTACCCACAAGGTTCGCTCTGTGATCGAGTTTCACCACGTCAACAAGACCTACAAGGTTGCCGGGCGCGATGTGCCCGCCTTGCAGCCCACCAGCCTGCGCATCGAAGCCGGCCAGGTGTTCGGCCTGATCGGCCATTCCGGGGCGGGCAAAAGCACCCTGCTGCGCCTGATCAACCGCCTGGAAGAACCCAGCGGCGGCCGCATCACGGTCGACGGCGAGGACGTTACCGCCCTCGACGCCAATGGCCTGCGCCGTTTCCGTCGCCAGGTCGGGATGATCTTCCAGCACTTCAACCTGCTGTCGTCGAAGACCGTCGCCGCCAACGTGGCCATGCCGCTGGAGCTGAGCGGCGAGCTGTCGCGCAGCCAGGTCGAGCAGCGCGTGGCCGAACTGCTGGCCCGCGTCGGCCTCAGCGAACACGCCAATAAATACCCGGCGCAGCTCTCCGGCGGGCAGAAACAGCGCGTCGGCATCGCCCGCGCCCTGGCCACCCGGCCGAAGATCCTGCTGTGCGACGAGGCCACCAGCGCCCTCGATCCGCAGACCACTGCTTCGGTGCTGAAGCTGCTGGCCGAGATCAATCGCGAGCTGAAGCTGACCATCGTGCTGATCACCCACGAGATGGACGTGATTCGCCGGGTCTGCGACCAGGTGGCGGTGATGGACGCCGGGCAAATCGTCGAGCAGGGCCCGGTGGCCCAGGTGTTCCTGCATCCGCAGCACGCCACCACCAAACGTTTCGTGCAGGAAGACGAGCACGTCGACGAAGACGAACAACGCGACGACTTCGCCCATGTTCAGGGCCGCATCCTGCGGCTGACCTTCCAGGGCGAAGCCACCTACGCGCCGCTGCTGGGTACCGTGGCCCGCGAGACCGGGGTGGACTACAGCATCCTTGCCGGGCGCATCGACCGCATCAAGGACAACCCCTACGGTCAGCTGACCCTGGCCCTCACCGGTGGTGACATCGACGCCGCGCTGGCGCGTTTCCAGGCCGCCGATGTGCACCTGGAGGTGCTGCGATGATCGAGTCCCTGATGGCCCGCTGGCTGCCCAACGTCGACTGGGCGGAGATCGGCTACGCCAGCCTCGACACCCTCAACATGCTCGGCGGCGCCACCCTGTTCACCGTGTTGCTCGGCCTGCCGCTGGGCGTACTGCTGTTCCTCACCGGGCCGCGGCAGATGTTCGAGCAGCGCGCCCTGTACGCCGTGCTGTCGCTGCTGGTCAACGTGCTGCGCTCGGTGCCGTTCGTGATCCTGCTGATCCTGATGATCCCGCTGACGGTGCTGATCACCGGCACCTCGCTGGGCGTCGCCGGCGCCATTCCGCCACTGGTGGTCGGCGCCACGCCGTTCTTCGCGCGCCTGGTTGAGACCGCTCTGCGCGAAGTCGACCGCGGCATCATCGAGGCGACCCAGGCAATGGGCGCAACCACCCTGCAGATCATCTTCCGCGCCCTGCTGCCGGAAGCGCTGCCGGGGCTGATCGCCGCCGCCACCGTGACCGCGATTACCCTGGTCTCCTACACCGCCATGAGCGGCCTGATCGGCGGCGGCGGCCTCGGCGACCTGGCCGTGCGCTATGGCTACCAGCGCTACCAGCCAGACGTGATGGCCGTGACCGTGATCCTGTTGCTGATCCTGGTGCAGGTCCTGCAAACCGTCGGCGACAAGCTGGTGGTGCATTTTTCTAGGAAATAAAAAGCTCGCGCAAATAACTGACTGAATTCGCCCTACCCCATAGAACAGCGGGCGACCCGTTACCCACGGGACACCGCGCCAAAATCCCACAAGGAGCTGCACCATGAAAAAACTGCTGACTGCCCTGGCCGCTGCGGCCGCCCTGACCAGCGCTGCCGCCCAGGCCGCCGAGACCATCAGCGTCGCCGCCACCGCTGTGCCGCACGCCGAGATCCTCGAAGTGGTCAAACCGGTACTGGCCAAGGAAGGCGTCGAGCTGAAGATCAAGGTCTTCACCGACTACGTGCAACCCAACGTGCAGGTTGCCGAAGGCCGTCTGGATGCCAACTTCTTCCAGCACCAGCCGTACCTGAACGAGTTCAACGCCTCGCGCGGCACTAAGCTGGTGAGCATCGCCGGCGTGCACGTCGAGCCCTTCGGCGCCTACTCGAGCAAGATCAAGAGCCTGGCCGACCTGCCGCAAGGCGCCAACGTGGTCATCCCCAACGACGCCACCAACGGCGGCCGTGCCCTGCTGCTGCTGCAGAAGGCCGGCGTGATCAAGCTCAAGGCCGACGCCGGCATCACCGCCACCGTCAAGGACATCGCCGAAAACCCGAAAGGCATCAAGGTACGTGAGCTGGAAGCGGCCACCCTGCCGCGCGTGCTGGCCCAGGTCGACCTGGCGCTGATCAACACCAACTACGCCCTGGAAGCCGGCCTCAATCCGACCAAGGATGCCCTGGCCATCGAAGGCAGCGACTCGCCGTACGTCAACATCCTGGTCGTAGCCGAAGCCAACAAGGACAAGCCGGCCCTGCAGAAGCTGGCCAAGGCGCTGAACAGTGCCGAAGTCAAAGCCTTCATCAACGACAAGTACAAAGGCGCCGTGGTGCCGGCGTTCTGATCGCCGCCCCGCCTGCTGCACCGAAGCCCGCTCATCGAGCGGGCTTTTTTCTGCCTGCCATGAACCGCCCTGGCGAGTGGCTTGCCCCGCGCGAATTTTGCTGACACCGTTGCGCCATGCTGCATTCGCACCTGACCACCCTGCACACCATCGTCCTGGTCCTCGACTGCATCGGCCAGGAACGCGGCGTGCCCGCCGACCTGCTGCTGCACGGCAGCGGCATCCGCCTCGCCGATCTGCAGCGTGCCGACATCCGCATCACCACCACCCAGGAAATGCGCGTGTGCGCCAATGCCCTCGCCCATTGCCGCGAGCTCGGCCTGGTGCTCGGCCGGCGCATGCACGTGTCGTCCTACGGCCCGCTCGGCTATGCCCTGCTGTCCAGCGCCACCCTGGGTGATGCGCTGGAGCTGGCACTGCAGTTCCCCGCGCTGCTCGGCACCTATTTCGAGCTGAGCCTGCAACGCGAGGGTGATCAGGTCTGGCTGTGCGCCGATGGCTACCGCGACCTGCCCGAGCTGCAGACCTTCAACGTCGAGTTCTGCCTGGCCTCGATGAAACTGGTCTGCGACGACCTGCTCGGTCGCCCGCTGGAGCTGTGCGCCGCGCACTTGCGCCATGCCGCGCCAGCCTACGAGCACGAGTACCACGCCAGCTTCGCCTGCCCACGCCAGTTCGATGCCGGGCGCAACGCCTTCGTCTTCGACGCTGCCTGGCTGCAACGGCGCCTGCCGCTGGCCGACGCGGTGACCCAGCGCGACATGCGCGAGCGCTGCCAGCGCCTGAACAGCGAGTTCGTCAGCCGTCAGACCCTGCTGACCCGCTGCCGCCAGGCGCTTGCCGCGCAACTGCACAACCCGCCGGGCCTGGAAGGCCTGGCCAGCCAGCTCAACTGCTCGCCCCGCAGCCTGCGCCGACATCTGCAGGAAGCCGGCAGCAGCTACCAGCGCCTGCTCGACGAACTACGCTTCGAACGCGCCCGGCAATTGCTGGAGCAGGAGCTGCCGATCCACCAGATCGCCGAAACCATGGGCTACAGCGAAACCGCCAGCTTCCGCCATGCCTTCCAGCGCTGGAGTGGGTTGCCGCCGAGTCGCTTTCGCAGCTAACGATCCGTCTGGTGCTCTCGCCAATGGTGAACAGGCAGGTGGATAAGCAAAGCGTTTCCACCATTGAGGTCGATCCGCAGCGGTAGCCCGGACTTCAGTCCGGGAAATGCCACCCAGCCCCCGGACTGAAGTCCGGGCTACAGCAGGAAATGAGAGAAATATGGCCGCCATGCCCTGCATAAATTGGCCATATCTATCCCATCTTGGCCATCCCGGTCGTTCTCCCGCGCGCACGGGCCTGCCAACAATGCAGGCAGACGCCATGTCCGGAGAACAACAAGATGCTCACCCTCTACAGCGACGACCACCGCCTGCACCACGCCCAAGGCGAAATGGTCGGCGGCGAATTCCAACCCTGCTTCGAGATGCCGCAGCGGGCCGACCATGTACTGGCCCGGGTCAAGGCGCAGCAACTCGGCGAGATCCGCGAGCCGCAGGACTTCGGCCTGGCACCGATCGCCCGTATCCACACCGCCGACTACCTGGATTTCCTGCAGAAGGCCTGGGCCGGCTGGGCCGCCCAGGGCAACACGGCCGACTTCCTGCCCGGCGTGTTCCCGGCCCGCCATATGCGCGCCAAGCGCCCGGACGACCTCTACGGCCAGTACGGTTTCCACAGTTTCGACTGCTTCGCGCCGATCACCGCCGGCACCTGGCAGGCCGTGTACACCTCGGCCCAGGTCGCCCTCACCGCCCAGCGTGAAGTCGCCGCCGGCGTGCGCAGCGCCTTCGCCCTATGCCGCCCGCCGGGCCACCACGCCAGCGCCGACGTGATGGGCGGCTACTGCTACCTGAACAACGTCGCCATCGCCGCCCAGGCCTTCCTCGACCAGGGCGCCAAGCGCGTGGCGATCCTCGATGTGGACTACCACCACGGCAACGGCACCCAGTCGATCTTCTATGAGCGCGCCGACGTGTTCGTCGCCAACATCCATGGCAGCCCCAGCTTCGAGTACCCGCACTTTCTCGGCTATGCCGACGAGACCGGTGCCGGCGCGGGCGAGGGCTACAACCTCAACCTGCCACTGGCCGCCGGCAGCGCTTGGGATGTCTGGGGCGCCGCCCTGGACACCGCCTGCCAGCGCATTGCCGCGTACGACGCCGACGTGGTGCTGGTGTCCCTCGGCGTCGATACCTACAAGGACGACCCGATCTCCAGCTTCAAGCTCGACAGCCCGGATTACCTGCTCATGGGCCAGCACATCGCCGCCCTCGGCAAGCCCACCCTGTTCGTCATGGAGGGTGGCTACGCGGTGGCGGAAATCGGCATCAACGCCGTCAACGTACTCGAAGGTTTCCAGGGCGCCTGAAGCGCCCTGCACAGGAGAACAAGATGAACAAACTCCAGCAACTGATCGCCACCGCCCTGTGCGGCGCCACCCTGTTCAGCGGCGCCAGCCAGGCGGCCGAGCGCGAACTCAAGGTGTACAACTGGTTCGACTACATCACCCCCGAGACCCTGACCAAGTTCAAGCAGGACAGCGGCATCAAGCTGACCTACGACATCTTCGACACCAACGAGGCGCTCGAGGCCAAGCTGCTCACCGGCAATTCCGGCTATGACCTGGTGGTGCCATCCAACGTGTTCCTCGCCAAGCAGGTCGAGGCCGGGGTGTTCCAGAAGCTCGACCGCAGCAAACTGCCCAACTGGCAGCACCTCGACCCGCAGCTGATGAAGCTGATCGAGGCCAACGACCCGGGCAACCAGTTCGCCGTGCCCTACATGTACGGCACCGTGCTGATCGGCTTCAACCCGGACAAGGTCAAGGCCGCCCTCGGCGACAATGCCCCGGTGAACAGCTGGGACCTGATCTTCAAGGAAGAGAACATCAGCAAGCTCAAGCAGTGCGGTGTGGCCCTGCTCGACTCGCCGTCGGAGATCCTGCCGATCGCCCTGCACTACCTCGGCCTGCCGCCCAACAGCCAGGAGCCGGCCGACTATGCCAAGGCCGAAGCGCTGCTGAGCAAGGTGCGCCCGTACGTGCGCTATTTCCACAGCTCCAAGTACATGAGCGACATCGCCAACGGCGAGATCTGCGTGGCCGTCGGCTACTCCGGCAGCTTCTCCCAGGCCGCCAACAACGCCAAGCAGGCGAAGAACGGCGTGACCGTGGACATGCGTCTGCCCAAGGAAGGCGCGCCGATCTGGTTCGACCTGATGGCCATCCCGAAAGACGCGAAGAACATCGAGGAAGCCCATGAGTTCATCAACTTCCTCCTGCAGCCGCAGGTGATCGCGCCGATCAGCGACTTCGTCGGCTACCCCAACCCGAACAAGGACGCTACCGCCCTGGTGGCCGAGTCGATCCGCACCAACCCCAACCTCTACCCGACAGCCGAAGCGTTGAAGACCCTCTACACCCTCGAACCACTGCCGCGTGCCGCCGAACGTGCACGCACCCGGGCGTGGAGCAAGGTGAAGACCGGTAACTGAGCCACCTGGCCTGAGTGACAGAACCGGCCTGCGGGCCGGTTTTGCTTTTCTGCCTGCAACTCATCGGTTAGTCCCCCGCCGGTTGGACAGGCCCGGAGGTGGCTGCTTAGGTGAGCAATCAGGGTGTGCCGGGCAAGATGCCCGCTGCCACCGCCAGGAGCCCCCACCATGGATAGATTGCTGATTGCCCTGCCCCTGCTCGTTGTCGCCACCGGCGCCAGCGCACAGAACCTGCCCGCAATCGACTTCACCTGCCCCAACGATATCCGCGTGCAGGCCAAGGCCGGCGGTCCGGTGACCATCAACGACAAGCAGGCCATTCTGGCCAAGTTCAGCGAGCAGTACTTCGAGGCCAAGGGCGAAGGCGTGACCATCTCCATCAGCCTGGATGGCAAAGGTACGCCCACGATTTCCTACACCGGCAAGCAGGGCGCCAATGGCATCTGCGAAGAAACCAAGGAGGCCGAGGAAGCCTCAGCCACTGAGGCCGCACCACAGGAGTAACCCGCCGCACGGGTGGCGCAGTTCCGCCGAATACGAAAGAGCTAGTCAGTAGCGAAGACAAGATGCAGCGTAGAGTGCCTACGGGAGAAAAAGACCGGCCATTGGCCGGTCTTTTCATGTCATCCGCGGCGAATTTCTCCCGCGTCAGATCGCTCGGAATTTGGTCCCCGGATCTGTATCAATCTGGTCGCCTTGATTGAGACTGCCTAGTAGATTCGAGGTGACCGGATTGGGTTGGTGGCCCTGCGGCAAATGAGCATTGATGTTGGCCAACGCATCAGCCATCGCATCACGAGTGAACTGCTGTGATAGCGGATCACTGTGAACCCTGATATTGCGCTTGTAGTTCTGCGTATAGCCGGTCGGACCGTAGGTGATGGTTATTTTGCACCATGAAGTCGGCATGTCAGTTACTCCTTGCTAAATCGATGACTGGGATTAGAGAGCGATATCGACCGCGTGGGTCTGGCCCGGCCAGACGCCGGTCATCTCGATTTCGCGCTGGCCGGTCAGCCACTGGCCGAGCGGGTTGGGCCATTTGAAGTTGTAGGTGTCGCTGTTGATCATCCCTTTGAAGGTGACCTCGGCGGCGATGTTGGTGGCGCTCAGCGGGATGTTGGCGACGGTCTTGGAGATGCCGCCGCTGAGCGAGAACGACTCGTTCTTCGGCCCTTGCGGCGTGTCGTAGCTCAGCTTGATGTTGGTGATGTAGGTGCAGCCGGGCTTGTTGTTGAACAGGATCTGCAGCGCACCCAGGCGATTGATCCAGTTGGGGATCAGCAGGTTGCCGTCGAACGAGGCGAAGGTGAACGCGATCGGCACCGAGCCATTGGCCAGGGCATTCGGCTGGATCGGCCAGAGGTGCTGGTCAACCTGCTTGCTCTCCTTGCTGGAGGTGTACGAGCCCTTGGCATTGGCACCGGCCAGCATGTCCTGCACGGCGCCGACCGAACCGCTGATCGAGAAGGACGAGCTGTCATCCTGGGAGCCGAGGTTGAGGCCGCTGTTGGCGTAGATCACGCTGGTGACCACGCCAAAGCCCTGGGCGATGTTGCCGTTGCTGCCCATGCTCACCGCCGCCGCCTGCTCGGCCAGCCAGCTCAGGGTGGCAGGCTTGGACAGTTGCGTGAGGTCGCTGATGAAGCTCTCGTTGGCGATGCCGAACTCCGAGGCAATCGAGCCCGTGGAGGCAAAACCCCAGGTGACTTCCGTGCCGACGGTGATCTTGGTGCCGGTCTCCGGGTCAGTGGCCGAGCCATCCAGATCGATACTGGACTGGCTGCGGCTGACGTTGCTGGAAGCCAGCTTCCACTGGTTGGGCACCCCACGGCTGTTGATGGCCAGGCCCGGCGTGGCTTCCTGCACCAGGGTGAAGTCGCCACTGTCCGGAGAAATAATCCCGACCGCGCCCACCTTGAACTTCGGGTCCAGCGTCCAGTTGCCCCAATAAGCCGGGCGGCCATTACGGATGAGGTCGGTAAACGTACGATTCCAATTCATGACTGTAGTCCTTGCAGTTATCTAAATGGATGGCGCACTGACAACCCGTCACTGCGCGTACGTCGAATACGTCCACTCGCTTGCAACCCTTGAGTCCGAGCGCCGTTGAGTGAATCGACAAGTGGATGCTGTCGATTAGGCTGATGCAGGGAAATTGGGCAAATTCGGTATTGCGGGGGGTTCTTTCCGTATCGAGCGAGGCTCGATCGGTCTTGTCAGTCGGGCCGTTGGACTACCAGGAAGGGAACTGGAAATTTCGATTTCTAGGGATGGACAGGGATGTGCTTAGCGCACGGGAAACACAGGCGCTGTCACTGATTGCGCGGGGCTTCAGCGACCGTGACATCGCCGCACTGCTGGATATTTCCTTGAGTACGGCAAGGAAGCACCGCGAGAACCTGCAGAGAAAACTCGAGCTGCGTAAGTCGACGCAATTGACCGTCTATTACCTGGCGAGCTGCACACGACCCAAGAGAAAAAAGAGCACGCTGCTGAGGGGGCGAATCTGACGGCGCGCGAGCTGGAAATCCTCCACCTGTTCGCCCAGGGCATGAGCGATAAGCAGGCCGCGCGCCATCTCAGAATCAGTGATCTGACCGTCCGTAAGCACCGCGCCAACATGCAGCAGAAGCTAGCCGTGAGGAACATCTGCGGCCTGCTGTACGAAGCGGCAATGGCCGGCTGGCTGATGTTGTGACGGGCGCTGAAGGCGCCATCACGCGCCGCGGATGTATTGCTCCAGCTGCTGGATCAGGCCGTCCTGCTCGGCGACGGTTTCCTTGACCAGGTCACCGATGGAGAGCAAGCCCACCAGCGCACCATCGTCCAGCACGGGCAGGTGACGTAAATGGCGCTCGGTCATCAGCTCCATGCATTCGCGAATGCTCTGCCGTGGCGTCACCGTGATCACCGGTACGCTCATGATCTCGCGCACCACCGTGCCTACCGACGAGCGCCCGAGGAGCACGCCTTTGCGCGCGTAGTCACGCTCGCTGACGATGCCCAGCAGGTGGTGGTCATCCATCACCAACAGCGCGCCGACATTGTGCTCGGCCATCACCCGCAGAGCCTCCAGCATGGTTGCGTCCGGCGCGATGCGGTGGATGGTCTGATGCGGCTTGCTCCTGAGCATCTGGGCCACGGTCTTCATGCACTTCCCCTCGTTCGCTACTGTTCGTTCAGTGGCGGCAAGGATCGAACAGGCACGTGGCGCTCGGCCAAGCGGGGATTTGCATCGGGCCGATTGAAAACCTCACTGCCCAGGATCGGCTGCACGGGTGGGCGCTCGCCGCCGTTGCCCTTATACTCCGCGCCCCGCAGGAGAGTGAGGGCCGCCAGGCTCCTCCGCCGAAGGCGCAAACTCCCATAATCGCTCAGGCCCAGCACTGCGGAATCCATATCAGCCGACTGGAGAGCGGTTGCCATTGGCAACCCACCGAAGGGGCAAGCGGCACAGCGCCGCACAAACTCTCAGGTACACCGGACAGGGGGAGAGGCACATAACGCAGAGGTTCTGTGTGCTTATCTACGTCTATCTGATTGCCATCACCGCCGAAGCCATGTCCGGCGCACTCGCCGCCGGGCGGCGCAACATGGACCTGTTCGGGGTCGCCCTGATCGCTTTCATCACCGCCCTGGGTGGCGGCACGGTACGCGACATTCTGCTCGGCAACTTCCCGGTGGGCTGGACCCAGCACCCCGCCTACATCTACCTGACCATCTGCGCCGGGCTGTTCACCATGCTCATCGCGCGCTTCATGCACCACCTGCATCGGCTGTTCCTGGTGCTCGATGCCATGGGCCTGATCGCCTTCACGGTGATCGGCTGCAATGTCGCCCTGCAGCTCAACTACTCGATGCCGGTGGTGGTCATGGCCGGCATCACCACCGGGATATTCGGCGGCATCCTGCGCGACATCCTGTGTAACCGCACGCCCCTGGTGCTGTGCGAGGAGCTATACGCCAGCGTATCGCTGCTGGTCGCGCTGCTCTACCTGGGGCTGCGTCACATCGGCGTAGACGAGGACCTCAACCTGCTGGCCTCGTTCGCCTGCGGCCTTGGCCTGCGTCTGGCGGCAATCCGCTGGTCCTGGTCGCTACCCGTGTTCTCCTACGATCCGGAGCGCTGGGACAACTGATCCGGCAGGCCTTCAGGCCATGGCCCGACGGATATCCGCCGCCAGCTCGCGCACCCGCGCTTCCTCGGTATCCCAGGAACACATGAAGCGCGCGCCGCCGGCGCCGATGAACGTGTAGAAGCGCCAGCCCCAGTCGCGCAGGCGCTCGAGTGCCGGCTCGGACAGCTGCAGGAACACGCCGTTGGCCTGCACCGGAAACATCAGGCTGGCGCCGGGAATATCCTCCACCAGCTCGGCCAGCAGGCGTGCGCAGCGGTTGGCGTGCTCGGCGTAACGCAGCCAGGCGCCGTCCTGCAGCAGGCCGACCCAGGGCGCGGACAGGTAGCGCATCTTCGAGGCCAGTTGTCCGGCCTGCTTGCAGCGGTAGTCGAAGTCTTCGGCCAGGGCCTTGTTGAAGAACAGGATCGCCTCACCGACTGCCATGCCGTTCTTGGTGCCGCCGAAGCACAGCACATCGACCCCGGCTTTCCAGGTCAACTCGGCCGGGCTGCAGCCCAGGAAGGCACAGGCGTTGGAGAAGCGCGCGCCGTCCATGTGCAGGTTGAGGTTGAGCTCCTTGCAGGTCTGGCTGATCGCGCGGACCTCGTCGGGGCTGTAGACGGTGCCGACTTCACTGGCCTGGGTCAGGGTCACCACGCGCGGTTTCGGGTAGTGGATGTCCTGGCGCTTGAGCGCCACTTCGCGAATGCTCGCCGGGGTCAGCTTGCCCTGCTCGCTGCGCGCGGTGAGCAGCTTGGAACCGTTGGAAAAGAACTCCGGCGCACCGCATTCGTCGGTCTCGACGTGGGCGGTCTCCGAGCAGATCACGCTGTGGTAGCTCTGGCACAGCGAGGCCAGGGCCAGGGAGTTGGCGGCAGTGCCGTTGAAGGCGAAGAACACCTCGCAATCGGTTTCGAACAGCTGGCGGAAATGATCGGACGCACGCGCCGTCCACTGGTCGTCACCATAGGCGCGCTGATGGCCCTGGTTGGCCTCGGCCATGGCGGCCCAGGCCTCCGGGCAGATGCCGGAATAGTTGTCGCTGGCAAATTGCTGGGTCTGGTCGGTCATGTGGATTTCCTTCGGCATCCCAGGGGTCGAGTGAGGCTACTGTACGCCGCCTGCTGGCCTGGCTGCCGCCGAAAGGACGACAGACAAGGTCTGCTTTTCGACATAAAACAGATCGGCAGTGATCCGCTCAGTTTAAAAACTGTACCGCCATGAAACTGCCGTGCTGGGCAGATAGCTCTCGGTGTTAATCCCGCCGTTAGAGAATTGGCGGGACTTTCCACTGATGACCGGTACAGCTGTGCGCATAAAAGCAGAACAGTTACCAAGCAGGCTAATGAATAGCCCGGCAATTTTGCTCAGCTGTGCCTACAAAGTCGACCACTTAGTCAGGAAAATAGCCTTCCAGTAGAACACCCTCTCATCCCGCCACAAGCGGAAGGAAGCGCCACCATGGAACGTACCCTCAGTTCCGACCTGATCTTTCAAGACCACTCTTCGAGCACCCCACGCGTACTCGACACCCTGCTGCTGTGGCAGCGCCGCATCGTCAGCCGCCGTGAACTGGCCCGCCTCGACGAGCGCCTGCTGACCGACGCCGGCATCAGCTTGTACGAGCGTGAAGCGGAAATCAGCAAGCCGTTCTGGCGCTGAGCAGGACGCGTCGACGAGAGACCTAACGGTACATCGTCCACGCCGTGATGCAGTCAAAGGGAAGCCGCCGAGCTTCCCTTTTGTTTTTCTGTCGCTCGCCCACGGATGCGCACGCGCCCCTGCGCAGCACCCATAAAAAAGGGGAGCTTGCGCTCCCCCAATGGGACTTGCTCGTTAGCCGATCAGGCGTCGATTTCCACCAATACTTCGCCCGGATTGACGCGGTCGCCCTTGGCCACATGGATGGCCTTGACGGTACCGGCGATCGGCGCCTGCACTTCGGTTTCCATCTTCATCGCCTCGGTGATCAACACGGCCTGGCCGGCTTTCACCTTGTCGCCTTCTTTCACCAGCACATCGACGATGTTGCCCGGCATGGTGGTGCTGACATCGCCCGGCGCGCTGGCCTGCTTGCGCTTGTTGCCGCCACCGCTGACGAAGTCGTTGAGCGGCTCGAACACCACTTCTTCCGGCATGCCGTCGATAGACAGGTAGAAGTGACGCTTGCCGTCGCCCTTCACGCCCACGCCGGTGATGTCCACGCGGTAGCTCTCGCCGTGCACGTCGATGATGAACTCGGTCGGTACGCCTTCGCCGCCCACCGCCGCGACGCCACCCGCCTCCGGGATCGGCAGCAGCACTTCCGGGGTCAGGGTACCGGCGGCACGCTCCTCGAGGAACTTGCGGCCGATATCCGGGAACATGGCGTAGGTCAGTACGTCTTCCTCGGACTTGGCCAGGCTGCCGACTTCGGCGCGCAGCTTGGCCAGCTCCGGCGGAATCAGGTCGGCCGGGCGCACGTCGATGACTTCCTCGCTGCCGATCGCCTGCTTGCGCAGCTGCTCGTTGACCTTGCCCGGCGCCTGGCCATAGCGGCCCTGCAGGTACAGTTTCACCTCGTTGGTGATGGTCTTGTAGCGCTCGCCGGCGAGCACGTTGAACACCGCCTGGGTGCCAACGATCTGCGAGGTCGGCGTCACCAGCGGCGGGAAGCCGAGGTCTTCGCGGACTTTCGGAATCTCGGCGAACACTTCGTTGATGCGGTTGAGCGCACCCTGTTCCTTCAGCTGGTTGGCCAGGTTGGACATCATCCCGCCCGGCACCTGGTTGACCTGCACGCGGGTATCCACGGCGGTGAACTCGCTCTCGAACTGGTGGTACTTCTTGCGCACGGCGTGGAAGTACATGCCGATTTCCTGGATCAGCG
>JBBNAI010000456.1:0-4468 GCA_037994305.1 Pseudomonas sp. | reverse complement strand
TCCTTGACCACCTGGCGCTGCAGGTTCTCCTGCGAGCCGCACAGGTTGCACGGGATGATCGGGAACTGCTTGAGCTCGGAGTAGGCCTCGATGTCCTTCTCGCTGCAGTAGGCCAGCGGGCGGATCACCACGTTGCGACCGTCGTCAGACAGCAGTTTGGGCGGCATGGCCTTGAGGGTGCCGCCGTAGAACATGTTGAGGAAGAAGGTTTCCAGGATGTCGTCGCGGTGGTGACCGAGGGCCATCTTGGTCGCGCCGATTTCGTCAGCGTAGGTATACAGGGTGCCGCGGCGCAGGCGCGAGCACAGCGAGCAGGTGGTCTTGCCTTCCGGGATCTTCTCCTTGACCACCGAGTAGGTGTCCTTCTCGATCACGTGGTACTGCACGCCAATCGACTCCAGGTAGGCCGGCAATATGTGCTCGGGGAAGCCTGGCTGCTTCTGGTCCATGTTCACCGCGACGATCTCGAACTGGATCGGCGCGACCTTCTGCAGGTACAGGAGGATGTCGAGCATGGTGTAGCTGTCTTTGCCGCCGGATAGGCAGACCATCACCTTGTCGCCGTTCTCGATCATGTTGAAGTCGGTGACGGCTTCGCCGGCCAGGCGGCGCAGGCGCTTCTGCAGTTTGTTCTGGTTGACCGAAAGGCTGGAAGACATGGTGCTTGGAAATCCGGTGAAGGGCGAAAAGCTGGCTATTTTACGCACAAAGCCGGCGCGCGGCAGCCCGTGATAGGCTCTTTGGATGAACGACCTCAACCCCGCCCTCGACCTTGCCGAGCAATTGCATGAACTGCTGCGCGAAGCGCCCGCCGGCATCAGCGAATTTCACCTGATCCAGCAGCTCAAGGCCCGCCACTCGACGCACATCCCACACCTGGAGCTGGCCGACAAACTGGTGCTGTTTCGCACTCACTTCCTGTTGTTCAACGCCCTGTACGTGCTGCGCGATCGTCTCTGGCAGCAACAGAGCGCGCACCTGGAAATCAGCCCGCTGTGCGTGCAATTGCAACTCTGGCGCCCCGGCAGCCATACCTTGGCCGAGCACGACCCGTTACGTGACTACTATCTCAATCTGCAACATTTGCGCGAGACCACCGAAGACGATGTGGAACAGCTGCTGGCCAGCTTCTGGACCCGCATGCAGGGCGGCGACGAGAAGCGCGCAGCCCTCGAACTCTTCGAGCTGAATGACGACCAGCCGCTCAATCTCGCCACCATCAAGCTGCGCTACCGGCAACTGGTGAGCCAGCATCACCCGGATCGGGGCGGCAGCACCAGTCGCCTGCAATCGATCAACCTGGCCATGGAAATACTGCAGCGCTATTACAGCTGAGCTGTAGAGAGCGATTCGCTCTAAAGCCACGGCTCACGCGGGCTCCAGCCTTCTCCTATACTGCGGCATACGGTCGCAGTGATTCGGCCTGCACCCGGCCCCGCTGACCATGCGGGCCGGGCGTTACGCTCGGGGGCGATCGACAATAACAAGAGGAGGTGTCTGCATGATCCACCACGTTTGGGGGCTCTTCACCCATCCCGATCAAGAGTGGCAGGAAATCCGTGGCGAGGAGGAATCCATCAGCCATATGTACCTGACCCACGTTCTGATTCTCGCGGCAATCCCAGCGCTCTGCGCCTATTTCGGCACCACGGAAGTGGGCTGGCGAATAGGTGATGGCGAAGCGGTGAAACTCACCGCGACCAGCGCACTGCAAATGACCGTGATGTCCTACCTGGCGATGCTCGCCGGCATTGCCGTGATGGGCGCGTTCATCCACTGGATGGCCCGCACCTATGACTCCAGCCCAACCCTGACCCAGTGCGTGGTGTTCGCGGCCTATACCGCCACTCCGCTGTTCATCGGCGGCCTTTCAGCGCTCTATCCAAGCCTGTGGCTGGCGATGTTCGTTGGCACCGCGGCGATCTGTTACACGGTTTACCTGCTGTATGCCGGTATTCCAACCTTCATGAACATTCCGCAGGACGAGGGCTTCATGTTCTCCAGTTCGATCCTGGCCGTAGGCCTGGTGGTACTGGTGGCGATGATTGCCAGCTCGGTCATCCTGTGGGGCATGGGCGTAGGCCCTGTCTACACCAGCTGAATTTCCCGGCCTGCCGCCCTGTATGAAGCCGCCAATTGGCGGCTTTTTTACGTCTACGGAAAACCCAGGCAGACAAGCAGCAAGCTGCAGTGCACCCAGCTCAACGCAAGCAATGCGACCAGTGGTTCGCTTGGCGAGCAAGGCGAATGCGGCATAATTGGCACCTTCCCGGAGGAGCCGAATGCCCGAGTTGCTCAATACCCGTGTCGAAGCCTGCTACCAGCTGGCGGAAGACTTCTTCAAACGCCGTTTCCCCCGCCCCGAGGTCAGCTTCAAGCTACGCGGGCAGAAAGCCGGGGTGGCGCACCTCACAGAAAACCTGCTGCGCTTCAATCCCAAGCTGTACGCGGAAAACCGCGAGCACTTCCTCAAGCAGACGGTGGCCCACGAAGTGGCACACCTGATCGCCCACCAGATGTTCGGCGGGCGCATCCAGCCCCATGGCGAGGAATGGCAATTGATCATGCGTGGCGTCTACGAGCTGCCGCCGGACCGCTGCCACACCTATGACGTGGGCCGGCGCAAGAGCACGCGCTTCCTTTACCTGTGCCAATGCCCGAGCGGCGAGTTCCCCTTCTCCAGCCAGCGCCATCGCCTGGTGGCCCAGGGTCGCAGCTACTTCTGCCGGCGCTGCCGCGCCACCCTGGTGTTCAGCGGCGAGCAACGCGTCGAGTAACCACGCCACCCACGCTACGCCCCTCTATCCCAGCGCCTTGCTGGCCTTCAACTCGGCAATCTGCGCCTCACTGAAGCCCAGCTCACCCAGTACCTCTGCGCTGTGCGCCCCCACGGCGGGGCCGATATGCCGCGGTGGCTCCAGCCCTTCGGAGAAGCGAATCGGGCAGGCGATCTGCGCCTGCGCCGGCCGCCCTTCGCGCGGCACCTGGGTGACCACACCACGGGCCTTGAGCTGTGGATGCTCGACGGCTTCGGCCAGGCTGAGCAGCGGCTCGATGCAGGCATCCACGACGGCGAAGCGCTGCTGCCATTCGGCCAGATCGTGCTTCTCGATTTCGATCTCGATCTCGCGCTTGAGTGCTTTCTGCTCTTCAGGCTTCGGGGAAAGACCCCGCGCTGCCAGCTCCGGGCGCCCGATCACCGCGCAGAACTGCTGCATGAACTGCGGTTCCAGGCTACCCACCGACAGCCAGCGGCCATCGCGGGTGCGGTAGTAGTCGTAGAAACTGCCGCCATTGAGCACCTGGTTCTCCATACCCGGCTCCACCCCGGCAGCCAGGTAACCGGCTCCGGCCATACCGTGCAGGCTGAACGCACAGTCGGTCATGCTGATGTCCACGTGCTGCCCCAGGCCTGTGCTCTGTCGGGCGATCACCGCGGCCAGCAAGCCGATTACCCCGTGCAGGGAGCCCCCCGCGATATCCGCCAGTTGCACGCCCAGTGGTAACGGACCGCTGTCGCGGCGACCGGTGTAGCTGGCCACACCGGCCAGGGCCAGGTAATTGAGGTCATGCCCGGCGCGGTCCTTGTACGGCCCGGTCTGCCCGTAGCCGGTAATGGAGACGTAGATCAGTCGCGGGTTGATCGCCTTGAGCGCCTCGTAGCCGAGGCCGAGTTTTTCCATCACCCCAGGACGGAACTGCTCCAGCACGATGTCGTACTGCGCCACCAGCTTGTGCACCACCTCCAGCGACTCTGGACGCTTGAGATCGAGGGCGATGGAGCGCTTGTTGCGGTTGAGGTAGGCATGACTGGCCGACACCCCATCGACATGCGGTGGCAGCACACGCACCAGATCCATGCGCGTCGGCGACTCGACCCGCAGCACCTCGGCGCCCATGTCGGCAAGCAGCAACGAGGCGAACGGCCCCGGCAGCAGGGTAGAAAAGTCGAGAACCTTGAGTGAGGACAACGGGCCTTTCATTCATACACCTCTTCTAAGTCGACGAATCCGGCAAGTGCTATTTCAATCTTCCCAGTGCAGCGACTGACCGGCTGGCAAGGTGCCGATCAATTCGGCATAGCGGCTTTCCAGGACATTGCGACGGATCTTCATGGTCGGCGTCATGCAGCCGTTGTCCACCGTCCAGGCCTCGCGCACCAGCACCAGATGGCTCAGTCGTTCATGCGCCTGCAACTCGCCATTGAGCTGAGCCAGGCTGGCCTGCAGGTCCGCGGCGATTCGCTCGCGGGGCTGGGCGCGGGCGGCCGGAGACAGTTCGATCAGCGCCAGCGGCTGGTCGAGGTTGCTGCCCATCAGGCAGACCTGTTCGACCCAAGTGTTCTTGGCGATCTCGCCCTCGATCGGCGCCGGCGCCACGTACTTGCCCTTGCTGGTCTTGAAGATGTCCTTGACCCGCCCGGTGATGCGCAGGTAACCGTCGCCATCCACCTCGCCCTTGTCGCCGG
>JBBNAI010000455.1:0-9879 GCA_037994305.1 Pseudomonas sp. | reverse complement strand
GCCCATGAACGCCCTGCCCCCGCTCCGCGACGCACTCAGCGAACTGCGCCACCCTGCAGTGCGCGATCTCGCCTGGGCGTTGCTCGCCCCCAGCCTGCTCGATGGCAGCAGCGTGGCGGTGCGTCACCCATTGGCAGCCAGCGCCTGGGCACACCGCCCGGGGCAGCTGCTTGGCTGGCTGCACCAGCACGAGCGGGACAGCCAGGTCCTGCAACAGTTTCTCGCCGCTGGCTCCAGTCGCCTGGGGCGCTACTACGAGCGGCTCTGGCAATTCGCCCTGCAACAAGCGCCGGATATCAGGCTGCTGGCCGCCAACCTGCCGATCCGACAGCAAGGGCGCACCGTCGGCGAGCTGGACCTGCTGCTGCGCGATGAACAGGGCGTGCAGCACCTGGAGCTGGCGATCAAGCTATACCTAGGGCCCGAACAGCTGAGCGGCGAAGACCCGCAACACTGGCTGGGCCCCGCGAGCGAGGATCGCCTGGGGCTCAAGCTGCAACACCTGCAACAGCATCAACTGCCCCTGTCCCGCAACCCGGCTGCCGCATCCGCCCTGGCCGAACTGAGTGACGAATTACCTACTGCGAGCCTGTGGTTGGGCGGTTACCTGTTCTACCCCAACGCTGTCGCCTGCGCTGCGCCGACTGGCACCCGCGCCCAGCACCTGCGCGGGTGCTGGCTGCACCGCCGCGACTGGGTCCAATGGCTAGCCGAGCACAGCGACGCACGCTGGCAGCCACTGGCGCGCCACGCCTGGTTGGCGCCGGCACGGGTGGAAGAAAGCCAGGTATGGACGCCAGCGCAACTGGCGGAGTGGCTGCAGCAGTTGCCCGACACTGCCGCTGCGCAATTGCTGGTCGGTCTGCGGCCTGACGACAGTGGGGATTGGCAGGAAAGCCAGCGGCTGTTTCTGGTCAGCGATGAATGGCCGAAATTGGCCACGCCGCTCTAGTTGCTGCGCTCGGTACGCCCACCGGAACGCGCCAGGTAACCAGGGCCGTTTTCACAGAGCAGGCCATCGCGCTGGATGGCCGGCAGGGCGTCCACCCCATCGCGCAAGGCATAGGCGGTGAAGCCCAGCTGCGACAGCAGGAACACCGCACTGGCGCTGCGCTTGCCGCTGTCGCAGTAGCACAGGTAGGTGCGCGCCTTGTCCAGCAGGCGGGTTTTCAGGCGTAGCAGGTGCAGCGGCATGTTCAGGCTTTGCAGGGCATGAGAGCGTTCGTATTCGTCCTGCAGGCGGACGTCCAGCCACTGCGCACCCGCAGACAGCAGACGCGCGGCTTCGCCGAAGGAAACTTCATCGACCACCGGGGCCTTGAGCAAGGAGAAGAAATCCTGGCGATCCAGGCGCAGCACCACGCCTGGTTCGATCAGCGTCACCGTGGCATTGCGTGGTTGATCGGAAAGCAGTGCTTCCTCGCCAAAACAGGCCCCCACTTCCAGCTCGGCCAATACCTGGCGCGAGCTGTCGCCACCACGAAACACCTCGGCCCTGCCGCTCTTGAGGAAATAACAGCAGTCACCCGCCTCCCCCTCGACCAGCACCCGGCTGTCTGCCGGCAGGTCGATCGGGCGCAGGCGTTCAAGCATCGCCTGCACGTTGGCCGGCGGGACCTTGGTGAATAGCGGGTTTTCCAGCAGACGCTCCAGCCATTCGACATCCTCGCCCTTGCCGCCGAGCTCCAGCAACAGGTCGTGGTAAGCCAAGCGCCAGGTCAGCAGCCGGCTGAGGGTGGCGCTATCCAGCGCCAGCACGCTGACGTCACTGATCGCACGGGCTTCCTGCTGGCGCGGCAGGCTCGGCGACAGCGAATGGCAACTGGCAGCGCTGCCGGCTTGCAGGTGTTGTTCCTGGCCATCGGCACTGCGCAGCAACAATTCGCCGGAGAGCAGGTAATAGGTCGTGCGCGCCTGATCCCCCTGGCGAAACAGCAACTGCCCAGCCAGCAGATGCTGAGGCACCAGCTGACTGCGCAGCTCGCGCCACTGCTGCTCGGAGAGCACATTGAGCGGAGTGAAACTGCGCAACTGTTCGGGGTTCAGCGGCTCGATCATCGAAACCTGTCCTTGCTTCATTCTTTTGGTGCTCAAGCCTGCGACTGCAGGTCTGCAGCCAGGGCGCGCCGCCCCTGCAAACCACCGGTATGCACGAACAGCAAGCGCGAGCCCCTGGCAAAGTAACCGGCCTCCACCTCGCCGCGCAATGCCAGCAATGCCTTGCCGGTGTAGACCGGCTCCAGCGGCACGCCGGACTGAGCTTCGCTGTTGTGCACAAAGCGTAGTAGTTCGGCATCCGTACGGGCGAATCCACCACGAGCTGCCGGCACCAGCTTGTAGCCGGAATCCGCGCGACCGGCCTCGCGCAGAAGTGCACTCAGGTTGACTTCCACGCCATCGCCAGGCGGTACGGCAAGCGCGCCATACACCCAGCGCTGCCCCGCCTCGGCCAGCACCAGACCAGCCAGCGTGGTGCCGGTCCCGGCGGCCAGCCACCAGCCGTCGTGATCACTCCACCCGAGGCTGGCCAGTTGCGCCTGCGCCATGCCGGCAATGCTCATGCAGGCCTGGGCAGCGGCCAAGCCACCCCCACCCTCGGGCACCGGGTGCAATTGCGGGTAGCGCTCCATCCAGGGCACCCAGAAGTCCGCCCGATGCCGTGCCCGATAGCCGGCATAGCCAACCCAGTGCAGGTGCATGCCAAAAGCCTGTAGGTCGCGCTGGGTCGGATTGTCCTGCGGCTCGCCACGCAGCAGGCCAACCGTGGCAAAGCCAAAGCGTTGCCCAGCGGCAGCCAGTGCATGCAGGTGATTGGAGTGGGCCCCACCGAGGCTGATGATGCCTTCGGCGCCAGCCTGTTCGGCGGCCTGTAGGTGCGGCAACAGCTTGAACCACTTGTTGCCGGAAATCAGCGGATCGAGCAGGTCGAGGCGCAGCATCGCCACCTCGACACCGGCCGCTGCCAGCCAATCCAGACGCAATGGCTGCAGCGGCGCGCCGGGGTTCCAGCGCGGGACCTGCAGCACCACTAGCTGACGGTGCGCAGGCGACTACCGGCCTTGTGCCGGGCGCAGCAATTGGAGTCGCCGACGACGAAGCGGCTAGGAGTTTCCACCCGGTCGATAGGCATGGCACAGCGCTCGCCGGATGGCAGGCTGGATTCACAGGTCGGCTGCGAATAATGACCGAGCCACTGACGGTACTGCGCCTCGGAGACAAAGCACTTGGCCGCCGCATAACTCATCGGATTGTCCTGATAACGAGCGATATCCTGCAGCGGGATAGTCAGGTGACCCGCCCCCGGATGATAGACCACGAACACCACACCGAGCTTGGACAGGCGCTCGAGAATCTGCTCGCCACTCTGCCCTGCCAGTTCGTCCCGCTCGCTCTTCAGGCGCAGCAACTCCTGCTGCAATTGGGTTTCCTGCTCGGCGCGATAGGCCAACTCGACGTCACGGATCGCCACCTGTTCTTTGTATTCAGCCACGGCGGCGGCCACCTTGGCCTGCAACTCACCCCCGAACTGGGTACGCAGGATGTCCGCCTCGGTACGCCCGTGGCGTTCCAGGGCACGTAGCTGCTGGGACATTTCCTCGCGGGTGCTCTGGAAATTGTCGACCTGCTCGTCCAGTTGCTGCTTGAGGCTGCTATTCAGGTCTTCCTGCTGGCGCAGGGCCTGGTGCAGGTTGTGGATCTCGGTCTGCAGCGAGCGTTGGCGTTCTTCCATGGCCAGCTTGAGGCGGCCCAGCTCCTCTTCATGCTGGCTGCCCAGGCTGCTGATGCGCAGACGCTGCTGCTTGATCAGTTGGGCAGTCTTCAGCCGATGTTCCTGCTCTTTCTGTTCGGCCTGCTTTTCCGCGCTATCACGGCCCGGATCGGGCGCCTGCCACTTCTCTTCCGAAGCCATCTGCAGACGCTCGGAGAGCACCACCGTGTCTTCGTCAATCACCAGCAGGCCCATCTGGTTGCGCTTGACCGCATCACGCAGCACCGCCAGGTCGTTCTTGCCCGGTGCCAGGCTCGGGTCCCACAGGTGCATCTGGTGCCAGGACACCGGGCACTGGCTACGGCAGGCCAGGCGGATCGGTCCGGCACCCAGGTCCGGCCCGCGCCCGGCGTTATCGGCCAGGTGGCGCAGCGGCAGGTTCCAGCCGGTGTCAGCTGCACCCTTCTCGTCGAAATCCAGATAGAAGAACACCGCGGCACGAATCAACAGACGCGGGTTGATCAGCACATAGGCCATGCGCATCTGCTCGTCGGCAAACTCCGGCATGTTGACCACGCCATCGAGCAGGGCTTCGAATTCGGGGAAAAGCATTTCCTTGCAGATGCCGCGTTCATTGAAGAACAGCACGGCTTCGACCATCTGCGGTTTGTTCTGCATGCTCATGTTTTTCCTCCGGGCCGGCACGGTATTACACGTGGGACGGTGACCTGATCACGGGTGCAGGTAACGCGCCCTTGAGGAGCCAGCCCTCTGTTTCGAGCAAGTCTAGGGGAAAAAGCGCAGCAGGCAGTGTGATTGGGTTGGCAGTCATCCGCCACCGGAGGGCAGCGGACAAACGGCGCAATGAAACTGTGATGGGGTTGGGTGAATCAGCCCTTGGCGGCCGCCAACAGAGGCGCCAGGCGCCGCCCCATCTCTTCGCCGAGGGCCTGCAGACCGCTCATGGGACGGATCATTACCTCGAATTCGACGATCTTGCCGCTCTCGTCGAAGCGAATCATGTCGATGCCCTTGAGCTCACGCCCACCGACCTTGGCGCTGAACTCCAGCACCACGTTGAGGCCATCGGCACTGGCCAGTTCGCGGTGGTAAGCGAAATCCTGGAATACCTGCAGCACCGTATTGAGGATGACGTTGACCATCGGCGCGCCGGGATACGGGGTGTGCGCCATAGGCGAACGAAACACCGCCTGCGGGTGCAGCAGCTCAGGCAGCTGGCGCAGGTCCTGGGCGGCGATGAACTGATGCCAGCGCTGCAGGGCAGCGGCCGCCGCCGGTTGCAAGTGAAGATCGGTGGACATGGGTTTCTCCTTATTGTTGTGAGCCACATGCAAAACGCCCCGCACTAGGCGGGGCGTCGATGGATCAGAGCTCGGCGGCGAGGCGCGAGCCCTGGTTGATCGCCCGCTTGGCGTCCAACTCGGCGGCCACATCGGCGCCACCGATCAGGTGCACGTTCTGCCCGGCGGCAACCAGGCCGTCCTGCAGCTCGCGCAGCGGATCCTGGCCAGCGCAGACGACCACGGTGTCCACCGGCAGCACTTGCGGCTCGCCTTCGCCGATACGAATGTGCAGACCGGCGTCGTCGACCTTGAGGTACTCGACCGAATTGAGCATCTGCACGTTCTTGTTCTTCAGGCCGGTGCGGTGGATCCAGCCAGTGGTCTTGCCCAGGCCGTCGCCGACCTTGGTTTTCTTGCGCTGCAGGAGGAACACCTGGCGCGCCGCCGGATGCACATCGGCCTTGATCCCGGCGATACCACCGCGCGCCTCGAGGTCACCGTCGATGCCCCACTCCTTCCAGAACGCATCGCGGTTCTGGCTGGTGGCTTCGCCCTGGTGGGTGATGAACTCGGAGACGTCGAAACCAATACCGCCGGCGCCGATCACCGCAACAGTCTGGCCGACCGGCTTGCGCTGCAGGATGGCGTCCAGGTAGGTGATCACCTTGGCGTTGTCGATGCCTTCGATGGCCGGGGTGCGCGGGGCGATACCGGTGGCCAGGATGATCTCGTCGAAGCCGCCCTTGGCCAGGTCGTCAGCCGAGACGCGGGTATTCAGGCGCAGGTCGACACCAGTGGTTTCCAGCTTGCGTTTGAAGTAACGCAGGGTTTCAAAGAACTCTTCCTTGCCCGGTACGCGCTTGGCCACGTTGAACTGGCCGCCGATTTCGCTGGCCGAGTCGAAGAGGGTCACGCTGTGGCCACGCTCGGCCGCCACGGTGGCAGCGGACAGCCCGGCCGGGCCGGCGCCGACCACGGCGATCTTCTTCACCTGGGTGGTGGCGATGTAGTTCAGCTCGGTCTCGTGGCAGGCACGCGGGTTGACCAGGCAGCTGGTCAGCTTGCCGCCGAAGGTGTGGTCCAGGCAGGCCTGGTTGCAGCCGATGCAGGTGTTGATTTCGTCGGCACGGCCTTCGGCAGCTTTATTGACGAAGTCCGGGTCGGCGAGGAACGGACGCGCCATGGACACCATGTCGGCGTCGCCTTCAGCCAGCACCTGTTCGGCCACTTCCGGGGTGTTGATGCGGTTGGTGGTAATCAGCGGGATGCTCACCTCACCTTTCAGCTTGGCGGTGACCTTGGTGAAGGCCGCGCGCGGCACCTTGGTGGCGATGGTCGGGATACGCGCTTCGTGCCAGCCGATACCGGTGTTGATGATGGTCGCACCGGCTTTCTCGATGGCCTTGGCCAGCAGGACGATCTCGTCCCAGGTGCTGCCGCCTTCGACCAGGTCGAGCATCGACAGGCGATAGATGATGATGAAGTTCGGGCCTACGGCCTCACGCACACGGCGGACGATTTCCACCGGCAGGCGCATGCGGTTCTCGTAGCTGCCACCCCAACGGTCAGTACGGTGGTTGGTGTGGGCGGCGAGGAACTGGTTGATGAAGTAGCCTTCCGAACCCATGATCTCGACGCCGTCGTACTCGGCCTGCTGGGCCAGCACGGAGCAGTTAATGAAGTCCTGGATCTGTTTTTCGATGCCTTCCTCATCCAGCTCGCGCGGCTTGAACGGGTTGATCGGCGCCTGGATGGCGCTCGGCGCGACCGATTTCGGGCTGTACGCGTAGCGGCCGGCGTGCAGGATCTGCATGCAGATCTTGCCGTCCGCCTCGTGCACCGCCTTGGTCACGATCTTGTGCTTCTCGGCTTCCTCGACGGTGGTCAGCTTGGCTGCACCGGAATACACCCCGCCTTCCTCGTTCGGGCCGATGCCGCCAGTGACCATCAGGCCGACGCCGCCACGGGCACGCTCGGCGAAGTAGGCGGCCATGCGCTCGAAGCCGCCCGGTTTCTCTTCCAGGCCAGTGTGCATGGAGCCCATCAGGGTACGGTTCTTCAGGGTGGTGAAGCCGAGGTCGAGCGGGGCCAGCAGGTGCGGGTACTGAGCGGACATGGATATCTCCAGAACAAGCATGCAATTCACGGGATGTCGCGGTCTCAACAGGACCGCGATCAGTTATGGAGCAGACGATAAAGAGCAGCCACGCGCGGCTCAATGATCGAAACTGACAACTTATTGATCAAAAGTAGCAGCATGGCTTGGCAGCGCCGAGCCACTCCCCTACCCTGAACACAGGTTTCCACTCCGACTCTCCCATGCATACGCTGATTCGCCGCAGCTTGCGGCTACTGTTCCCCGCCCTGCTCCTCGGTTTGCTTCTGGCCTATGTCGCCTGGACGCAATCACGCCCCCACAGCCACTACCTGAGCGATCTGCGCAGCGAAGTCGGCCTCAACCTCGGCACACCGTCGGGCAAAGGCAACCTGCTGGGTATCCAGCCGGCGCTGTACAACGTCGACTACCGCAGCGTCGGCAGCCTGCAACGCAAGCTCTCCGCCTACCTGGACAAGGCGCATAGCGAAGGCCTGCTCAACCCGCGCACCGTGGTCATCCTGCCCGAGCACATCGGCACCTGGCTGGTCGCCGCCGGAGAGAAGCCCCAGGTGTTCGCCGCCCGTCAGATCGACCAGGCCATGCTCTGGCTGGCCCTCAGCCACCCGCTCGACCTCACCGCCGCGCTACTCACCGGCCAGGGGCCGCAGCGCCTGAATGACGCACTGTTTCGCATGAAGGCCAAGCAGATGGCCCGCGACTACCAGCAGTTGTTCGGCGGCCTGGCCAAGCGCTATGGGGTGACACTGGTGGCCGGCTCGATCCTGCTGCCTGATCCACAGGTGCGCGATGGTGTACTGCAGGTCGGCAGCGGGCCGCTGTACAACGCCAGCCAGGTCTTCGCCGCCGATGGCTCGGCGCTGGGCCAGCCGCAGCGCAAGGTCTATCCGATTCCCGACGAAGCCGGTTTCACCGCCGCAGCTCCTGACACCGCGCTGCATGTAGTCACGACACCAGCCGGGCGCCTGGGTGTGCTGATCTGCGCGGACAGCTGGTACCCCGCCGGTTACCAGCAACTCGCCAGCCAGCAAGTCGATCTGCTCGCCGTGCCGGCCTTCCTCACCGGCAACCAGCACTGGAGCCAGCCCTGGGGCGGCTACACCACCTTCGCCGGCACCCCGACGGATGTCACCAGCCAACCCGGCCAGCTCAGCGAAGGCGAAGCCTGGCAACGCCACTCGCTGCCGACTCGCCTGGCCAGCACCCAGGCTCACGCCGGGATGACCGTATTCATGCGCGGCCAGCTCTGGGACCTCGGCAGCGACGGCCACAGCATGGCCGTCGGCGCTGGTGGGTTGACACTGGCGAGCGAAGCGCCAGGCGGCCAACTGATCAACCTCTGGCTGTGACATGAAGACCCCGCGTGTACGCCTGGGCGATCTGTCCGTGGGCTTCGTCCACGGCCTCGTCGATGCCATGCGCGAAGCCGGCCAGGACGCCGCCCCGCTGCTTGAGCAATTCAGCCTGGACGCCGCACGCCTGGCCGAACCCCAGGGACGCCTGTCGATTCCGCGCTACATGCGCCTCGGCCACAGCGCCATGCAGTTGTGCGGCGACCCGGCACTGGGCCTGGCCATGGGGCGCCTGAGCCACCTTGGCCAACTCGGTCTGGCCGGGGTTACCGCCGCCCAGGCGCCGACCCTGCGCGAAGCGGCGCGCACCCTGAGCCGCTTCGAGCCACTGTACGCACACAACTATCGCGGCCAGTCGAGCTTCATTGAGGACAGCCGTGGCGCCTGGCTGCGCTTCTATTCGATCAGCCCGTACAACGCCTACAACCGCTTCGTGGTCGATTCGGTACTGGCCGGCTGGCACAGCCACCTGAGCCAACTTGGCGGCATGCCGTTGAAGGTGGAAAAGGTCGAAATCGAATTCGCCGCGCCCAGCTATGCCGAGCGCTATAGCGAAGCGTTCGGCTGCCCGGTGGAGTTCTCCGCCAGCGCCAACCAGCTACGCCTGAGCCTGCCGACCCTGGCCACCCGTGGCCAGGCGCACTGCCCGAGCACCTGGCAGCAGTTACTCGCGCTGTGCGAGCAGGAACTGGAGCAGCGCACCCGCACCCGCAGCCTGCGCGAACGCATCGCCCGCATGCTCGGGCCCTTGCTGCACGGCCGGGAACCGGATCTGGAGGAAGTGGCGGCGCGCATGCAGCTGCCCGTGTGGACACTGCGACGCAAGTTGGCGGAGGAAGGCACGCAATACCGGGCGATTCTCAACGATACCCGGCGCGACCTGGCGATGGCCTACATCAGGGATACCGAACTGGCGTTCGGCGAAATTGCTTATCTACTCGGCTTCGCCTCGGCGGAAGCCTTTCAGCGCGCCTTCAAGCGCTGGAGCGGGCAGACTCCGGGGGAGTTTCGCCGCAGCCAGCGCCTCCAGGCATGATCACAGCTCGGTAGCGTCTTCGGCCGGTTCAGCCGGATCACGCTCATCGGCGTGGTACTCGAGTAGTTCTTCTACGTAATCGTCCATAGGGCGTTCTCCTGTTCTGACGTCATGGTCCAAACAAAGACCATGCCAATAGACTGAAGATTCCCCATGACAAAAGCGTTACGTTAAAAATTTTTCCCGCCAGACGCGAAAAACCCCCAGTTCTTGCGAACTGAGGGCTTCTCTAATATGGCGCAGCGGACGGGACTCGAACCCGCGACCCCCGGCGTGACAGGCCGGTATTCTAACCGACTGAACTACCGCTGCGCGTCGGTCTCACAAGGGCTGGTGGGTGATGACGGGATCGAACCGCCGAC
>JBBNAI010000454.1:0-1006 GCA_037994305.1 Pseudomonas sp. | reverse complement strand
TTTTCACGTACCTCCAGATCCATCAGATACTGGCCAGCGTTTTCGCTCAGTGACTGCAACTCGTCCAGCTCGGCGTCGTAGCCGGTCTTCAGCACGCCGCCATCGCGGATCACCGCCGGCGGATTGTCGATGATGGCGCGGGCCAGCAGCTCGGCCAGCTCCGGGTAGGTGCGAATGCTTGTCGCCAACTCGGTCAGGTGCGGAATATCCAGCTGAGCCATGCCGCTTTGCAGCTGCGGCAGGGCGGCCAGGGCATCGCGCAGGCGCGCCAGGTCGCGTGGACGGGCGTTGCGCAGGCCGATCCGGGCGAGGATGCGCTCGAGATCGCCGATGTCCTTGAGCTGCGGTTGAATCAGTTCGAACTGATAACGATCCAGCAAGCAGGCGATGGAGTCTTGGCGGCCTTCGAGCACGGCGCGATCGCGCAGTGGACGGTTCAGCCAGCGTGTCAGCAGGCGCGAACCCATGGCGGTCTGGCAACGATCGACCACCGATTGCAGGGTATTGTCGCGACCACCGGCGAGGTTGGTGTCCAGTTCCAGGTTACGGCGGCTGGCGCCGTCGAGGATCACCGTGTCGTCCAGGCGCTCGTGACGCAGGCTGCGCAGGTGCGGCAGGGCGGTGCGCTGGGTTTCCTTGGCGTAGCCGAGCAGGCAGCCGGCGGCGCCGATGGCTAGGGTCAGCTGCTCGCAGCCGAAGCCTTTCAGGTCTTGGGTGGCGAACTGTTGGCACAGGCTCTTGCGTGCGCTGTCGCGGTCGAAATCCCAGGGGGCGCGGCGGCGGGTGCCGCGGCGCTTATCCACCGGCAGGCCTTGCGGCCAGTCATCGGGGATCAGCAGTTCGGCAGGGCTCAGACGCTCCAGCTCGGCCAGCAGGTTTTCCCAGCCCTTGAGCTCCTGCACGGTGAAGCGACCGCTGGTGATGTCCAGGGTGGCCAGGCCGAACAGGCGCTCGTCGCCCAGTACGGCGGCCAGCAGGTTGTCCCGGCGCTCGTCGAGCAGGGCTT
>JBBNAI010000453.1:0-2154 GCA_037994305.1 Pseudomonas sp. | reverse complement strand
CCGTCGAAGTCGGTGATGGTGTCGTTGTGCTGGCTGGTATTGGTGCGGTGGCTGTCACTCACCGCGCTGAAGCGAAAGGTGTCCGCGCCATGGCCACCGGTGAGTGTGTCGCGGCCGGCGCCGCCATTGAGTACATCGTTGCCTGAGCCGCCATTGAGCACATCGTCGCCGGCCATGCCCAGCAACTGTTCGTCAGCCGAGGTACCGGTCAGACAGTCATTGCCATCGCTGCCGGACAGGGTCGAACTGTCTGGCGGTGCATCGCTCACGTTGATCAGGAAAACGTCTGAGCCCGTGCCGCCGCGCCCATCGCTGGCGCTGACCCTTATCTCATAGGTGCCAGCCGCGTCCAGCCCAGGCGTGCCGTTGAAAGTGCGGGTGGCGGGGTTGAACGACAGCCAGGATGGCAGCGCCGCGCCATTGTTCTGGATGACGCTGTAACTCAGGGTGTCGGCGTCCGGGTCGGTGAAGCTGGTGGGCGCAAAGGTGTAGGTGAAGGAGCTGTTCTCAGTGGTGTTTTGATCCAGCAATGGCTCGCTAATCAGGGGGGCGTTGTTGGTTGTGGCGTTGCCCGTGAAGAGGATGTTGGTGGCGTTCAGTGCGGTCAGCTGATTGCCCTGGAAGGCTAGCTCGAAGTAATTGCCATCGGCATCAGCCTCGTAGGATTTCAAGTAGGTGCGATCACTGGAGCTGCTGTAACTGAGCCGCAGGGTGCCGCCATAGCCGTTGCCCAGAGAGCTGAAGCCGAGGCTGGTTAGGTCAATGCGATCGAGCGTGCCATCGAAGTCGGTGATGCTGTCGCTGTTGAGGCTGCTGCTGGTGCGATAGCTGTCAGTCACTGCGCTGAAGCGAAAGGTGTCTGCGCCACTGCCCCCGGTGAGCGTGTCCCGGCCCGCGCCGCCGACCAACAGATCGTTTCCGCCACCCCCGCTGAGCTTGTCGTCGCCTCCCAGGCCGAGCAGGTATTCGTCGGCTGCGCTACCGATCAGTTTGTCATTGTCGGCGCTGCCTTCGACGAGCAGCAGTAGCGGGTCGCTTGGCTCGCTGGATAACAGGCTATCGTCGTCCTGTGCATTGATGATCATGACGCACCCCCTTGCAGCCGCTGCGAGTTCGTAGCGATCTGAAAAAACAGAAGGGTCATGGTGTAAAGGGTCTGCAACAGTCTGGCGAGAACCATTCGGCGGTAAATTGGCGGATTGCCGTCAAATGGTCATGATATTTTTATAACTATCTGAAAATTATGCTTATTTATTCTAATATTTTGCTGTGCCATAAAAATGGCATGTCGCTATTGCAGACACAAAAAAGCCCGGCATCGGCCGGGCTTGTCTGTCGGAACCTTGACGCTTAGTTGCCGTACACCGGCAGCTTGGCACAGATCGCCTTGACCTGGCCGCGTACGCGGTCGACCACGGCTTCGTCGCCCATGTTTTCCAGGATGTCGCAGATCCAGGTAGCCAGCTCGCGGCAGTCGACTTCCTTGAAGCCGCGGGTGGTCACGGCCGGGGTGCCGATGCGCAGACCGGAAGTGACGAACGGCGAACGCGGGTCGTTCGGCACGCTGTTCTTGTTCACGGTGATGAAGGCGCGACCCAGGGCGGCGTCGGCGTCTTTACCGGTGATGTCCTGTTTGATCAGGGACAGCAGGAACAGGTGGTTCTTGGTGCCGCCGGAAACCACGTCGAAACCGCGGTCGAGGAAGACCTGGGCCATGGCCTGGGCGTTCTTCACCACTTGTTCCTGGTAGGTTTTGAATTCCGGCTGCAGGGCTTCCTTGAAGCACACGGCCTTGGCCGCGATCACGTGCTCCAGCGGGCCACCCTGGGCGCCCGGGAAGACGGCGGAGTTGAGCTTCTTCTCGATCTCTTCGTTCTTGCGAGCGAGGATCAGGCCGCCACGCGGACCGCGCAGGGTCTTGTGGGTGGTGGTGGTGACCACGTCGGCGAATGGCACCGGGTTCGGGTACACGCCTGCGGCAACCAGGCCAGCCACGTGGGCCATGTCGACGAACAGGTAGGCGCCGACCTTGTCCGCGATGGCGCGGAAGCGCGGGAAGTCCAGCACCTGCGAGTAGGCCGAGAAGCCAGCGATGATCATCTTCGGCTTGTGCTCGACGGCCAGGCGCTCGACTTCGTCGTAGTCGATCAGGCC
>JBBNAI010000452.1:0-3905 GCA_037994305.1 Pseudomonas sp. | reverse complement strand
TCAGGTCGGCAGCCGGCTTGACCGGGTGGCCGCTGATGATCGCCAGGCGCTCGACGGCCAGTTGCTGGTATTTCGGGTCGGCGTTGATGCCGGTGCCGATCGCCGTGCCGCCCAGGTTCACTTCGGTAAGCAGGGCCGGGGCGAGCATTTTCAGGTGCTGCAGGTCTTCGCCCAGGGTGGTGGCGAAGGCGCGGAATTCCTGGCCGAGGGTCATCGGCACGGCGTCCTGCAGCTGCGTGCGGCCCATCTTCAGCACATGGCCGAACTCCAGGCCCTTACTGGCCAGCGATTGGATCAGCTTGTCGAGGGCATTGAGCAGGCTGTCGTGGCCGAGCAGCAGGCCGACGCGGATGGCGGTCGGGTAGGCGTCGTTCGTCGACTGCGCCATGTTCACGTCGTTGTTCGGGTGCAGGTGCTTGTACTCACCTTTCTCATGGCCCATGGCTTCCAGGGCGATGTTGGCGATCACCTCGTTGGCGTTCATGTTCGTCGACGTGCCGGCGCCGCCCTGGATCATGTCGACCACGAACTGCTCGTGGAACTCGCCCTGGATGATGCGCGCACAGGCGGTGCTGATCGCCGTGTGCTTGGCGGCGGACAGGTGGCCCAGCTCGCGGTTGGCGTCGGCGGCGGCCTGCTTGACCATCGCCAGGGCGATCACCAGCTTCGGGTAGTGCGACAGCGGTACACCGGATAGACGAAAATTCTGCACAGCTCGCAGGGTCTGAATGCCGTAATAGGCCTCAGTGGGGACTTCCAGGGTGCCGAGCAGATCTTTTTCGATGCGCGATGATGCAACAGGGGACATGATGAGAGTCATCTCGTGGGAATACGGCAAGCGCCGCGATGCCCAATAGACTAGGGCTTTGTTCCGTTTGTCGGCCAATGCTGTTAGCGGCTATGGTATGCACGAACGGCATAATGTCGCAGTGACCTGGGGTGAATGTCGCTCGTGCATAATTTCAAACACAAACCGGCCCCATGATCATTCCCCGCGTCGCGTGGAAGCTATCGACGTAGGCGGGTAATAAGGGGAGGGACAATGAATCTGGAAACCAAGTGGCTGGAAGACTTCGTCACCCTGGCCGCCACCCGCAGTTTTTCCCAGGCGGCGCAGAAGCGCTTCGTCACCCAGCCGGCGTTCAGTCGACGCATCCGCAGCCTGGAAGCAGCACTGGGCCTGATCCTGGTCAACCGCTCGCACACGCCGGTGGCGCTGACCGAATCCGGCCAGCTGTTCCTGGTCACGGCGCGCAGCATGGTCGAGCAGCTTGGCGAGGTGGTGCGCCACCTGCACCACCTGGAAGGCCAGCAGGGCGAAGTGCTGCAGATTGCCGCCGCGCACTCGCTGACCCTCGGCTTCTTCCCGGAATGGATCGCCCGCCTGCGCCGCGAAGGCCTGCCGCTGAACACGCGCCTGGTGGCGAGCAACGTCGGCGAGGCGGTACACGCCCTGCGCGAAGGCGCCTGCGATCTGATCCTTGCCTATTACGACCCGGACGCCGCGCTGCAACTGGCGCCGGAGATCTTCCCCTCGTTGCACCTGGGCGCCACCTCGATGTTGCCGGTGTGCGCCGTGGATGAAGAGGGCGCGCCGCTGTTCGACCTCGACAGCGGGCAGAGCGTGCCGCTGCTGGCCTACAGCGCCGGGGCCTTCCTCGGTCGTTCGGTCAACCTGCTGCTGCGTCAGCGCGCGCTGCGTTCCAGCACAGTGTACGAAACGGCGATGGCCGACAGCCTGAAGACCATGGCCATGCAAGGCCTCGGCGTGGCCTGGGTGCCGCGCCTGTCAGTCACCGCCGAGCTGGCCCGCGGCGAGCTTGCCATCTGCGGCGGCGAACACTGGCAGGTGCCGCTGGAGATTCGCCTGTACCGCTGCGAGTTGTCGCGCAAGGCAGCGGTGCGCCTACTCTGGCGCAAACTCAAGGAGGGTGTGGGGGCGGACGGTGTGACTGCCAGCTGACAAATGGTCACGCCAGGGGCGCGACATCCATGCCTTTCCGGTATAATGCGCCGCCTCCAGGCCCCCTGCGGCCTGACCCGCACATAACAAGCCACGCCCAATGCGTGGCTTGTTGGTTTTTGTCGCGCCCACAGGCGCCCAAGCTAGAGGCAAAACGATGAGCGCACTGGTTGGCGTGATCATGGGCTCCAAGTCCGATTGGAGCACCCTCAGTCACACCGCAGACATGCTGGACAAGCTCGGCATTCCGTACGAAGTGAAGGTGGTTTCCGCCCACCGTACTCCGGACCTGCTGTTCCAGTACGCCGAACAGGCCGATGGTCGTGGCATCCAGGTGATCATCGCCGGTGCCGGTGGCGCGGCGCACCTGCCGGGCATGTGTGCGGCCAAGACCCACCTGCCGGTCCTCGGCGTACCGGTCCAGTCGGCTGTGCTGTCGGGCGTCGACTCGCTGCTGTCGATCGTGCAGATGCCCGCCGGCATCCCGGTCGCCACCCTGGCCATCGGCAAGGCCGGTGCGGTCAACGCCGCCCTGCTGGCCGCCAGCATCCTCGGTCACCAGCACCCGCAATTCCACGAGCGTCTGAAACAGTTCCGCGAAGAACAGACCCAGACCGTGCTCGACAACTCGGACCCGCGCGAGGCCTGATCCCATGAAAATCGGCGTAATCGGTGGCGGCCAACTGGGCCGCATGATGGCCCTGGCGGGCACTCCGCTGGGTATGAGCTTCGCCTTCCTCGACCCGGCGCCGGATGCCTGCGCACAGGCCTTGGGCGAACACATCCGCGCCGATTACAGCGACCAGGCACACCTGCGTCAGCTGGCCGATGAGGTCGACCTGGTGACCTTCGAGTTCGAAAGCGTGCCGGCCGAGACCGTGGCGTTCCTCTCGCAGTTCGTGCCGGTCTACCCGAGCGCGGAAGCCCTGCGCATCGCCCGTGACCGCTGGTTCGAGAAGTCGATGTTCAAGGACCTCGGCATCCCCACTCCGGCTTTCGCCGATATCCAGTCGCAGGCCGACCTCGACGCTGCCGTGGCCGCCATCGGCCTGCCGGCGGTGATGAAGACGCGCACCCTGGGCTACGACGGCAAGGGCCAGAAGGTCCTGCGTGCACCTGCCGATGTAGTCGGCGCCTTTGCCGAACTGGGCAGCGTGCCGTGCATCCTCGAAGGTTTCGTGCCGTTCACCGGTGAAGTGTCGCTGGTGGCCGTGCGTGCCCGCGACGGCGAGACGCGCTTCTACCCGCTGGTGCACAACCGCCACGACAGCGGCGTGCTGGCCCTGTCCATCGCCAGCACCGACCACCCGCTGCAGGCCCTGGCCGAAGACTACGTCGGCCGCGTGCTCAAGCAGCTGGATTACGTCGGCGTGCTGGCCTTCGAGTTCTTCGAGGTCGACGGTGGCCTCAAGGCCAACGAGATCGCCCCGCGCGTGCACAACTCCGGGCACTGGACCATCGAAGGCGCCGAGTGCAGCCAATTCGAGAACCACCTGCGTGCCGTTGCCGGCCTGCCGCTGGGTTCCACGGCCAAGGTCGGCGAGAGCGCCATGCTCAACTTCCTCGGTGAGGTTCCAGCGGTGGAGAAGGTGGTGGCGATTGCCGACTGCCATCTGCACCACTACGGCAAGGCCTTCAAGGCCGGGCGCAAGGTTGGCCACGCCACCCTGCGCTGCCAGGACATGACAACCCTCAAGGCGCGTATCGCCGAGGTCGAGGCGCTGATCAAGGCCTGAACCGCTGGGCTATGCTCTGGTCAGAACAAGGCGTGCACAAGCACGCCTTGTTCGTTTCTGGCCTCTATCAAGGAGCATTGCATGGGCATTATCGGAACCATCTTCATCGGCCTGATCGCTGGCCTGCTGGCGCGCTTCCTCAAACCGGGCGACGACAGCATGGGCTGGATCATGACCATCCTGCTCGGCATCGCCGGTTCGCTGGC
>JBBNAI010000451.1:0-14196 GCA_037994305.1 Pseudomonas sp. | reverse complement strand
CGGCGCGGGCGAAGTGCAGGTTGCTCAGGGTGTATTCGTGGGTGCAGTAAACCAGGGTGCTGTCCGGCAGGTTGGCCAGGCGGCTGAGGGAATCGTGCATCTGCGCTGGCGTGCCTTCAAACAGGCGTCCGCAACCGCCCGAGAACAGGGTGTCGCCGCAGAACAGCCAGGGCTGCGCAGGATCGGCATGGTAGTAGGCGATATGCCCCAGGGTATGGCCGGGCACGGCATATATAAGGAAGTCGCGACCCAGCACTTCGATGCGTTCGCCTTCGTCGAGGGCGACATCGCGGGCCGGGATCTGCTCGTTGGCCGGGCCGTAGACGCGGGCGCCAGTGGCGGCCTTGAGCGTGGCCACGCCGCCAATGTGGTCGGGGTGGTGATGGGTGATCAGGATATCGCTGAGCTGCCAGCCCGGATGGGCTTCGAGCCAGGCCAGTACCGGGCCGGCGTCACCGGGGTCGACCACCGCGCAGCGCTGTTGCTGGTGATCCTGGATCAGCCACAGGTAGTTGTCGTTGAAGGCGGGAAGGGCGTCGATCTGAAACATTTTGCGGGTCGCCAATAAGGGAGCAATGGCGCATCTTAGGCACTGATGGCGACCTTTGACCATGCAGGAGTGTGTCATGAGCGAACAGCCCTTCGCCCTGGCTGATGCTGACTGGCTGACGCTGACCCAGGCTGCACGTGACTGGCTGGCCTCGCCACTGGGCGAGTTGCTGCTGGCCGAGGAGCGGGTGGCGCTGGACGCCGAGCTGGCGCGCTATTTCGGCGGCTACCTGGTGCATTACGGTCCGGGCCAGGCGGTACCGCCGGTGGCGCCGCAGATTCGCTGCAATGTGCGCCTCGGTGCGCCGCTGGCAGGTGTGGACATCGCCTGCGAGGAGCAGGCCTGGCCGCTGGGTGAGCATTCCGCCGATGTGGTGGTGCTGCAGCACGGCCTGGATTTCAGCCTGTCGCCCCATGGTTTGCTGCGCGAGGCGGCCCATAGCGTGCGTCCTGGCGGTTATCTGCTGATCGTCGGGGTCAACCCCTGGAGCACCTGGGGGCTGCGGCATTTGTTCGCCCGTGACGGCTTTCGCCAGGCCCGCTGCATCGCGCCGACCCGCCTGGCGGACTGGCTCAGCCTGCTCGGTTTCGCGCTGGAGAAACGCCGCTTCGGGTGCTATCGTCCGCCGCTCGCTTCAGCGGCCTGGCAGTCACGCCTGGCCCGCCTGGAGACTTGGGGTAGTGCCTGGCAAGCGCCGGGCGCGGGCTTCTATCTGCTGGTGGCGCGCAAGCTGGTGGTCGGCTTGCGCCCCCTGCGACCGGTGCAACGGGCCTCGATGGGCAAGTTGCTGCCAATGCCGGTGGCCAAAGTGAGCCGCCGCGATTCCGAGCAATAGATAACTTAAGCAGCCAATGAGCGAAGAACTAGTCGAGATCTACACCGATGGTGCCTGCAAGGGCAATCCCGGCCCGGGCGGCTGGGGCGCGCTATTGGTCTTCAAGGGTGCGGAAAAAGAACTCTGGGGCGGCGAGCCCAACACCACTAACAACCGCATGGAGTTGATGGCGGCGATCTGCGCGCTGATCGCGCTGACCCGGCCCTGTTCGGTACGCCTGGTGACCGACTCGCAGTACGTGATGAAGGGTATCCAGGAATGGATGCCGAACTGGAAGAAGCGTGGCTGGAAGACCGCTGCCAAGGAGCCGGTGAAGAACGCCGATCTGTGGCAGGCGCTGGATGAACAGGTCAATCGCCATCAGGTGACGTGGCAGTGGGTGCGCGGGCATACCGGCCACCCGGGCAACGAAAAGGCAGATCAGCTGGCCAATCGCGGCGTGGATGAAGTGAGGGCAATGAAACATGCGTAGCGTCGTACTCGATACTGAAACCACAGGCATGCCGGTGACCGATGGTCACCGCATCATCGAGATCGGCTGTGTCGAGCTGGAAGGTCGGCGTCTGACCGGGCGGCACTTCCACGTCTACCTGCGGCCGGATCGCGAGATCGACGAAGGCGCCATTGCGGTTCACGGCATCACCAACGAATTCGTCGCTGACAAGCCGCGTTTCAAGGAGATCGCCGACGAATTCTACGAGTTCATCCACGGCGCGCAGTTGATCATCCACAACGCGGCGTTCGACATCGGCTTCATCGCCAACGAGTTCGCCCTGCTCGGGCAGGGTGATCGCGCCGAAGTCAGCGATTACTGCTCGGTGCTCGACACCCTGCTGATGGCCCGCGAGCGCCATCCGGGCCAGCGCAACAACCTCGATGCCCTGTGCAAACGCTATGGAGTCGACAACTCCGGTCGTGACCTGCACGGCGCATTGCTCGACGCCGAGATCCTGGCCGACGTCTACCTGACCATGACCGGTGGCCAGACCCACCTGTCGTTGGCTGGTGATGGTGGCGATGGCAGCGGTCGCCAGGTGCCCAGCCCGATTCGCCGCCTGGATGCCGGGCGCAACTTGACCCGGGTGATCCGCGCCAGCGACGAGGATCTGGCGGCACATGTTGCGCGTCTGGCGGTGATCGAGAAGTCTGCCGGCGCCCCCTCGTTGTGGGCACAGCTGGACGCACCGAGCGACACCTGAGGCATCGGGCGCGAGTCTGCCCTGGCTCGCACCAACATGGCTAATGCGACCTTTTCGTACAGCTTGCCGCTAAGGGGGTTCCGCCGCTTCGGGCGAACTTCTAACCTGAGGGGATAGGTGCCCGAGAGCACCCTCTGCTCAGGAAGCCGCAATGTATAAAGACCTGAACTTCCCCGTCCTTATCGTTCACCGCGACATCAAGGCCGATACGGTGGCCGGTGAGCGTGTCCGGGCCATTGCCCAGGAGCTGAGCAAGGACGGCTTCAGCATTCTTTCCAGCGCCAATTCCGCCGAGGGGCGCATCGTTGCCTCCACCCACCACGGCCTGGCCTGCATCCTGGTCGCCGCCGAAGGCGCCGGGGAAAATCGTCACCTGCTGCAGGACATGGTCGAGCTGATCCGCATTGCCCGTGTGCGGGCGCCGCAGCTGCCGATTTTCGCCCTCGGTGAGCAGGTGACCATCGAGAACGCGCCGGCCGAGGCCATGGCCGACCTCAATCATCTGCGCGGCATTCTCTACCTGTACGAGGACACGGTGTCCTTCCTCGCCCGTCAGGTGGCGCGCGCGGCGCACAACTACCTCGACGGCCTGCTGCCGCCGTTCTTCAAAGCACTGGTGCAGCACACCGCGCAGTCCAACTATTCCTGGCACACGCCGGGGCACGGTGGTGGCGTGGCCTACCGCAAGAGTCCGGTGGGACAGGCGTTTCACCAGTTCTTCGGTGAAAACACCCTGCGCTCAGACCTGTCGGTGTCGGTGCCGGAGCTGGGCTCGCTGCTCGATCACACCGGTCCGCTGGCCGAGGCCGAGGCGCGCGCCGCACGCAACTTCGGCGCCGATCACACCTTCTTCGTGATCAACGGCACCTCGACGGCGAACAAGATCGTCTGGCACTCGATGGTCGGCCGCGACGACCTGGTACTGGTCGACCGTAACTGCCACAAGTCGATCCTGCATTCGATCATCATGACCGGTGCCATCCCGCTGTACCTGTGCCCGGAGCGCAACGAGCTGGGCATCATCGGGCCGATTCCGTTGAGCGAATTCAGCAAGGAATCGATCCAGGCCAAGATCGACGCCAGCCCTCTGGCCAAGGGGCGCGAGTCCAAGGTCAAGCTGGCCGTGGTGACCAACTCCACCTACGACGGCCTCTGCTACAACGCCGAGTTGATCAAGCGCACCCTGGCTGACAGCGTCGAGGTGCTGCACTTCGATGAGGCCTGGTACGCCTACGCGGCGTTCCACGAGTTCTACGCCGGGCGCTACGGCATGGGTACCGAGTGTGGCGAGAAGACCCCGCTGGTGTTCACCACCCATTCCACCCACAAGCTGCTGGCGGCCTTCAGCCAGGCCTCGATGATCCATGTGCAGGACGGTGGCGCCCGCCAGCTGGATCGTGACCGCTTCAACGAAGCCTTCATGATGCACATCTCCACCTCGCCGCAGTACGGCATCATCGCTTCGCTGGACGTGGCTTCGGCGATGATGGAAGGGCCGGCCGGGCGTTCGCTGATCCAGGAAACCTTCGACGAGGCACTGAGCTTCCGCCGTGCCCTGGCCAACCTGCGGCAGAACCTGGCAGCGGACGACTGGTGGTTCAGTATCTGGCAGCCGGCCCAGGCCGAGAGCGTGCACACCGCCGACTGGCTGCTGCAGCCGAATGCTGACTGGCACGGCTTCGGCGATATCGCCGAGGACTACGTGTTGCTCGACCCGATCAAGGTCACGCTGGTGATGCCGGGGCTGTCCGCTGACGGCAAGTTGACCGAGTCGGGCATTCCGGCAGCGGTGGTCAGCAAGTTCCTCTGGGAGCGCGGTCTGGTAGTGGAGAAGACCGGCCTGTATTCCTTCCTCGTGCTGTTCTCCATGGGCATCACCAAGGGCAAGTGGAGCACCCTGCTTACCGAGCTGCTGGAGTTCAAGCGCCAGTACGACGCCAACGTACTGCTCAGTGAAACCTTGCCCAGCGTTGCCCGCGAAGGTGCTGCGCGCTACGCCGGTATGGGCCTGCGCGACCTCTGCGACCAGTTGCACGGTTGCTACCGCGAAAATGCCACGGCCAAGGCGCTCAAGCGCATGTACACGGTGCTGCCGCAGGTGGCGATCAAACCGGCCGATGCCTACAACCAGCTGGTGCGCGGCGAGGTCGAGGCGGTGCCGATCGAGCAGCTCGAAGGGCGTATCGCTGCGGTGATGCTGGTGCCGTATCCGCCGGGCATTCCGCTGATCATGCCGGGCGAGCGCTTCACGGCGGAAACCCGCTCGATCATCGATTACCTGCAGTTCGCCCGTACCTTCGACAGCCAGTTCCCGGGCTTCGATGCTGATGTGCATGGCCTGCAGCGTGAAGACGCAGGCTCTGGCACCTGCTATACCGTGGACTGCATCAAGGAGTAAGCAATCGCATTGGGGAGATGTAGATGGCGCCTGCTGATAAGGGAGTGCAGGGCGAAATGGGTTTCTGGACCTGTTCCGCACTGGTAGTGGGCAACATGGTTGGCTCGGGGGTGTTTCTGCTGCCGTCGAGCCTGGCGCCCTACGGTGGGCTGAGCCTGATTGGCTGGTTGATATCGACTACCGGCGCGGTGCTGCTGGCGTTGACCTTCTCGCGTCTGGCGCGAATCAATCCGGCGGCTGGCGGGCCTTACGCCTATACGCGCGATGCGTTCGGCGGTTTTGCCGGTTACCTGTGCGCCTGGACTTACTGGAAAGCAGCGTGGATCGGCAATGCGGCGATCTCGGTGACACTGGTGGGTTATCTGCAGGTGTTCTTTCCGGTCTTGCGTGACCCGGTGCTGATGGTGGCCACGGCGATTGCGGCGATCTGGCTGTGCACGCTGATCAACCTGCGTGGGATCAAGGCCTTCGGTCTGGTGCAGAACATTCTCACCGCGCTCAAGCTGGTGCCGTTGCTGCTGGTGGGCGTAATGGGGTGGTTCTATTTTCATCCCGAGCACCTGCGTATCCCCGAACCCGCCGAGTTGCCCGGTGGCGGCTATGCCCAGGCGATTGCCACCACGGCGGCGCTGACGCTGTGGTCGTTCATCGGCCTGGAGTCGGCCACCGTACCGGCCGAACATGTGCGCGATCCACGCCGCACCATTCCACGTGCGACCCTGTTCGGCACGGTGGTGGCTGCGCTGGTCTACATCCTTTCGATCACCGCGGTGCAGGGCGTGTTGCCGCCCTCGGTGCTGGCTCATTCCACAGCGCCTTTCGCCGATGCCGCGCGGGTCATGCTGGGTGACTGGGGTTACTACTTCATCGCCGGTGGCGCGGTGGTGGCCTGCCTCGGGGCGCTGAACGGCTGGGTGCTGCTGCAGGGCCAGATACCCATGGCCACCGCGCGCGACGGGCTGCTGCCCGAGGCGCTGGCCAAGACCAACAAGCACGGCGTACCGGCCAACGGCCTGCTGATCTCCGGCGTGCTGGTAACCGTGTTGGTGCTGGTCGATGGCCGTGGCGACCTGGTCGAAGTGTTCAACCTGATCATCCTGCTCGGCACCATGGCCGGCGTGGTGCCTTACGTGTTCTGCGCCGCGGCGTTGCTGCAGTTGCTCGCGGTGCGCCCCGGCGAGTTCGGCCGGCAGGAGCGGGGGCGCGTCCTGTGGATCGGCTGTGGCGCCTTCATCTATTCGATGTGGGCGCTCTACGGCACGGGCGAGCAGGCGGTGTTCTGGGGCTTCTTGGTCTTGATGGTGGGCATTCCGCTGTACACCTGGCGCCAGTGGCGCAACCGTGTACAGCGCGATGTCGCTATAGCCAGTGGCTTACCGCCCACCAGCCCAGACCACCCATGACCACCGTATACGGCAGCGCCATCCACACCATCCGACCGTAGGACAAGCGCACCAGGGGGGCGATGGCCGAGGTGAGCAGGAACAGGAAGGCGGCCTGGCCGTTTGGTGTCGCCACGCTGGGCAGGTTGGTGCCGGTGTTGATCGCCACCGCCAGCAACTCGAAGTGCTCGCGGCTCATCTTGCCGGCGAGGAACGCCTGCTTGACCTCGGTGATGTAGATGGTGGCGACGAACACATTGTCGCTGATCGCCGAAAGCAGGCCGTTGGCGATGAACAGCATGCCGGGCTGCTGATCGCTGGGCAGGCTGAGCACGGCCTGGATCAGCGGGGTGAACAGCTGCTGGTCGTGGATCACCGCGACCACGGCGAAGAACACCACCAGCAGTGCGGTGAAGGGCAGGGCATCCTGGAATGCCCGACCGATCTGGTGTTCTTCGGTGATGCCGGTGACGGCGGTGATCAGCACGATCACCATCAGGCCGATCAGACCCACCTCGGCGATATGCAGGGCCAGTCCGATGATCAGCAGCAAGGCTGCCAGCGCCTGTACCAGCAGGGCGGCGCGTTGCTGCGGTGTGCGTTTGCGCGCGCTTTCTGCGGCGCTGTCGGCAAGGATCTGGCGCACGGCAGGCGGCAATTCGGTGCCATAGCCGAACCAGCGCAGTTTCTCCAGCAGCACGCAGGTGATCAGGCCGGCGGCCAGTACGGGCATCGACACCGGTGCGACGGTCTGGAAGAAGGTGCTGAAGTTCCAGCCCAGCTCATGGCCGATCAGCAGGTTCTGCGGCTCGCCTACTAGGGTGCACACACCACCCAGGGCCGTGCCCACTGCGCCGTGCATCAGCAGGCTGCGCAGGAAGGCGCGAAACTGCTCCAGCTCTTCACGGCCGAGAGCGCTGAGCTCCTGGTCGCTGTCGATACTGGTGGCTTCCTCGTTGCCGGAGGCCACACGGTGATACACCGAGTAGAAACCGATGGCGGCGCTGATGATCACCGCCGTCACCGTCAGTGCATCGAGAAAGGCCGAGAGAAACGCTGACAACAGGCAGAACAACAAGGACAGCACGGCTTTTGAGCGAACGCCGAGCAGCAGGCGGGAGAACAGGAACAGCAACAGGTCCTTCATGAAGTAGATGCCGGCGACCATGAACATCAGCAGCAGGATCACAGGGAAGTTATGCGCCAACTCGTCGTACAGCGCTTTCGGGCTGGTCAGCCCGATCACCAGGGCCTGTAATACCAGCAGGCCGCCGGGCTGCAGTGGGTAGCACTTGAGTGCCATGGCCAGGGTGAAGATGAATTCGCCGACCAGCAGCCAGCCGGCGGCAACCGGGCCGATGGTCCACAGGGTCAATGGATTGAGGATCAGCAGGGCAAGGATGGTCAGTTTGTACCAGCGCGGCGACTGGCCGAGGAAGTTCTGGCCAAAGGCACTGACGAGTGATGTAGACATAGAAAATTTCCCGTGAATAAGGCGAGCGCGTCGCGGTGCACTCCCAAAGAGATCAAGAGTTTAACGGATATAGTCAGAAATCCTCTTAGCTTTGTCCGCGTGTCCTGCGTCACAGTGGCCAGCATCGACATTTGTTGCATGCTTGTTATAGTTGGCCGGCTAATTCCATAACAATATTTCTATGCGCGCCTTGTGCGCCCTGGCCTTCGAGGATGATCTGCGTGCCCGACTACAAAGCTTTCCGCGTCGAGTTGAGCGACAAGATCGCCCATGTGCAGATCAACCGCCCGGAGAAGGTCAACGCGATGAACGCGGACTTCTGGGCGGAAATCGTCGACATCTTCCAATGGGTCGATGACACCGACGAAGCCCGTGTGGTGGTGCTCTCCGGGGCCGGTAAGCATTTCTCTTCGGGCATCGACCTGATGCTGCTGGCCCAGGCCGGCAGCCAGCTGGGCAAGGATATCGGTAGAAATGCCGAGGGCCTGCGCCGCAAGATCCTCGAGCTGCAAGCCTCCTTCAATGCCGTCGACAATTGCCGCAAGCCGGTGCTGGCAGCTATCCAGGGCTACTGCCTGGGCGGTGCCATCGACCTGATCTCCGCGTGTGACATGCGTTATAGCACCGCCGATGCGCAGTTCTCGATCAAGGAGATCGACATGGGCATGGCCGCTGACGTCGGCACCCTGCAACGCCTGCCGCGCATCATCGGTGACGGCATGATGCGTGAACTGGCCTACACCGGGCGCACCATCGATGGCGGCGAAGCCCAGCGCATCGGCCTGGTCAATCGCACTTACGCCAGCCAGGACGAACTGCTGGCCGGGGTATTCGCGCTGGCTGGCGAGATTGCCGAGAAATCCCCCATCGCCATTCGTGGCACCAAGCACATGATCCGCTACATGCGTGATCATCGGGTCGACGACGGTCTGGAGTACATGGCGAGCTGGAATGCCGCGATGTTGCAGTCTGCTGATTTGCGTGTGGCCATGGCCGCGCACATGAGCAAGCAAAAAGCCGAATTTGCCGATTGATGCAGTACCAGCCGAGCGAGGTGCAGTAGACCCATGGTCACTGGAGCGACATCCCTGAGCCTGGTGCGTGACGAGCTGTTCACCACCATGGAAGAGACCGAACAGAGTCTCGAGCACTTCATTGCCGAACGGAACAACGGCAGCCTGTTGCAACAGGCGGTAGAAAGCCTGCATCAGGTACGCGGCACCCTCAATCTGATTGAACTGGCCGGTGCCGAGCTGCTGGCCCAGGAAGTCCTGCAGCAGGCCACCGATATCCCGGCCGGTGCAGGCGAGGAACGTGATGGTCAGTTGTCGGCGCTGAGCAGCGCCATGTATGTACTGCGCCGCTACCTGGAAAACGTCGACGCCCATCGCCAGGAAATGCCTGAGCTGCTGCTGCCAGCGATCAACGATCTGCGCCTGGCCGGTGCCCAGCCACCGCTGCCGGAGAGCTTCTTCTTCAGTGTTCGCCTCGACCAGACGCGTGCGGCGGCTGTGCCGACTGCTTCGGCGGTCAGCGCCGAAGATGCCCGGCGCCTGCGCCATATGTACCAGGTCGGGCTGCTTGGTTTTATCCGTGAAGACAACCCGCAAGCCGGGCTCAAACTGATGCTGCGCTCTCTCGCTCGCCTCGACAGTTTGTTTGCCGGTGAAGCGCGCAGCCGCCTGTACTGGATCGGTGCAGCGGCGGTGGAGTCCCAGCTCGACGGCCAGTTGCTGACACGCAAGGCGCGCAAGCAGCTGTTCTCCCGCCTGGATCGCGAGCTGAAACAGGCGCTGGTCAATCCGTCCTATGAAGCGCCTCGCAGCCTGCTCAAGGAGCTGCTGTATCTGGTTGCACTGGCTGACAGCCGTGGCCAGTACGCCAGCGATGTGCGTGAAGTATTCGGCCTGACGGCGCTGCCGTTCACCGATCACCTGCTCGACGAGGAATATCAGCGCCTGTCCGGGCCGGGGCAGGGCGTGATGCGCTCGCTGTCCTCGGCGATTCGTGAGGAGCTGGCCAGCGTCAAGGATATCCTCGACCTGATCGAGCGCGGCACCGCTCAGCCGGACAGCTTCGGCAACCTGCACGCGTTGCTCGGCAAACTGGCCAAGACCCTTGGCATGGTTGGCCTCAGCTCTGCGGCCAATGCGTTGCAGGTGCAGCTGCCGGTGGTGGCCAGCTGGGACGAAAATACCCCGGCGCAGAGTGCTGATCTGCACAAATTGGCCGAGGGTGTGCTCTATGTCGAAAGCATGGTCGCCAGCCTGGAGCGCGGCGAGCAGCGCAATTCGCGCCCGCAGGCGATGCAGCCTGGCGATGAGGGCGAGGCCTTCGCCGCACATCAGTTGAATGAAGCACGCATCGTGGTGGTCGACGAGGCGCAGGGTGGTCTGGCCCTGGCCAAGCGGGCGATTACCTCTTACCTCGAATCCAATGGCGACAAGCTGCACCTGGCCAACGTGCCCTTCAGCCTGCAGGCCGTGCGCGGCGGGCTCTGGTTCCTTGGGCAAGAACGTGCCGCGCGCCTGATTGGGGCCTGCGCCGACTACATCCTGACACGCATGATCGAGGCTCCGCAGATGCCGTCTGAGCAGATGCTGGAAACCCTCGCTGACGCCCTCAGCAGCCTCGAGTACTACCTCGAAGCCGGTGCAGTGCTGCGTCCGGAAACCACCCCCAGCGTGCTCGACCTCGCCGAGGAAAGCGTGCGCGCCCTGGGCTTGCCGGTGGCGGCCTGATGCCAACGGGCTGGCAGACCACGTCACCCCTGGACAATGACCAGGCTGGTGGCTGGGCGCTGGCGCGCAGTGCGCAAGGCTTCCTGGCGGATGGCAATGGCGTGCTATTCCCCCGCGAATGGCTGAAACGCCAGGATCTGCCGGTGGTTGCCGAGCATGGCCTTGGTCATTTCGATGGTGAGCCGGTGTGGTTGTTGGAGCTGAGGCATCCTGCCGAGTTGCCGGGCTGCTTCTGGCAGAGCCTGCGTCAGTTCATGCTGCAGGCCGACTACCAGACGTTTCGCATGCTCTCGTTTGCCGAGCAGATCGGTGCCTGGGATGACCAGCACCGGTTCTGCGGGCGCTGCGGACATGCCACCGTGCAGGTGGTGCGCGAGCGTTGCATGCGTTGCCCGCAGTGCGGCCTGGACAGTTACGCGCGCATCTCGCCAAGCATGATCGTGCTGATCACCCGCGGCGACGAAGTGCTTCTGGCGCGCTCGCAGCGTTTTCCTCCAGGCATGTACAGCACCCTGGCAGGCTTCGTCGAGCCGGGCGAGTCGGCGGAGGAGTGCGTGGCGCGTGAGGTGTTCGAGGAAGTCGGCCTGCAGGTCGGCAACCTGCAGTACCTGGGCAGCCAGGGCTGGCCGTTCCCGCACTCGCTGATGCTGGGGTTTCACGCCGAGTACGTCAGTGGTGAGATCGTGCCGCAGGCTGACGAAATCGAGGATGCGCGCTGGTTCCACATCGAACAGCTGCCGCAGCTGCCGATGCAGCGTTCGATTGCCCGCTACCTGATCGATATCTATTTGGCACGACGCCTGGGCCGAGCGGAACCTGAGCTGGGGCGCTAGTCAGCTGTTGAACCAGTGCTGCCACGCCAGGCGTGCCGTCAGTGCCAATACCACCAGAATGAATACCGGGCGGATGAATTTCGAGCCGCCGCGTATTGCCGTGTGTGCGCCGAGGTAGGCGCCGGCCATCAGTGCCAAGCCCATGCAGATGCCGAGCAGCCAGGCGACCTGGCCGGTGATGATAAACACGGTCAGGGCCATGGCGTTGCTGACGAAGTTCATCGTGCGCGCCACGCCGCTGGCACGGACCAGATCCAGCGGATACATCAGCAGCGTGCTGACCGTCCAGAAGGCGCCGGTTCCGGGCCCGGCCACTCCATCGTAGAAGCCCAGGCCAAGGCCCTGCGGCCACTGTCGCCCGGTCATGATGGGCGCGTCTTGCGGGCCCGGGTTTTCCGGGGTCTTGCCAAACAACAGGTACAGGCCGCAACCGAACACCACGGCAGGCAGCATCTGATTGAGCCACGCTGCCGGCAGCCAGTGGGCCAGCATGGCACCCAGCGCCGAACCGATGGCGGTGGCTATCAGGGCATTGCGCCATTGGCGTGGGGCAAACAGTTTGCGCCGATAGAAGGTGTAGCTGGCGGTGGCCGAGCCAAAGGTGGCGCACAGCTTATTGGTGCCCAGTACCAGGTGCGGTGGCAGGCCGGCGGTGAGCAGCGCGGGAATGGTCAGCAGGCCGCCGCCACCGGCAATTGCATCAATGAAGCCGGCGGTGAAGGCAACCAGGGCAAGAACCGCCAACGTGATGGGATCAACGCCCAGTTCAAAGGGAAAAGGCATAAAAAACTCGACGTGGATTCAATTGTACGGGGCTGCGGCTGGCCGGTTAGCCGGGCTGCTGCGCATAATGCCGGCAATTTCACGGAGAAGGAATCCGACTCATGCAGTATGACGGCCTGGCCTGGTTTGTTGGCCTTCTGGCAGTTTTGGCGCTGTTTGTCGCCGCACGCATTCTGCTGGCGCGCAGCTGGTTTCTCGGCTGGTTGCGCGGCACTTTTGGCTTGGTTTTTCTCGGCGTGGCGGCGTTGGTTGGCGTGGTGGCCTATGACCTGATGAGCTACGGCACCTTGCCGGAAGACAAGCCTCTGTTGATCCTGAGCTTCAGTGCCGATGGACCACAGCGCTACCGGGTCAATCTGCAGGAGGGCGGCGAGGAGCGCGAAGTCGTGCTCGAGGGTGATCTGTGGCAGTTGGATGGCCGCCTGCTGCGCTGGAAAGGGTTGGCGGCGTTGATCGGCCTGCAGCCCGGTTACCGCCTCGAGAAGCTCTCCGGCCGCTTCCTGGCCATCGAGCAACAGGAAAGTGCCCGTCACGCCGAAGTCACCCTGGCCACCAGTCCTTACGGTATCGATCTCTGGCGCTGGCTGCGCCTGGGCCAGCACAGCCTGTTCCTGTTCGATCCACAGGCCGCGCGGGTGACTTATCTGCCAATCGCCGATGGCGCGATGTTCAGCGTCAGCCTGAGCCCTACCGGTCTGCTGGCGCAGCCGATGAACCAGGCGGCCAACCAGGCGCTGAAAGACTGGCAGTAACAACCAGGCAATGAAAAAGGGACCCGAAGGTCCCTTTTTTACGGTTGCAACTCTCGTGAGCCAGGACTCAGGAGAGGAAACCGCCATCGACGTTCAGTGCCACGCCAGTGGTGTAGCTGGACGCATCGCTGGCCAGGTACAGCACGGTACCGGCCATTTCGCTCGGCTCGGCTACGCGCTTGAGCGGGATACGCTGCAGGGCGATGTTGAGGATGGCGTCGTTCTTGACCAGGGCCGAGGCGAACTTGGTGTCGGTCAGGCCTGGCAGCAGGGCGTTGCAGCGAATGCCGAACTGCGCGCATTCCTTGGCGAAGACCTTGGTCATGCTGATCACGGCGGCTTTGGTTACCGAGTAGATGCCCTGGAACTCGCCGGGCGACACGCCGTTGATCGAAGCGACGTTGATGATGCTGCCACCACCGTTCTGCTTCATCAGCTTGCCGCCTTCGATGGACATGAAGTAGTAGCCGCGGATGTTGACGTCGACGGTCTTCTGGAAGGCGCCCAGGTCGGTGTCCAGCACGTTGCAGAACTGCGGGTTGGTAGCGGCGTTGTTGACCAGGATGTCGAGGCGGCCGAACTGCTCGCGGATGGTTGCGAAGACGTTGCTGATCTGCTCCATTTCGCCGATATGGCAGGCCACGGCGGTGGCTTTGCCGCCGTCGGCGATGATGGCGTCGGCGACTTTCTGGCAGTCGTCGATCTTGCGGCTCGAGACGATGACATGAGCGCCTTGTTGGGCCAGCAGTTTGGCGATGGCTTCACCGATGCCGCGGCTGGCGCCGGAAACGAAAGCGATCTTGCCGTCGAGGTCGAACAGGTTTGTCTTGGACATTGCTATTACCTTGTCTGAGCCGGGTTACAGAGTGGATTTGCCGATGACCTGCAGGCTGGTCTGCTCCAGCAGCTTGTTCATGTGAATGAACTGCGCGAAGCGTTTGTCCTTGGTCTGGCCGTGGAAGAAGCGGTAGTAGATCTGCTGCACGATGCCGGCCAGGCGGAACAGGCCGTAGGTGTAGTAGAAGTCGAAATTGTCGATCTGGATGCCGGCACGCTCGGCGTAATAGTCGACGAACTCCTGGCGGCTGAGCATGCCAGGCGCATTGCTCGGCTGACGGCGCATCATCTGCATCGGCGCCGGGTCGGTGGCGTCGATCCAGTAGGCAAGGGTGTTGCCCAGGTCCATCAGCGGGTCGCCGATGGTGGTCAGTTCCCAGTCCAGCACGCCGATGATCTGCGCCGGGTTGTT
>JBBNAI010000450.1:0-4964 GCA_037994305.1 Pseudomonas sp. | reverse complement strand
CTGCGTGGCGAAGGCCTTAACCTGATCGGCCCGTTGCCAGCCGACACCCTGTTCACCCCCAAGCACCTCGACCATTGCGACGCCGTGCTGGCGATGTACCACGATCAGGGCCTGCCGGTGCTCAAGTACAAGGGCTTCGGTGCGGCGGTCAACGTCACCCTGGGCCTGCCGATCATCCGCACCTCGGTCGACCACGGCACCGCGCTGGACCTGGCCGGCAGCGGCAACGTCGACAGCGGCAGCCTGCAGGTCGCCCTGGAGACCGCCTACCAGATGGCCGCCAGTCGAGCGTAACGCGCGCCCGGCCTACGGTTGCCGCCGGCAATGCTGTTAAACTGCCATTCTTTGCATGCGCTTTAAGCTTGTGGCTTGAAGCTTGGAGCTGTCCCGATGCCCGAGTACCAACACCGCGCGCGCAAGCGCTTCGGCCAGAACTTCCTGCATGACGCCGGGGTGATTCACCGCATCCTGCGCGCCATCTATGCCCGCGAAGGCGAGCGCATGCTGGAAATCGGCCCAGGCCAGGGCGCCCTGACCGAGGGTCTGCTGAGCAGCGGCGCGCAGCTCGACGTGATCGAGATCGACCTCGACCTGATCCCCATCCTGCAAGCCAAGTTCGGCCAGCAGCCGAACTTTCGCCTGAACCAAGGCGATGCGCTGAAGTTCGACTTCAATCGCCTGGATGCCGCCCCCAACAGCCTGCGCGTGGTCGGCAACCTGCCGTACAACATCTCCACGCCGCTGATTTTCCACCTGCTGGACAACGCCCACCTGATCCGCGACATGCACTTCATGCTGCAAAAGGAAGTGGTCGAACGCCTGGCCGCCGAACCCGGCGGTGGTGATTGGGGCCGCCTGTCGATCATGGTGCAGTACCACTGCCGCGTGGAGCATCTGTTCAACGTCGGCCCCGGCGCGTTCAATCCGCCACCCAAGGTCGACTCGGCGATCGTCCGCCTGGTGCCGCATGAAGTGCTGCCACACCCGGCCAAGGACCACCGCCTGCTCGAACGCGTAGTGCGCGAGGCGTTCAACCAGCGCCGCAAGACCCTGCGCAACACGCTCAAGCAATTGCTGCCGGCCAGCGCCATCGAGGCCGCCGAGGTAGATGGCAGCCTGCGCCCCGAGCAGCTCGACCTTGCCGCTTTCGTTCGCCTGGCCGACCAGCTCGCCGCCCAACCCGGCGCCGCGCACCAGGACTAAACTGCTGTTCCAGCTAGTCGAGTTTTCTCCATGTCCGAGTCCCGTTACCAGGTAGATGTCAGCGTCGTTACTCGCCACCTGCCCGAGCAGTCCAACCCCGAGCAGAAGCGCTATGCCTTCGCCTATACCGTGACCATCCTGAATTCGGGCGCGGTGGCCGCCAAGCTGCTGAGCCGCCACTGGATCATCACCGACGGCGACGGCCGCGTGCAGGAAGTACGCGGCGCCGGCGTAGTCGGCCAACAGCCGCACCTCGAACCAGGCCAGAGCCACACCTACAGCAGCGGCACGGTGATGGCCACCCTGGTCGGCAGCATGCACGGCAGCTACCAGATGCTCGCCGATGACGGCACCCGCTTCGACGCCACCATCACCCCCTTCCGCCTGGCCGTACCGGGAGCCCTGCACTGATGGCGACCTATGCCGTCGGCGACCTGCAAGGCTGCCTGCAACCGCTCAAGTGCCTGCTCGAACGGGTCACCTTCAACCCGCTGCAGGATCGCCTGTGGCTGGTCGGTGACCTGGTCAACCGTGGCCCGCAATCGCTGGAGACCCTGCGTTTCCTGTTCGCCATGCGCGACTCGCTGGTCTGCGTGCTGGGCAACCACGACCTGCACCTACTGGCCGTGGCGCACAACATCGAGCGCCTGAAGAAAAGCGACACCCTGCAGGAAATCCTCGACGCACCGGACCGCAAGGACCTGCTCGACTGGCTGCGCCTGCAAAAGCTGCTGCACTACGACGAACAGCGCGACATCGCCCTGGTGCATGCCGGCATCCCGCCACAGTGGACGCTGGAGAAAGCCCTCAAGCGCGCTGCCGAAGTGGAAGAAACCCTGCGCGACGACGCCCGCCTGCCGCTGTTCCTCGACGGCATGTACGGCAACGAGCCGGCCAAGTGGGATAAAGACCTGCACGGCGTCACCCGCCTGCGGGTGATCACCAACTACTTCACCCGCATGCGCTTCTGCACCGCCGACGGCACGCTCGACCTGAAGAGCAAGGAAGGCGTCGACACCGCACCACCCGGCTACGCCCCCTGGTTCAGCTACCCGCAGCGCAAGACCCGCGGCCAGAAGATCATCTTCGGTCACTGGGCGGCGCTGGAAGGTAACTGCGACGAACCCGGCCTGTTCGCCCTGGACAGCGGCTGCGTGTGGGGCGGCGCAATGACCCTGATGAACATCGACAGCGGCGAACTGCACCGCTGCAGCTGTGAGGACCTGAAATGAGCGAATTCAAACGCATCCCCCCCGAGCAGGCCCAGGCCCTGCGTGAGCAAGGCGCCGTGGTGGTCGACGTACGCGACCCACAGAGCTTCGCCAATGGCCATATCAGCGGTTCGCAGCTGCTGGATAACCACTCGCTGCCGGACTTCATCGCCAAGGCCGACTTCGACCACCCACTGATCGTCACCTGCTACCACGGCAACTCCAGCCAGAATGCCGCCGCCTACCTGGCGCACCAGGGCTTTTCCGAGGTCTACAGCCTGGATGGCGGCTTCGAGCTATGGCGCAGCCAGTACCCCGGTGAAGTCGCCAAGAGCGAGCCCGAGTAAAAAAAATCTGCACGGTCGAACCCCCGCCACGCCTACGCTTCAGCGCCCTGCCGACGAGCGGTAATATCCTGTCACCCTCATGACATCCTTGCGCCTGCCGAATCCGAACTACTCTTAGTTTCAGGCCATCCAAAAGGAAGAGCCGGCACACCGGTTCCGGGCCATCGGTAGCGTTTTTATGGTGTTCTGGGGGTTCCTGACGGCCGACGCGTCGGCTTCCCCTGCACCCGCCCGAATGACCCGTGCCGGCTCCTATGCAGCGAGCGAGGTGCAGTCATGAGTATTTTCAGCCACTTCCAGCAACGCTTCGAGGCGACCCGCCAGGAGGAGTATTCCCTTCAGGAATACCTCGACCTGTGCAAGGCGGATCGCAGCGCCTATGCCTCGGCATCCGAGCGGCTGCTGATGGCCATTGGCGAGCCGGAGCTGATCGACACCTCGAGCAACTCGCGGCTGTCACGAATCTTCTCCAACAAGGTCATTCGCCGCTATCCGGCCTTTGCCGACTTCCATGGCATGGAAGAGTGCATTGACCAGATCGTCTCCTACTTCCGCCACGCCGCTCAGGGTCTGGAAGAAAAGAAACAGATCCTCTACCTGCTTGGTCCGGTCGGCGGCGGTAAATCCTCGCTGGCGGAAAAGCTCAAGCAACTGATGGAGAAAGTGCCCTTCTACGCCATCAAGGGCTCACCGGTGTTCGAGTCGCCACTCGGCCTGTTCAATGCAGTGGAAGATGGCGCCATCCTCGAAGAGGACTACGGCATCCATCGGCGCTACCTGAACAGCATCATGTCGCCCTGGGCCAGCAAGCGCCTGGCCGAGTTCGGCGGCGATATCAGTCAGTTCCGCGTGGTCAAGCTGTACCCTTCGATCCTCAACCAGATCGCCGTGGCCAAGACCGAGCCGGGCGACGAGAACAACCAGGACATCTCCGCGCTGGTCGGCAAGGTGGATATCCGCAAGCTGGAAGAATTTCCGCAGAACGACGCGGATGCCTACAGCTACTCGGGCGCCCTGTGCCGGGCCAACCAGGGGCTGATGGAATTCGTCGAGATGTTCAAAGCGCCGATCAAGGTCCTGCACCCCTTGCTCACCGCCACCCAGGAAGGCAACTACAACAGCACCGAGGGCCTCGGCGCGATCCCCTACAGCGGCATCCTGCTGGCCCACTCCAACGAGTCCGAGTGGCACAGCTTCCGCAACAACAAGAACAACGAAGCCTTCATCGACCGTATCTACATCGTCAAGGTGCCGTACTGCCTGCGCGTCACCGACGAGATCAAGATCTACGACAAGCTGCTGATCAACAGCTCCCTGGCCAACGCCCACTGCGCGCCGGACACGCTGAAGATGCTTGCCCAGTTCTCCACGCTCAGCCGGCTGAAAGAGCCGGAGAACTCCAACATCTACTCGAAAATGCGCGTTTATGACGGCGAAAACCTCAAGGACACCGACCCCAAGGCCAAGTCGATCCAGGAATACCGCGACACCGCAGGCGTGGACGAAGGCATGAACGGCCTGTCGACCCGCTTCGCCTTCAAGATCCTGTCCAAAGTGTTCAACTTCGACCCCCACGAGATCGCCGCAAACCCCGTGCACCTGCTGTATGTGCTGGAACAGCAGATCGAACAGGAACAATTCCCTGCAGAAGTCCGCGAGCGCTACCTGCGTTTCATCAAGGAATACCTGGCGCCGCGCTACATCGAGTTCATCGGCAAGGAAATCCAGACTGCCTACCTGGAGTCCTACAGCGAATACGGGCAGAACATCTTCGATCGCTACGTGCTGTACGCCGACTTCTGGATTCAGGACCAGGAGTACCGCGACCCGGAAACCGGCGAAATCCTCAACCGCGTAGCCCTCAACGAGGAACTGGAGAAAATCGAGAAGCCGGCCGGTATCAGCAACCCGAAGGATTTCCGCAACGAGATCGTGAACTTCGTGCTGCGCGCCCGCGCCAACAACAACGGCAAGAACCCGACCTGGCTCAGCTACGAGAAGCTGCGCGTGGTCATCGAGAAGAAGATGTTCTCCAACACCGAGGACCTGCTGCCAGTTATCAGCTTCAACGCCAAAGCAAGCAAGGAGGACCAACAGAAGCACAACGACTTTGTCACACGCATGGTCGAACGTGGCTACACCGAGAAGCAGGTGCGCCTGCTGTCCGAGTGGTACCTGCGGGTTCGCAAGTCGCAGTAACCCG
>JBBNAI010000449.1:0-2008 GCA_037994305.1 Pseudomonas sp. | reverse complement strand
CCGCTTCCAGGTTGGTCTGCAGGGCGGTTTCTTCGATGTCGCCGCCTTTGGTCGCACGCGCCGAGTTGATGTCGATGGACACCAGGGCTTCGGTCGGGTCGATGACGATGGAACCGCCGGACGGCAGTTTCACTTCGCGCTGGAAGGCGGTTTCGATCTGGCTTTCGATCTGGAAGCGGTTGAACAGCGGCACGCTGTCTTCATACAGCTTGATCTTGCTGGCGTACTGCGGCATCACCTGCTGGATGAAGGACAGGGCTTCTTCCTGGGCTTCGACGCTGTCGACCAGGACTTCGCCGATGTCCTGGCGCAGGTAGTCGCGGATGGCGCGGATGATGACGTTGGATTCCTGATAGATCAGGAACGGTGCGGCGCGATCCTGCGAGGCGTCCTTGATCGCGGTCCACAGTTGAACCAGATAATCGAGGTCGAGCTGCAGTTCGTCGCTGGAGCGGCCGAGGCCGGCGGTGCGCACGATCAGGCCCATGTCGCCTGGGGCGTTGAGGCCGTTCAGCGCTTCGCGCAGTTCGTTGCGCTCTTCGCCTTCGATGCGGCGGGAGATGCCACCAGCACGTGGGTTGTTCGGCATCAGGACCAGGTAACGACCAGCGAGGCTGATGAAGGTGGTCAGGGCGGCGCCCTTGTTGCCACGTTCTTCCTTCTCGACCTGGACGATGACTTCCTGGCCTTCCTTGAGGACTTCCTTGATGTTGACGCGGCCGCCTTCGGGCGACTTGCTGAAGTACTCGCGGGAGATTTCTTTCAGCGGCAGGAAGCCGTGGCGCTCAGCGCCGAAGTCGACAAAAGCCGCTTCGAGGCTCGGCTCGACGCGGGTGATGCGACCTTTATAGATGTTGGCCTTTTTCTGCTCACGGGCGCCGGACTCGATGTCCAGGTCGTAGAGTTTCTGGCCGTCTACCAGGGCTACACGCAACTCTTCAGGTTGAGTTGCGTTGATCAGCATTCTTTTCATGTTGTACCAATGGTTTCCGGTGCTGCCGGAAACGGCGGTTGGCACACACGACTCTCACGGTCGGTGTCAGGGCGCGTCAGGAATGGGCGTAAATCATTCCAGTGTCTAGCAACCTTTGGCCAATGGGGCCTGGGCCGCGACGACGCTCCTGCTTGCTGTGGTGACAGAAGCACTCAGTCAGGGGAGGAATCAACCAATCGCTGCGGACGATAATGAAGCGTCTGAGAAAGCTTTGTTGCTACGCAGTCCGACGGTTGTGCATCTCCACCCTACACGTATCGCTAAAATCGGGTGCCGCTCGCAGAATCCGCAGCGGGTTAGCATTTACCGCAAGCTCCCTTGGGAGGCTTGCGCGTCTATGGCTCAAGGCTTTGATTTCGGGGCTCTTCGCGCTCTAGTGCGGCGAAGGTCCCGTCGGACGGCCTCACGTCCTGAAAGGGTTGCGCTCGGCAGGGATGGTTGTGTTGTCGATCATCCACTGACCGGGCCGCTTTTGGCGGCGTTCGCGACTATATCAGTAATGATTAAGTGCTTCAATTCCATAAAAAATTGTTATGATCGCAGCCATGACTACTGATAATACCCCAACCTCCGGCGTCCAGTTGCTTGAGGTTGCGCCGGAGCTTGCCGGCCAGCGCATCGATAATTTCTTGCGCACTCAGCTCAAGGGCGTCCCGAAAACCCTGATCTATCGCATCCTGCGCAAGGGTGAGGTGCGGGTTAACAAGGGGCGGATCAAGCCTGAGTACAAATTGCAGGCGGGTGACATCGTGCGGGTTCCGCCGCTGCGCCTGGCTGAGCGTGACGAGCCGGAGCCTTTGGCGCAGGGGTTGCTTGAGCGTCTCGAGGCGGCCATCGTTTTCGAGGACAAGGCGCTGATTGTGCTGAACAAACCGGCGGGTATCGCCGTGCATGGCGGCAGCGGTCTCAATTACGGGGTGATCGAGGCCTTTCGCCAGTTGCGCCCGGATTGCAAGGATATCGAGCTGGTGCACCGCATCGATCGCGACACCTCCGGCCTGCTGATGATCGCCA
>JBBNAI010000448.1:0-8182 GCA_037994305.1 Pseudomonas sp. | reverse complement strand
GCCTCCTCGTAGCCGTGCTGCTCGGTGTGCAGGTTGACCATGAACTGCGCCAGGGCGCGGTGCAGGCGGGCGATAGGCCCCCGCAGCAGGGCGAAACGGGCGCCGGACAGCTTGGCGGCGGTCTCGAAATCCAGCCAGCCATGCTGCTCACCCAGAGCGACGTGATCCTGGACGGTGAAATCGAAGCTGCGCGGCGTGCCCCAGCGAGCCACCTCGACGTTGCCGTCTTCATCTGCGCCGACTGGCACCGACGCGTCGGGCAGGTTGGGGATGTTCAGCAGCAGGTTGTCCAGCTCGACCTGGATCGCGTCCAGCTCGCGCTTGCCCTCTTCCAGGTCGCTGCCCATCTTGTCGACTTCCGCCAGCAGCGGTGCGATATCTTCGCCACGCTGTTTGGCCTGCCCAATCGACTTGGAACGAGTGTTGCGCTCGGCCTGCAGCTGTTCGGTGCGGGTCTGCACGCTCTTGCGCTGGGCCTCAAGGGCCTCGAACCGCGCCACGTCCAGTTGGAAGCCGCGGGTAGCCAGGCGGTCCGCAATTTCCTGCAGTTGGGTACGAACCAGTTTGGAGTCGAGCATGGGATGTTCTCGTTCAGATCAGAGCTTGGTTAATGTCAGGCCGGCCCAGGTTGCGAGCAGACCACCCACTACGCTGACCGCCGCATAGCCGATGGCCATGGGCGCCTGGCCGTTTTCCAGCAGGCGCAGCGTATCGAGGGAAAAGGATGAAAACGTGGTCAGGCCACCGAGGAAGCCCACCATCAGACCCGCGCGCAGTTCCAGCGGCACCTCCGGGCGCAACAGGAACAACCCGTAGAGATAGCCGATCAGCAGACAGCCAACAATGTTGACCGCCAGGGTAGCGCCATAGAAATGCTGCGGCCAGTGCGCGCTCACCCAGTTGCCGGTGGCGAAGCGCAGCAACGTGCCGGCCATGCCACCCAGGGCAACGGCGATCACCACACCAATCATGGTTCCCTCCGTTTGCGCGGGCTGGCGGCGTCCAGCGCGGCCAGGTGGGCCAGCTTGTCGCGGATCTTCAGCTCCAGACCGCGCGGCACCGGCTGGTAGTAGGCCTGCGGCTCGAGCTGTTCGGGGAAATAGTCTTCCCCAGCGGCATAGGCATCCGGCTCGTCGTGGGCGTAGCGGTATTCGTCGCCATAGCCCAGCTGCTTCATCAGCTTGGTCGGCGCGTTGCGCAGGTGCAGCGGCACTTCCAGCGAGCCGTGCTCGGCGGCGTCGCGCATCGCGGCCTTGAAACCCATGTACACGGCGTTGCTCTTCGGTGCACAGGCCAGGTAGACAATGGCCTGGGCCACGGCAAGCTCGCCTTCCGGGCTGCCCAAACGCTCCTGTACGTCCCAGGCGTTGAGGCACAGGGTCAGCGCACGCGGGTCGGCATTGCCGATGTCCTCACTGGCCATGCGCACTACACGCCGTGCCAGGTACAACGGATCGCAGCCGCCATCGAGCATGCGTGCGTACCAGTACAGCGCGCCATCTGGATTGGAGCCGCGTACCGACTTGTGCAACGCGGAAATCTGGTCGTAGAAGGCTTCGCCACCCTTGTCGAAACGCCGGCGGCTATCGCCGAGCAGGTTCTGCAGCAGTTCGGGAGCGATCTCGCTGCCGTCCTCGGCCAGGTCGGCGGCATTCTCCAGCAGGTTGAGCAGACGCCGGCCGTCACCATCGGCGGCAGCCAGGAGGATCTTGAAGCTCTCGTCCGGCAGGCTCAGTTGCTGTTTACCCAAGCCTTTTTCTTCCGTCAGCGCGCGCTGCACCAGCTTGCGCATGGCCGCCTCGTCCAGGCTTTTCAGCACATAGACGCGAGCGCGCGACAGCAGCGCGTTGTTCAGCTCGAAGGACGGGTTCTCGGTGGTAGCGCCAATGAAGATCAGCGTGCCGTCTTCCACATAGGGCAGAAAGGCGTCCTGCTGGCTCTTATTGAAGCGGTGCACCTCATCGACGAAGAGGATGGTGCGACGGCCATACTGGGCGGCCTGCTGCTTGGCCACTTCCACCGACTGGCGGATTTCCTTGACTCCGGAGAGCACCGCGGAAATCGTCTCGAAGTGCGCCTCGGATACCTGGGCCAGCAGCTTGGCCAGGGTGGTCTTGCCCACGCCCGGCGGCCCCCAGAAGATCATCGAGTGCAGCGCGCCCTGCTCCAGCGCTTCGCGCAGCGGTTTGCCGTGGCCCAGCACATGTTCCTGACCGACGTACTCGTCCAGGCTGGTCGCGCGCAAGCGAGCGGCCAGGGGCTGAGCAACGGGGGCAGAACGAAACAGGTCCATGGCAGGCGGCGGCAGACTCTTAGTTGGTTTCCGAAATCACGTCGGCACCCTTGGGCACCTCGAAGTCGAACAGGCCGGCATCCAGCTTCTCGTTCATCTTCACGCCGAGGAACAGGATGTTGGTGCGCTGGCCGACCGCGTCGATCAGCTGCATGTCGTTGATCACACCCTTGCGAAAGGACAGGCGCAGGTTATCGAACAGGGTGTCCTTGGCCTTGGGCTTGAGCATGAAGTCGACCACTTCGCCGGCTTCCTTGAAGCTGATCTCGAAGTTCTCGCTGATCTTCGACGCATCGCCAGACAGCAGCAGCGCCGGGGTGTGGGTCATGCGCTGATCGAGGCTCTGGATGGTCACTTGCATCAGGTCCGGGTCATACAGCCAAACCTTCTGGCCGTTGGACACCAGCAGTTGCTCCTGCGGCGCGTCGGTATGCCAGCGGAACAGGCCAGGGCGCTTGAGCGACAGCTGGCCGGATGTTTCCTGCAGCTGGGTGCCAGTGCCATCGAGGGTCAACTGGGAAAAACGCCCGCTGAGGGTCTGGGCCTGGTCGAGCAGCGCACTCAGGCGCTTGACCGCGACATCGTCGTTGGCCTGGGCGGTAACGGCTGTGCAGGCTAGCGTGGCCAGCAGCAGCATGCGGATCAGTCGCATGGAAATCCTCTTCATACTACGGACTGCAGATCAGTCCCGGACGGGCGACGGCGCGATCACTTCGCGCGAGCCGTTGGTGTTCATCGACGTGACCACGCCGGCCATTTCCATGGCCTCGATCATACGAGCGGCACGGTTGTAGCCAATCTTCAGCTTGCGCTGCACGGCGGAGATGGAAGCGCGGCGACTCTCCAGCACAAAGTTGACGGCTTCGTCGTACAGCGGGTCAGCCTCGCTGCCCTCACCGCCTTCGCCGCTGCTGCCGCCATCGAAGCCGCTACCGGCTTCTTCGACACCGGCCAGGATGTCTTCGATGTAGTCCGGCGAACCGCGCTGCTTCCAGGCTTCGACCACTCGGTGCACTTCCTCGTCGGAAACGAAGGCGCCATGCACGCGGATCGGCAGGCCGGTGCCTGGCGGCAGGTAGAGCATGTCGCCATGGCCCAGCAGCTGTTCGGCGCCGCCCTGATCGAGGATGGTGCGCGAGTCGATCTTGCTGGAGACCTGGAACGCCATGCGGGTCGGGATGTTGGCCTTGATCAGGCCAGTGATCACGTCGACCGACGGGCGCTGGGTCGCCAGAATCAGGTGGATACCGGCGGCACGGGCCTTCTGCGCGATACGCGCGATCAGCTCTTCGACCTTCTTGCCGACGATCATCATCATGTCGGCGAACTCGTCGACCACCACCACGATGGTGGGCAGGGTCTTCAGCAACGGCGCCTCATCTTCCATCGACTGGCGCTTGTACAGCGGATCGGTCAGCGGCGTGCCGGCTTCCTCGGCGTCCTTCACCTTGCGGTTGAAGCCAGCCAGGTTACGCACGCCCATGGCGGCCATCAGCTTGTAGCGGCGCTCCATCTCGGCAACCGACCAGCGCAGGGCGTTGGCGGCCTCCTTCATGTCGGTCACGACCGGGCACAGCAGATGCGGAATGCCCTCGTAGATCGACAGTTCGAGCATTTTCGGGTCGATCATGATCATCCGGGCGTCTTCCGGGCCGGACTTGAACAGGATCGACAGGATCATCGCGTTGACCCCCACCGACTTACCGGAGCCGGTGGTACCGGCCACCAGCAGGTGCGGCATCTTGGCCAGGTCGGTGATTACCGGCTTGCCGCCGATGTCGTGGCCCAGGGCCAGGGTGACCGGCGACTTGGCATCGTCATACTCGGACGACGACAGCACTTCGGAGAAGCGCACGATCTGTCGGTCTTCGTTGGGAATCTCGATACCCACAGTGGTCTTGCCCGGAATCACCTCGACCACGCGCACACTGATGATCGCCATCGAGCGCGCCAGGTCCTTGGCTAGGCCGGAGATGCGGCTGACCTTGATCCCCGCGGCCAGCTGAATCTCAAAGCGGGTAATCACCGGGCCCGGGTGCACGGACTCGACGATGACCTCGACGCCGAACTCCTTGAGCTTGATCTCCAGCAGACGCGACATGGCCTCCAGGGATTCTGGGGAGTACTGCTTCTGCTTCTTCTCGGCAGCGTCGAGAATCGAAATCGGCGGCAGGGTACCGGCCACAGCGCTGTCTTCGAACAGGGTCACCTGCTTCTCTTTCAGCACGCGCTTGCTCGGCTCGGCGGCCTTGGGTGGCGGTGGCGGCGCGATGACCGGCGCTGGGCGGCTTTCGCGCTCGCTCATGTGCTTGGTCAGCGCTTCCTCGCGGGCGATCAGACGTTCCTTGACCTTGGCCTGTTCACGGCGGTCATGCACCACCGGAGCCGCCACTTCGCTGACCCGCTCATCCACTTCGCGCAACTGGGCAACCAACTGCTTGCGCTGCAGGCGCGACTCCCACCAACGAGTAATCAGGCTGTTGATCAACTCGATCAGGTCGAGGGTGATCTTGCCGGTGACGTCCATCACCTTGAACCAGGACAGATCGGCAAACACCGTCATACCGAACAGGAACAGAGCAAGGAACAGCAGCGTGCTGCCCTGCACGTTCAGGGCATTGACGGCCAGTTGCCCCAGGCTTTCACCCAGCGCACCGCCCGCCGAAGCCGGCATGCCGGTAGCGGAGTGAAAATGGATATAGGCCAGGCCGGAACCGGCCAGCACCAGAAACACCAGACCGATCAGGCGCCAGGAAAACAGCCACCCGCTCCACTGCCAGGGCTGGTGGCGATGACGGAATACCTGCCAGGTCTTGATGCCCAGCAGCAGCGGGAACAGGTAGGCGAAATAGCCGAGGATCATGAACAGCACGTCGGCAAACCAGGCGCCCGCGCGCCCGGCGGCGTTCTGCACCTGTTCGACATTGCTGGTATGCGTCCAGCCCGGATCGACCGGGTCGTAGGTCAGCAGAGCCATCCACAGATAGAGACAGAGGGCGGCCAGGGCGATCAGTGCACCTTCCTTGAGTCGGTAGTGCAATTGCTGACGCCAGAGCGGCACCTGAGCGGTAGAGGTGGAGTTCTTCAAAACGCTGTTATTCCTGCGCACAGGGCGCGACCAACCATCGATGGATTCGGAAAGCCGGACCATTGTACGGATTTACAGGTCCGTTGCCATGCAGGCCCGGCGCTGGCGGCGCGTTTTGCCGGCCCATCGCGCTTCGGTGTAGCATACTTGGCTATATCTTCCGTGCGGCTCAATTGGAGCATGCATTCTCTTTTGTGACAAAGGCTTATGGGGTCTTTTTATGAGCGAAGTCAAGCATTCACGCCTGATCATTCTGGGCTCCGGCCCAGCCGGTTACACCGCTGCCGTCTATGCCGCCCGCGCCAACCTCAAGCCTTTGGTGATCACCGGCATGCAGCCCGGCGGCCAGCTGACCATCACCACCGAAGTGGACAACTGGCCCGGTGACGTCGAAGGCCTGACCGGCCCGGCACTGATGGAGCGCATGCAGAAGCACGCCGAGCGCTTCGATACCGAGATCGTTTACGACCACATCCATACCGCCGAGTTGCAGCAGAAGCCGTTCACCCTCAAGGGCGACAACGCTATCTACACCTGCGACGCCCTGATCATCGCCACCGGCGCCAGTGCCCAGTACTTGGGCCTGCCTTCCGAAGAAGCCTTTGCCGGCAAGGGCGTATCCGCCTGCGCCACCTGCGACGGCTTCTTCTACCGCAATCAGGTGGTGTGCGTGATCGGTGGCGGCAACACGGCCGTCGAGGAAGCGCTGTACCTGTCCAACATCGCCAAGGAAGTCCACCTGATCCACCGCCGCGACAAGCTGCGCTCGGAGAAGATCCTGCAGGACAAGCTGTTCGAGAAGGCCGCCAACGGCAACGTGCGCCTGCACTGGAACCACACCCTGGACGAAGTGCTGGGCGACAACACCGGCGTCACCGGCGTACGCCTGACCAATACCGCCGACGGCAGCAGCAAGGAATTGCCGCTGGCTGGCGTATTCATCGCCATCGGCCACAAGCCCAACACTGACCTGTTCAAAGGCCAACTGGAAATGCGCGACGGCTACCTGATCGTCCAGGGCGGCGGTGAAGGCAATGCCACTGCCACCAGCATCGAAGGCGTGTTCGCCGCAGGCGACGTGGCTGATCACGTATACCGCCAGGCGATTACCTCGGCCGGGGCCGGCTGCATGGCCGCGCTTGATGCCGAAAAATACCTCGACATCTGATTGTCGAGTGGCGGGTGCCCGCACCCGCCTCCCCTCCCCCGCATGCTGACCTGGCTGCAACGCGACTCACTGACCTTTCCTTCGCTGGACAAGGCGCTGCGCGAACCCAATGGACTCCTGGCCGCAGGCGGTGACCTGAGCGCCGAGCGCCTGGTCGCCGCCTATCGTCACGGCTGCTTCCCCTGGTATTCGGAAGGCCAACCATTGCTCTGGTGGTCTCCAGACCCGCGTACCGTGCTGCTCCCGCAGGAACTGCATGTCTCCCGCAGCCTGGCCAAACTAATCCGCCTGGGCCATTTCGAGGTCAGCTTCAATCGCGACTTTGCTGGCGTCATCCAAGGCTGCGCCGGCCCACGCGACTATGCCGACGGCACCTGGATCACCGAGCCGATGCAAAGCGCCTACCTGCAACTGCATGAGCAGGGCATCGCCCACTCGGTAGAGGTCTGGCAAAACGAACAACTGGTTGGAGGCCTGTACGGCCTGGCCATGGGGCAGCTGTTCTTTGGCGAATCCATGTTCAGCCGCACCGACAACGCTTCGAAGGTCGGCTTCGCCACACTGGTAGGCAAGCTGCGCGAATGGGGTTTCGTACTGATCGATTGCCAGATGCCCACCCAGCACCTGCACAGCTTCGGAGCCCGCCCCATAACCCGCAGCACGTTCGCCGACTACCTGCAGCGGCACCTCGACCAACCCAACACAGCCGACTGGCTTGCCTAGGCGAGTCCCGAACACTGGCTTACACTTGTTCAAAGGTTTTCCCGAGGGTTGACCATGACCGAGCTGGCTCGCCTCAAGTTCTACGCCACCCAGCCACATCCCTGCAGCTATCTGCCCGAAGAACAGGCCACCACGCTGTTCCTCGACCCCAGCCAGCCCATGGATGTGCAGGTCTATGCCGAATTATCGGAAATGGGCTTCCGCCGCAGCGGCGATCACCTTTACCGCCCGCACTGCCAGCGCTGCACCGCCTGCGTACCCGCACGCATCCCCGCAGACCAGTTCATTCCTGATCGCCAGCAAAAGCGCATCCTCAAGCGCAACGCCGCCATCCAGGTGAGCGCCGTACGCCCGGCCTTCAACGAAGAGTATTACGACCTGTACGTGCGCTACATCGAGCAGCGCCACGCCGATGGCGACATGTATCCCCCGACGCGAGACCAGTTCAGCACCTTCCTGGTTCGCGACCTGCCCTTCGCACGATTCTACGAATTCCGGCTGGACGGACGCCTGGTCGCCGTAGCGGTAACAGACTTGCTGCCCAACGGCCTTTCGGCGGTTTACACCTTCTACGACCCCGACGAAGAAAAACGTAGCCTGGGCCGTTTTGCCATTCTCTGGCAGATCGGCGAAGCCGCTCGCCTGGGCCTGCAAGCGGTCTATCTCGGTTACTGGATCAAGAACTGCCGCAAGATGAGTTACAAGACCCAATACCGCCCCATCGAGCTGTTCGTCAATCAACGGTGGACAGCCCTCACCTGAACCCTTGGCGCAACCTGGCAATTTCGGGCACAATGCACGCCGCTTTTGCCTGGGGCCAGTTGCGCCGGGCCATTCATTGGACACCGAGGGCTTTACTGCATGTCGAAAGAAGACAGCTTCGAAATGGAAGGCACTGTCGTCGACACCC
>JBBNAI010000447.1:0-2895 GCA_037994305.1 Pseudomonas sp. | reverse complement strand
ACGGCGGCAAACACGTCTTCCTCGGTCGGTTGCAGCTTGCCGCGCACCGCCAGCTCATGGGCAAAGACGTTGAGCAGCACTTCCGAGTCGGAGTTGGTGTTGACGTGGCGCAGATCGGATTCGTAGATCTCTCGCGACAACTGCTCGACGTTGGTCAGGTTGCCGTTGTGCGCCAGGGTGATGCCGTATGGCGAGTTGACGTAGAACGGTTGCGCCTCGGCAGAACTGGAACTGCCCGCGGTCGGGTAGCGCACGTGCCCGATGCCAACGTGGCCAACCAGGCGCTGCATGTGGCGCTGCTGGAACACGTCACGCACCAGGCCGTTGTCCTTGCGCAGGAACAGCCGGCCATCATGGCTGGTTACGATGCCGGCAGCGTCCTGGCCGCGATGCTGAAGCACGGTAAGTGCGTCATACAGAGACTGGTTGACGTTCGACTTACCGACAATACCGACGATGCCACACATGTGACGCAACCCCTACGTAATGAATCAGGCTAAATCTACAGGCTCTCGGGCAGTTTAGGCTGCGAGAACGCCTCTTTGAACGGCAGATCGGCCGGCGCACTGATACCACTCGCCAACCACTGACTGGACAAACTCAGAATCAGGTTTTTCGACCAGTCCGCCACCATCAGAAAATGCGGCAGCAAGGTCGATTGCTGCCACCACTGATCCTGCTGAACCGGCGCCAGGCTCACCAGCCCGACCATGACTACCACCAGCAAAGCCCCGCGCGCCGCGCCGAAGACCATGCCGAGAAACCGATCGGTGCCCGATAGACCGGTTACCCGGATCAGCTCACCAATGAGAAAGTTGACCAGCGCACCAATCAGCAGCGTTACCACGAAGAGCATGGCGCAGGCCGCAATAACGCGCATTGACGGGGTTTCGATGAATTCTGTGAGGTGCTGCGACAGCGCACCACCGAACATCCAGGCGACCACACCGGCGAGTATCCAGGTCACCAGCGACAAGGCTTCCTTGAAGAAACCGCGCTTCAGGCTGATCAGACTGGAGATGACGATGACGGCGATAATCGCCCAATCGACCCAAGTGAATGCCACGATGCTGCCTACAGACGGGAAAGGCGGCGGATTTTAACAGAGCGGCCGGCGCCCGGTAAGCCGGCCGGCCATATGACCTCGATAGATCAGCTCTTTTCTGGCTGGAAGCGCACCACGAAGCCATTCAGCTTGTGCTGGCGATTGAGCACGTCGCGCAGACGGTCGGCTTCGGCACGCTCGATCACCGGCCCGACGAACACCCGGTTCATCCCCTCGAAGGAGCGCACATAGGCGTTATAGCCCTTGCTGCGCAAGGTCTGCTGCAACTTGTCCGCACCACTGCGGCTGGACAAGGAGGCCAGCTGCACCGACCAACTGACCGGCAGGCTGCTGGCATCCAGCTGGCTCGCCGGGGCCGGCGTGGTTACTGGCTGGCTGGCTGTAGCAGGTGCGGGTATAGCCGTGGGAACTGCAGGCTCGCTCACCAGCGGCTGCTGATCTTGCGGAGCTGGCACTGGCTCGACCGGCGGCACTTCATCCTCGGCCACCGGCTCTGGCACGGTCACCGGCTCCAGCGCCACTTGCGGCACAGCAGGGGCAGCCGGCATGGGGGGGGCATCCACCACCACCTGGCGCAGCTCATCCTCGCGGGAAAACAGCATCGGCAGGAAGATTACCGCCAACGCGACCAGTACCAGTGCGCCGACGATCCGCTGCTTGAGCCCTTTATCCAGCACCGCCATTTCCTGCCTCCGCCTGTTGCCCGAGCCACTCCAGCGCCTCGGCCACGCAATAGAAAGATCCGAACACGAGGATTTCATCCCCTGTCGTCGCCTGCTCACACTGTACCAGCAATGCTTCGGCGACACTGCCGCAGGCCTGCACATTGGCCGCAAAGTTGTGCAAAGTCGCTTCCAACTCGCCTACCGGTCGACTGCGGGGGCTTGGCAATGGTGCCACCGCCCAGTGACGTACCTGATCCAGCAGCGGCTTGACCACGCCAACCAAATCCTTGTCAGCCAGCAAACCAAATACCGCCAATCGTGGCGCCTGATCGACCCGCTCGGCCAGTCGATTGGCCAGGTAATCGGCAGCATGGGGATTATGCCCAACATCCAGCAACAGGCTCAGCGGCTTGCCACGCCAGCTGAATGACCGGCGATCCAGGCGACCGGTCACCCGCGTACGCTGCAGGGCTGCAACCAAACGCTCGGGCTGCCAGGGCAGACCAAGCACGGCATAAGCCTGCAAGGCCAAGGCAGCGTTTTCCATCGGTAGATCAAGCAGCGGCAAGTCGTTCAGCTGCAACACCAGCCCTTCGGCATTTAGCCCATGCCAGTGCCAGCTGCCTGCTGCTACCCGCAGGTTGTAATCGCGCCCGCGCAGGAACAACGGGCAGTCCAGCTCGGCAACCCGCTCCAGCAGCGGCTGCGGCGGATCGAGATCACCACACAGAGCTGGACGTTCAGCGCGGAAAATACCGGCTTTCTCGAAGGCGACCGACTCGCGGCTATCGCCCAGCCAATCCGCGTGATCCAGACCGATGCTGGTCACCAGCGCGATATCCGCATCGATCAGGTTGACTGCATCCAGCCGTCCACCCAGACCGACCTCCAGCACCACGGCGTCCAGCTCGGCGCGCTCGAACAGCCAGAAGGCCGCCAGCGTGCCCATCTCGAAATAGGTCAGGGAAATCTCACCACGCGCAGCCTCGACTGCGGCAAATGCAGCACACAGCTCTTCGTCGCTGGCATCCACACCGTTAACCTGTACGCGCTCGTTGTAGCGCAGCAGGTGCGGCGAGCTGTAAACGCCGACCTGCAGCCCCTGCTCTGCCAACAGCGCAGCGAGGAAGGCACAGGTAGACCCCTTGCCGTTGGTACCGGTGA
>JBBNAI010000446.1:0-3141 GCA_037994305.1 Pseudomonas sp. | reverse complement strand
GCCCGGGCTGGCTGCTCGCCGCCGGGCCTTAACCCGCCTGCGCAGTGGTCAGTAGTGATACCACTTCAGCTCCAGCATCACCTCGTTCTGCGGGCTGGTGAGCTGGCTGAACTGGCGCTGGGCGGACAGGCGTAGGCCGAGGTTGGTCGACAGCTCCCATTGCTGGTTGAGTGACAGGCTGCGACGCACTTCGCCGTTGTGGAAGTAGTCGCCCTTGGCCTCCAGGCTCAGGTTGCCCAGCGGGTTGCGCCACAGCAGGCCGGTGTCGAAGCCCAGCGCCGGGCTGATGAACGAGGCGAAGTCTGCGTGGTGCTCCAGGCGCGCAGTCGCCAGGGCGAAGCCCAGGCTGTCGTCGCCGAGTTGCCAGGTGCCGCCGACACCGCCGTTGAAATGGCTGACCAGGGTTTCATCGTCGCCGTCGCCGGGTACCCGCTGGAGGCCGCCACCGACCTGCCAGGACCAGGGCTTGAGCAGTTGTCCGCGTGGCGTCAGCGAGCGGATGTTGGCCAGGTCGAGTTGCTGCACTTGCCAGTGGTTGCCCTCGTATTGGCGCAACTTGAGCTGGAGGATTTCGATCTGCGCGCCGAGGGGGAAGCCTTCGGCGTTGTCGTTGAGGTCGTGGTAGGCCATGCGCAGGCCGTATTCGGCGAATGCGCGATCCTCGTGGGTGCCGGCGCCGAGTTGCCAGGTGCGCGACTGGTGGCCGTCCTGCGGCAGGTCGGGGCGGGGAATATCCAGTTGCGGCGGCGGGTTGCGGTTGATTGCCTGCAGCAGGGTGAAGCTGCGCTTGGCCTGGGCGCTGTCACGGGCATCGCCAGCGGCCTGGTAGCGCAGCAGGCGGTAAGTGGCGTCCTGGATCAGTGCGCGGCGCGGCGCGGGTAGGGCCTTGAACTCGGCGCTGGTGAGAAGGTGCTCGTCATCGGCGATGCGTCGCACCCAGTCCTGCTCGGTGCTGTCCAGGTCGTCGGCGCGGCCCAGCAGCTCGCGCTCACGCGAGGGGCGGTAGTCGATGCGTTCGACCAAGCCGGCCTGTTGCACGGCGCGCACGGTGTCGGTGGGGATGGCGGTCAGCGGGAATTGCTCGGTCAGCTCGATGCCGGGGCGGGCGATTTCCAGCAGCTCCAGCAGGCGGTAGGAACAGTTCTCGTCGAAGAAGTAGTAGTCGAAGCGTACCTGCTTGAGCTCCCAGACATGCTCGACCATGCGCTCGGTTTCGGCGCTGCTGAGGTTCAGCCGGTACTCCCACAGGTCGCGGTTTTCCAGGCTGCTGTATTCGGCCAGCTTCTCGCGGTAGGGCACCAGCGAGAACAGGCCCGGGTAGCCGCCGACCAGGCCTTTCCAGGCGTACAGCAGGCTGTTGTCCATGCCTTCGATATAGGCGCCGAAGTTCAGCGCGTAGCTGAGCAGGGCGGTGCGGTTGGTGTCGACATCGGCCTGGTCGATGCGTAGCAGGGTGTGGCCGAACATCGACGACGGGCTGTTCAGGTAGGCAGCGGGAAACACCAGCACCGTGCTGTGTGGCTGGATCTCCTTGAACCAGGTGCGGAACTCGCCGCATGCCGGCTGCGGCAGGTCGCGCAAGTGCAGTTGCGCGCGCAGCCAGCGGGTGCGTGCCGGGTAGACGCACTGTGGGTGCTGGTCGCCGAGTTCGACCGGCTTGTAGAGGGCGCTGATGGTGGCGCTGAGTTCGGCTGCCGGGTCGCTGTCGCCCTTCGCGGCGAGGAAGAAGGCCGGGTCGTCGACATAGCTGCGCCAGCCGCCCAGCTTGCCGCGCTCATAGTGGCCGAGCGACAGCCAGTAGCTGTCACCGGCCAGGGCCTGCAAGCGTTCGGGCGAGGGTTGCGGCGTAGCGTGCAGCGGCAAGGCGAGGCTCATGGCCAGGGCCGGGAACATCCATTTCAAGGGCGAGCGCCTTCTCGTGCTGCGATGCCCGAGCTTTTCGCAGTGGGCGCCGGGCTGTCAAGCAAGGTCAGGTTGCCTGATTGTGCAAGCTGACCGGCGCCCGTGCAGGCGTGGCAGATGGGGCCACACTGAAGGAAACCACTCAGGAGTGGCGCCATGAGCACCTTCGACCCTCGTACCGCGCTGGAGCAGTTGTTCACCGAGTACAGCCAGCGCGCCCATTCGATTCGCCGCGATCTGGGCCAGCCGCACCAGGCCGACTTCGCCGAACAGGCCCAGGAACGGCAGAACGATGAAGTGCTGGAGGCCTTGCTGGCCGAGGCTGAGGCGGGTTTGCGCCAGGTCGGGTTGGCACGTCTGCGGCTGGACGAGGGTGGTTACGGTGACTGCCAGCGTTGCGGCGAGCCGATCAACCAGGCGCGCCTGGCGGTGTTGCCGGCGGCCGAGTTCTGCCTGGCCTGCGCGGATAAAACAGCGAGTTGATGCCTTGCCAGTGGCGTCGCGGCGGCGCAAGAATGAGCCCGACACTCCGCGGTGCCGTACCGCCTGATAAGGACTTCCGATGCCCGAATCCTTCGCTGCCAGCTTGCGTCTGGCGCCTGATGCCCTGACCCGTCCCTGCCCCGCCGACCAGTTCAATTTCACCACCACCGATGATCTGGATCCGTTTCGCGGCGTGCTCGGCCAGGAGCGCGCGGTAGAAGCCCTGCAGTTTGGCGTGGCGATGCCGCGCCCCGGTTACAACGTGTATGTCATGGGCGAGCCCGGTACCGGGCGTTTCTCCTTTGTTCAGCGCTACCTCAAGGCCGAGGCCAAGCGCCTGGCCACGCCGCAGGACTGGCTCTACGTCAACCATTTCGACGAACCTCGCGAGCCCCGCGCACTGGAGCTGCCGGCCGGCACTGCCGCGGCGTTTATCGCTGACCTCAGCCATTTGATGGACAACCTGCTGTCGACCTTCCCGGCGGTGTTCGAAACGCCGACCTACCAGCAGAAGAAGAGCGTGATCGACCGGGTGTTCAACCAGCGCTACGACAAGGCGCTCGATGTGATCGAGCGTCTGGCGCTGGAAAAGGACGTGGCGCTCTATCGTGACGCCAGCAACATCGCCTTCACCCCGATGAAGGACGGCAAGGCGCTCGACGAAGCCGAGTTCGCCCAGCTGCCGGAGGCCGAGCGCGAGCGCTTTCATGTCGATATCTCCGACCTCGAGGAGCGCCTCAACGAAGAGCTCACCGG
>JBBNAI010000445.1:0-4354 GCA_037994305.1 Pseudomonas sp. | reverse complement strand
TCACGCGAGCAGATGACAAACTTGACCTGATCATTACCGGTCAGCTCGTCCATGTTGCTGTAGAGATTGCGTGACACTTCGGCCGAGCCCGGGGTCTTCAGGTCGACGACACGACTGACGCGAGGATCGGTCGCGGAAATATCGATGGCACCACTGGTCTCCAGCGACACCTCGTAGCCGGCATCACACAAACGCTTGAGCAGGGCTATGCAATTGGGCTGGGCCAGCGGCTCGCCGCCAGTCACGCAGATGTAGCGCGGTTTGTAGCTGGCGATCTGCGCGCAGATGGCATCCAGCGTCATGATCTCGCCGCCACTGAAGGCATAGGCGGTATCGCAGTACTGGCAGCGTAACGGGCAACCAGTCAGGCGAACGAATACCGTGGGCAGGCCACTGGTACGCGTTTCGCCCTGCAGCGAGTAGAAAATCTCGGTGATGCGCAGGGTTTCTTGCATATGAGCACCGGGCGTGACGGCTAAACAGGCCATCCGCCTCCGTTGCGGGTGATTCGGGGCGGCGAGTCTAAACGAAAAATTTCCGCGAGACATTTTTAACGGTGCGCACGCACCGCGCCAAAGTGTGGCTGCCAGGAAAGGCAGCCATAAAAAACCCGCGACTCGCGCGGGTTTCTGACTAACAGGCGGAACGGCTCAGGGCAGACGTTGCAAGTCGCGCTGGGCCAGCTGTGCGGCGGATGAGCCCGGGTACTGGGCGATCAGCTGCTGCAGGATGCCTTTGGCATGGTCGGTATTGCCCATGCGCTGCTCGACATCGGCCAGCTTGAACAGCGAATCCGGCACCTTGGCGTGACTCGGGTAGTTCGCCGCGACCTGGGCGAAGGCCTTGCCGGCTTCAGGCAAGTTACCGTTGGCCAGGTTGACCTCGCCGAGCCAGTACTGGGCATTGCCGGCGTACTGGCTTTGCGGGTACTTGCGCAGGAAGGCGGTGAACGCCTGGCTGGCCTTGGCGAAATCCTTGGCTTTGATCAGATCGAAGGCAGCGTCGTAGTACAGCTTTTCCTTCGCCGGATCGCCCGGCTCGTTGCTGGCTGCCGGAGCCTGTTGGGCCGGCGCAGCGGGAGTACCGTTGGCGTTTACTGCGCCCTCGGTAGGTGTGTTCTGTGCAGGTGCACCGGCGGTACCACCAGCCTGCAAACGGCTGTCGATATCCTGGTAGCGTGCCTGGCTTTCTTGCTTGAGGCGTTGAATCTCATTCTGCTGTTCTTCAACCATGCCGCGCAGCTGGGCAATTTCTTCCTGCATCTGCTGCAACTGCATAAACAGCTCACCCTGCGCCGAGGTCGGGGCCGCAGCCCCTCCCCCGGCGTAGGCGCCGTTCGTACCATAACCGACTGGCGGATAGCTGCTGCCGTTACCGGCACCGCCATCCACCACGGGAACCTCGGCCAGTGCCGCGAGCGGCAGGACGAGAGCCAAAGAGGTCAGAGTACGAAGGCACTTACGCATGGCGAATTACTTACGCAGTTCGACGCGACGGTTTTGAGCCCAGGACTGCTCTTCGGTGCCAGTGGCAACCGGACGCTCTTCGCCGTAGGAAACCAGTTCCAGCTGAGCCGGGGAAACGCCCTGCAGAACCAGGTAGCGTTGAACGGCCTTGGCACGACGCTCGCCCAGAGCCATGTTGTACTCGCGGGTGCCGCGCTCGTCGGTGTGGCCTTCCAGCACGACGCGAGCGCCGTTGCCTTTCAGATCCTTGGCGTGAACGTCCAGAGCGCGCATGGCTTCTGGCTTCAGGTCGGAGCTGTCGTATTCGAAGTAGAAGGTGGTGATGGCGCGCAGAGCAGCTTCTTCGCTCAGAGCACCGTCAACGCCGTTGCCGTTGGCGTTGTAGCCAGCGTTCGGATCAACAGCGCCTTCACCAGCGTTGTCGCCGCCTTTGGACGAGCAACCAACGGTAACAGCGAGGGCCAGGCCCAGTGCAGCAAATTTCAGCATTTCCATGATGTAGCTCCTAATGGTGTCTAGGTGTGTTTTAAAGCAAAAAGTTGTTACCGCATCAGTTCAGGTAAGGAGACCAGGAAGGCTCCCGAACATCACCCTGGGCGGTAGGAATCGGGAGTCTGGCGCGCCCGTTAGTCGAAACAAGCATCAGCACTCCCCGGCCCTGCTGGCGGGTGGCGTAGATTAACATGGTGCCATTGGGCGCAACAGTGGGCGAGTCGTCCAGGCTGGTCTCGGAAAGGATGCGCGGCGCCCCGCCACGTACCAGATCCATGGCTGCCACCTTGAAGTTGGTGAAGCCATCCTGACGGTGAATCATCACCAGGGTCTTCTCGTCCGCCGACAGTTTCGGGTTGGCGTTGTAGTTACCGGTAAAGGTCACACGCTCCACGGCGCCCGAAGCGATGTTCTGCTTGTACACCTGTGGCTTGCCGGCGCGGTCGGAGGTGAAATAGATGGTCTGGCCATCTTTGCCCCAGAACGGTTCGGTATCGATGGCGTAGTGATTGGTCACGCGCTGCAGCTGGCGAGAGCCGAGATCCATCACGTAGATCTCAGGGTTACCGTCCTTGGACAGCACGAATGCCAGGCGATTGCCGTCCGGCGAGAACGCCGGTGCGCCATTCAGCCCTTCGAAGTTGGTGATCTGCTCGCGGCGACCGGTGTCGACGTGCTGGATGAAGATGCGCGGGCGACGCTGCTCGAACGAAACGTACGCAATGCGACGGCCATCCGGCGCATAACGCGGCGACAGGATCGGCTCGCGCGACTGCAGCAGGGTCACGCCACGGGCACCGTCGTAGTCCGAACGTTGCAGGGTGTAGCGGGTGTTGTTGACCGAGAAACGCTCGGCGGTGACGTAGAGCATCTTGGTGGAAAACGCGCCTTTGGTACCGGTCAGCTTCTCGAACGACTGGTCAGCCACGTAGTGGGCCATGTCGCGCAGTTGATCCAGGGTGCCACCGACGTTACCAGCCACAACCTGCTGCTGGGTCGCCACGTTGAACAGGGCGTACTGCACCTGCAGGCGCGCACCACTCGGCACGATACTGCCGACCAGCACGTACTGGGCACCCAGCGCCTGCCAGTCCCGATAGATGATCTCGCTGGCCTGGGTCGGCAGGCTGATCATGTTCTGCCGCGGAATCGGCTCATACATGCCGGAGTTGCGCAGGTCGTTGCCGACGATATCGGCCATGTCTTCCGGCAGCACACTGCCGCCCTGCCAGCCGAACGGCACCACGGCAATCGGAATGGCACGATTGCTACCAGTAGAGACGTTAATATTCTTGTCATCAGCTACCGCCAAGCCCGCCGCGCAGCAAAGCAGCAGCGCAAGCCCTCGAAGAATAATGTTCACAGATCCAGATCCTCAGGCGTGAATGTCATCTTGAACGAACGATAAGGAGCAAAGTCACTGGGACTGATGCCCTGCATTTCTGTTATTCGACCCACATTGCGCACGGCAGAAACCGCTGAAGCGTCGAATGCCGCATCACCACTGGAACGCAGCACTGACGCATTGGTAATCGAGCCATCAGGCAGCATGTTGACCTGCACCGTAACACTCATGCCATTACGCGCCGATGGCGGGCGAATCCAGTTTTCTGTCACCAACTTACGAATCAGGTCATCGTAATTACCGGTTACCTGATCCCCTACTTCGTCCGCCAGAGCCTGCTGTCGCTCGGTAGTGTCGGAAAGCAACTCGGCTAGAGCCGCCGCCTTCTGATCGGCAGCTGACTTGCGCGCCGCTTCCTGAGCTTTCTTTTTCTGATCTGCGGCAGCGGCTTTCTTTTTAGCCTCTTCTGCGGCTTTCTTCTTCGCAGCTTCGGCAGCCTTCTTCTTGGCTTCCTCGGCGGCTTTCTTCTTTTCTTCCTCGGATTTCTTCTTGGCGATATCCGCGAGTTTTTTCTGCTCCGCTGCTTTCTCCGCCGCCTCTTTTTTGGCGTCGGCCTCGGCCTCTTTCTTGGCTACTTCAGCTTGTTTGGCCGCATCGGCTTTCTTTTGTTCCGCCGCTTCCTGCTTCTGCTGCTCTTCCCTCTTGGTCTCGAGCTGCTCTTGCTCGTACTGACGCGCCGCCGTCTTCTTAGCCTCGCCCGCAATCTTCTGATTGGTCTGGGTCGTGGCCTGGCTTTGCGACTTAGGTGAGTACAGCGTCACCTGAACAATCGGCTTGGGTGGCGGCAGGTCAGGGGCAAAATGGAAGCTGACGAACAGCATGGCAAACATCAGGGCGTGCAGAGTCACCGCCCAGACAACTGGCCAGAAGTAACTTTCCGACGAGGAGCGAACGCTCTGCTGCTGCATCAAGGCGCCTCGGTGATCAGCCCGACGTTACCCACGCCGGCTTCTTGCAGACCACCCATCACGGCCATCACAGAGCCGTAGTC
>JBBNAI010000444.1:0-2190 GCA_037994305.1 Pseudomonas sp. | reverse complement strand
CGCCCGCAACGGTTTCAAGGGCACCAGCATGAACACCATCGCGCTCAAGGCCGGCTTGCCCAAGGCCAACCTGCACTACTACTTCAGCAACAAGCTGGGCCTGTATCTGGCGACCCTGGCCAACATCATCGAGCTGTGGGACAGCACCTTCAACAACCTCACCGTGGACGACGACCCGGCCCTGGCGCTGTCGCACTACATCCAGGCCAAGCTGGAGTTCTCCCGTCGCCACCCGCAGGCCTCACGCATCTTCGCCATGGAAGTGATCAGCGGCGGGCCGCACCTGAGCCAGTACTTCAACCAAGACTATCGCACCTGGTTCAACAGCCGGGCAGCGGTGTTCCAGGGCTGGATTGATGCAGGGAAGATCGACCCGGTTACCCCCGAACATCTGATCTTCCTGCTGTGGGGCAGCACCCAGCACTACGCCGACTTCGCCGCGCAGATCTGCCAGGTCAACGGCAAGGACAGCCTGCAGCAGAGCGACTTCGACAGCGCCTGCCAGACCCTCACCCACATCATCCTCAAGGGCTGCGGCCTGCAACCACCGGCCTGAAGCACACGCACCAGGAATGACCAGCGTCGCCGCGCCCTGCTCCGCAATCGTGCCGACGCCATCCCCGTGCAGCCTGGAAAACCGCGCCCTCGACTCTTTCTGACCACCTGGCCAAGTTTTTGCTTTAGCCAAATCAACCTACCACCTCGCAGTGAGTTCACCATGTCTTCCAGCCCGCCCGCCTCCCGCCTGGAACTGCACGCCATCACCAAGCGCTACCCCGGCTGCCTGGCCAACGACGCCATCGACCTGAGCATCGCTCCCGGTGAAATCCACGCCCTGCTCGGCGAGAACGGCGCAGGCAAAAGCACCCTGATGAAGATCATCTACGGGGTAACCCAACCCGATTCCGGGCGCATCGTCTGGCAGGGCCAGGCGGTGCAGATCAAGGACCCGGCGCAAGCGCGCGACCTGGGCATCGGCATGGTCTTCCAGCACTTCTCGCTGTTCGAGACCCTCAGCGTGGCGGAAAACATCGCCCTGGCCCTGGGCACGGCCGCCGGTACGCCGCGCCAGCTGGAACCGCGCATCCGCGAGGTATCGGCACGCTACGGCATGCAGGTCGACCCGCAGCGCCTGGTGCACAGTCTGTCGATCGGCGAGCGCCAACGTGTGGAGATCATCCGCTGCCTGATGCAGGACATCCGCCTGCTGATCCTCGATGAGCCGACCTCGGTGCTCACCCCACAGGAGGTCGACGAACTGTTCGTCACCCTCAAGCACCTGGCGAGCGAGGGCTGCAGCATCCTCTTCATCAGCCACAAGCTGGGTGAAGTACGGGCCCTCTGCGACACCGCCACGGTGCTGCGCGGCGGCCGGGTTTCCGGGCAGTGCATTCCCAACCAGTGCAGCGACCTGCAACTGGCGCGGCTGATGGTCGGCGACGCCGAAGGCCTGGAAGCCAGCTACCCGAAAGTCCAGGGTGGGCTGACGCGCCTGCGCGTGGACGACCTGAGCTGGAACAACAGCGACCCGTTCGGTTCGTCCCTGAGCAACCTGCGCCTGGAAGTACGCAGCGGCGAGATCGTCGGCATCGCCGGGGTCGCCGGCAATGGCCAGGATGCGCTGCTCGCGCTGCTCAGCGGCGAAGAGCGGCTGGCCTACGGCGAGCGTGAGCGCATCACCATCGACGGCGGCCCGGTGGCCAACCTGCACCCCGACGCCCGCCGACGCCTGGGCATGGCCTTCGTCCCCGCCGAGCGCCTGGGCCACGGCGCGGTGCCGGACATGAGCCTGTCCGACAACGCCCTGCTCGCCTCCTTCCACCTCGGCCTGATCGACTATGGCCTGATCCGCCGCAAGAAGGTGCTCAAGCTGGCCAACGAAATCATCCGCCGTTTCGGGGTCAAGACCCCGGATGCGCAAACCCCGGCGCGCAGCCTGTCGGGCGGCAACCTGCAGAAATTCATCCTCGGCCGCGAGGTGATGCAGGAGCCCAAGCTGCTGATCGCCGCGCACCCGACCTGGGGCGTCGACGTCGGCGCAGCCGCCACCATCCACCGCGCCATGATCGCCCTGCGCGATGCCGGCGGGGCGATCCTGGTGATTTCCGAAGACCTCGATGAACTGTTCCAGATCAGCGACCGCATCGGTGCCCTGTGCAGCGGCCAGCTATCCCCGCTGAAAGCCACCGC
>JBBNAI010000443.1:0-1133 GCA_037994305.1 Pseudomonas sp. | reverse complement strand
ATGGCGACGTGGTGTTCTTCGAAGTTCAGCAGCGCGTTGGGATCGTGGATCAGGACGTTGGTGTCGAGGACGTAGAGGGTGGGCTGGGTAGAACGGTTGCGTCCGTGATCATCCATACTCGGTCACCTTATCGAGAGGCCAGTACGACGGAGACTCCGTACAACGCTCCATCGCGGAAGGGCCGCCGATCTCCCGGCCGAAGTCGGGAAAGTGCTAGCAAAAGTGATGGCCGATGGCCGCCACCTGTGCTGCAGGGTTCGGCGGTCTTGTAGTGTTAATACTCCAATGTGGATTACAGAAAAAAGAACTTTTTCATCGCTTTCAGGCTTTTTTATCGGCTCGACGAATAACGCTTGGCGAGCCGGGTGAGCGCCGTTAAAGTCGGAAGTCCTGCCCCTCGGCGAGATGGTCTTTCTCGCCGCAACGATTCACCTCCACAGTCACATGCACCAACTCTGAGAAGCCCGCCAGCCGTGCCTTGTAGCGATCGGCCGAGGTTTCGCCGTGGGTCACCAGGCTGGCGATGCAGGCGTACTGCGCGCGGCCGACCCGCCACAGGTGCAGATCGGCCACTTCGGTGTCCGCTTCCCGCTGCAGGCTGCTACGCACCCGCGCCACCAGCGGATCGTCCATTTCCCGGTCGACCAGCACCTTGCCGGTGTCCAGCAGCAGGCCCTTGGCCCAGACGCCGATGATGATTGCCCCGACCACGCCGATCAGCGGGTCGAGCCAGTTCCAGCCCAGCAGCTTGCCGCCGAGCAGCGCCAGGATCGCCGCCACCGAGGTCAATGCGTCGGCCAGCACATGCAGGAAGGCCGCATGCCGGTTGAGATCGCGCCCGGCATGCGCCGGTGCATGGCCATGTCCGTGGCTGGCGTGATCGTGATCGTGATCGTGATCGGCATGAGCATGCTCGCCGTGACCGTGACCATGTTCATGCGTATCGCGCAGCAGCCAGGCCGAGGCCAGGTTCACCGCCAGGCCGATGGCCGCCACCCACAGCGCCTGGTCGAAGGCAATGGCGGCCGGCTGCCACAGCCGCCATAGCGACTCGACTGCCATCAGCACCACAACCACCATCAGCAGCACCGCGCTGGCGAAGCCGGCAAGCACCTCGATCTTCCAGGTGCCGA
>JBBNAI010000442.1:0-3493 GCA_037994305.1 Pseudomonas sp. | reverse complement strand
GAACGTGCCACGCCGCTCACCCCTGGACCGGGGCGGTCGTAACGCCACTCCCGGTGCTGTTGCACATCCGCCCGTCGAACCCTCGCCTTTCCCGAGGGGGTCAGTGAGAGGTTAGTCAGTCCCTCGTATCAGCGTGATTAATCTGTTCGACGATGCCGACAAGCCCCATGGCCGATTGCGCAGGGCATGGCGGGACAGGAATGACGCAGTGCTTGAGGGGTGAGCGCAAACGCCGGGTGCCCGGCCGGTGTGGCTAACCCGGCCGGCACGGTAATGATGAGGTCTACGCCCCGCCCTGCTTGACCGCCTGCAGCCAGGCCAGGTCCAGTTGCCGTTGCTCCACCTCCAGGCCCTGGGCCGCCATGGCTTCACGGTGCTGCTCGATCTCCTGGCGCATCTGGCTGAGGTCGCTGGAGTTGCCGTCGAGCTGGTGCATCTGTGTCACACCCAGGTGATAGAAGCGCAGCAGTTTCATCGCCGTGGGGTCACCCGCGGCCACCCCGCTCTGCACGTGATGCATGACATTGGTGACGCGCATCAGATTGCGCTTGAGCTGCCAGCCATACACCGCCGGCGCCATCCACGGCTGCGACCACAGCTTGTAGCGCACCAGGGCGATGGTCAGCCCCAAGCTGACCAGCACACCCGCCAGGTTCCAGCGGAAGTTGTCGCCACCGGCCGTGCCAAACACCTTCACGGCAAGGGTCGACAACAGCAACGCCAGCACCACGAAGGTAACGGCGATGCCCAGGGTGATGCGCCGCGTTTGCCGCCGGTAGTCTTCGGGATCGAGCGGTTTGATTTCGAACATGGCGCTGCGGCGCTCCTGGGTGGATAAGGCGATAGGCCGTGCATTATCGCCGTAACGCCCGGCAGGTCAGCGACTAAATCGTTTCGTCAGGCTGCTGGCGCGGCCATCAGCGCGTCAGGTAGCGCTGCACGATCCGTTGGTGGCTGCCATCGTCCACCAGCACATTGAGGATCTTCGCGTAGCGCTGCACAAACTCCGGCGAGATGGATTTCTTGCTGAACGCCACCTCTGCGGCATCCACCGACACCACCACCTGGGTCGGTTTGATCCGCTCTCTGAATCCCAACTGGTTGAGTTCGTACAACCCGGTGCTTTCATCGGCAATGAGGCCGTCGATGCGCCCCTTGTCGACCATGTGCCACAGGTTGCCGCGGTTGGCGTTGAACGACACACGGGCGGCAAAGGCTTCCTGGCTCATCAGCTGCTGGTAGTCCGGCCCGTAGGACACATTGGTCTGCGCGCCCAGGCGAAAATCCGTGTCCTGCAGGTCGAGCAGATGCTTGACCTGCCAGTGCGCCAGGGCATCCTGGCGCATGAAGAGGATATTGCGCGACGGCTTCAGGATCGGTCCTGAGAAGTAGGCGTAAACCTCCCGCTCCGGCTGGCGAAAGGCCCCGGGCAGCACGTCCAGCCGCCCCAGCTCAAGCTCCTTGAGCGCCCGTGCCCACGGCAGCTTGACCAGCCGTACGCTGCAGCCCAGACGCTCCAGCACCGCGCGGTTCAGGTCGACATAGATACCGCCAATCTCGCCGCTCGGCAGTTGCATGCTGAAGGGGGGATCGTCGTCCCAACGCAGGGTTTTCTCGCAGGCCAGCAGCGCGCCGGGCAGGAGCAACAGAAGAAGGGAAAAGGCTTTCGGACGGGTGCTGTGCAGCAGGGACAAGACGCATGCAACGGCTTTATTCAAGATCAGCACTCACAGCAGGTTCGGCTGGTTTTTCCTGAGTCTAGAGAAAGCGCCGGGCGCCGGCCATGCTTTCCGTGTGGCCTTTAGATGAACTAGGTTTCGCAGTGCTTAGCCCATCCTATGGGCTGGAGTGCCAGAGGAGCTCGACCATTTTTTCAGGTGGGCAACCCACTTCCGGAGGGAAGGAAGGTCTCATTACATCGCTTCTGAGCATGCCCTGCTTCACCATCGTATAGCTCCCATATCCCACCAGAGTCACGATCAGTGTGGCCTGCAATAGCTCACTCAAAGGATGCTTCTTTCTGTTCCTCCACAGGAAAACCAACAGTATTAGATGTGATGTTTGTAGGAGCGCGCCCAACGAAACCAAGAGCCAGCCGATAACTGGCGAGCTAGCGGACCTCATCCGGTAGTAGCAATAGTCGAGCTGCAAGAACCAGCCCAGGTACAAACCGCCATAGAGCACAAAGGCCAGCAAAATCCATTTCCGCACTGTGCGTCCCTTCTGTTGGTACAAACACGCTGATACCTCTCGCACATGAAAGGTATCAGGCCTCCACGCTGCTCCACTGCTTGCTCAGGCGCTTGTCCGACACCGCCATCTTGGTCCCCAGTTGCTGGGCGAACAGCGAGACGCGGTATTCCTCCAGCATCCAGCGATAGAGCAGCAGGTTGGCGTCGCGCTTGCCTTCCTGGCTGTGCTTGCCCAGGCGTGCCTGGTACTGCTCCCAGTAGCCGGCCAGTTCGCCAGCCCAGACGCGGTCGCGCTGCACCTGGCTGCCGATCTTGTCCAGGCGCTGTTCGATGGCCTTGAGGTAGCGCGGTACTTCCTTGAGCCACTCGGCCGGGGTTTCGCGGACGAAGCCCGGGTACACCAGGTTGCTCAGTTGCAGCTTGATGTCGTTGAGGGCCATGGCCTGGGCCAGGTCGATCTTGCCCTTGAAGCGTTTCTGCAGGCCATGCCACAGCTTGAGGATTTCCAGCGTTAGTTTGGCCAGGCGCTCGGCGTGGTCGGCCCAGGCACCGCGCCTCGATTCGGCCAGGGCGGCCAACGCCGCGCCATCGCGTGGCAGTGTGGTTTCACCGTCGAGGATGCAACTGTCGAGACTGGCCAGGAGGATGTCCTCGACCAACGCCTCGACGCGGCCCAGGTCGCGGTAGAGCAGGCCCAGGTCGGTCAGGCCCGGCAGCTTGTTACGCAGGAACTTGGCGGGCTCGTTGAGCTGTTGCAGCAACAATTTCTGCAAGGCGCGGCGGTGTTGGTACTCGGCTTCGGCCTGGGTCGGGAAGCGCCCTTCCTTGACCACCCCGCCCTCTTCCACCAGCGCCGGGAACACGGTCATGGAGAGCCCGGCGATTTTCTGCTGGGTCTTCTCGGCGACTTCGGCGAAGGCCTTGGCCTGTACCGGTTGCTGACTTTTCGCACTCTGCGGCACGGCCAATGCCGCTTGGCTGGCTTCGGCAAAACGCGCGGTCAGCTCAGCCAGATCGCGGCCCTCGCCGAGGAACTTGCCCTGGCCGTCGACGATTTCCAGGTTCATCCGCAGATGGCTTTCGACCTGCTGCGCCGCTTCCGCCCATGCTTCATCGCTGACGCGTGCGCCGGTCATGCGCAGCAGTTCGCGACCCAACGCCTGCGGCAACGAGCCCTCGGCGAAGGTCATGCGCTGCAACGACGCCTTGATGAAGTCCGGCACCGGCACGAAGTTCTTGCGCAGGGCCTTGGGCAGGTTGCGCACCAGCGCGATGGCCTTGGCTTCCAGCAGGCCGGGCAC
>JBBNAI010000441.1:0-2479 GCA_037994305.1 Pseudomonas sp. | reverse complement strand
CCTGTAGCGCACCTGGCTGCTGGCAGCCAGGTGCGTTGTCGGGTCAGAGGCCGAGGTTTTTCAGGCGGTTGGCCTGGTTCTGGTAGAGGGTTTTCGGGTTGGTCTCGAACAGCGATACCAGGCCGTTGATTTGGTTGTTCGCGTCCAGGTGGTTCATCATGTAGTTGTCCTTGATCACCTTGCCGAAGTGGCTGGAGCAGCGTCCGGTCACCCCGTCGTTGGCCTCGCTGATGGCCATCGCAGTGGTGTTGAACAACGGGTCGGAGATGTCCAGCACGCCGGTCAGCTGCCAGGTACCACTCCAGGAGTACATGCGGACGCTGTTGCCAGCGATAGTGGCGGTTTCCGGGCCTTCACCGCAGGAGGTGGTTGGGATGCCCGTTGGGAATCTGGTGTTGTTGGCCGCGGCGCCGGTCTTGTTGAATTCGGCAAGCATGGCGCGGATATCCGACTGGCTCTTCTTGTTGTTCGATAGCAGGTTGACCAGGTCACCCACGGCGTTGGCGAACACATCGAACGCCACGCCCCGCAGGGTTCCGGCCGGGGCGATGCCGGTGGCCACGTCAGCCAGCGGCGAGCCCTTGTGTGGGGTGTGCAGGGTGGTGACCGAGGCCACCATGTCCGGGCGCACGTTCATCACGTAGCGGGCGGTGATGCCGCCCTGGCTGTGGCCGATCAGGTTGAATTTCTTCACGGTACCGCCAGAGGCCGCGCGGATCTGCTCAAGCTGGGCGATCAGGGCCTCGCCGCGCTTGGCCGAGCTGTCGAAGGCGTTGATCTTGGGCACATAAACCTTGGCCCCTTCAGCCTGCAGAGCGCTGGGGATCTTGTACCAGTAGTCGATACCGGCAATGGTGTCGAAGGCGAAGATGCCGGGCACCAGGACGATGGGGTTCTTGGTTTGTGCCTGGGTGCCGGCGGTGGCGGTCATGGCAGAACAGAGGCTGGCGGCAGCCAGTGTCGAGACGAGCAGCTTCTTCATGAGGGTACCTGTGTGTAGCTGATATTGTTTTTGTTGTAGCTCCGCACACAGCAGCGGAGGTGGCGGTTATCAAAACACCCGAGCACGGGGCCGGCTTGTAAGAACTGATGAAACCCGGCAAGTCGCGGCCAAATAAATGTGATCTGTATCGCATTGGCATGGCCTTGGCTATGCGTCAGTTTTTGCCCTGTGGTAACCCTGCGCCGACAAAAACAACAGGAGCAGCCGCCGTGAGCGGACTGCCAGGCGGGAACTTTATGCTGCCGATCAATGTGCCGGTTCTGCTCTATCTGTGGGACAAACGCACCTTCCACCTGAGTCAGTTCCATGAGCCGCTGCAGTTGTCGCAAGCCGCGGCCATGCTGCTGGTCAGTCTGGATAGCCCGCTTCGACTGGAGTGCCAGGCCAGCCAGGTCACCTGCCACAGCGCCCTGCTACCGGCAGGCCTGGAGCTCTCTGTGGACTGCCGTGACTCGCGGGTGGCGATCTGCTACCTGGATGTGTTCGGAGAGGATTTCGCCCTGCTGGCTCCGCGCATGGCCGCCAGCGAAGCCGGCGTGCTGCATGGCCTGGACTGCGAGGCGGCCTGCATCAAGCGTTTCGACCAGTTGCATCGGATCAGCGCCGCACCGGAGCAGATCTACGCCTGGATGGAGGAGCTGATCAATCCGCAGCAGTGCGTGCCCAGCGGATTTGCTCTCGATTCGCGCATCGTGCATGCCATCGAGCTGATTAAGGCCGATGTATCCTGCAACCAGTCCATCGACTACCTGGCCAGGCAGGTCGGCCTCTCGGTGCCGCGCCTGACTCAGCTGTTCCGTCAGAAGATCGGCATCCCGATCCGCCGCTATCGGCAATGGCATCGGCTGTTCGTCACCTCGGTTGGCGTGGCGCGTGGCATGAGCCTGACTGAGGCCGCGGTGGCCGCGGGGTTCACCGATTCGGCGCATTTCAGCCATACCTTTCGTACCATCATCGGCATGACCCCGTCTGCCGTGCTGGCCCATCCGCATGGCGTGCGGCTGTTTGCCGGATAAGGCTGCGCCTTACGCACAGCCTGGGCGGTCGCCGGCTTGAGCCGGGGGCCTGCCTAGGGCAAGCTGAAAGCCCTCCAGGCGCCGAGATCAGCATGCCCGACAGCGACTTTGCGGATGACGCGCAGCAGACCGAGCGCACGCGCGACACCATCATGCGCTACCACCTGAGCTGGAAATACCGCGACCTCGAGGCGGTGATGGCGCTCTATCACCCGGATATCGAGTACAACGACTTCTTCCAGCAGCGCACCATGTACCTGGTCGACCTGCGCGAGTATGTCGAGAACAGCCTGCCGCGCCTGCCGGAAGAGTCGCTGGAGCATGTCGATCGCATCCGCATTGACGGCCACACGGCGTTCATCCAGTACCGCATCAGCCTGCAAGGCGGCGATGGCCTGGTGGCGTTTCGCACCGGCGAGGCGATTACCGTGCGCGACGGGTTGATCTGGCGGATCAACGA
>JBBNAI010000440.1:0-12071 GCA_037994305.1 Pseudomonas sp. | reverse complement strand
TCGAAGAACGACGAAATTAGCCTGCTATTGCGCCGTTCTGCCAGGCAGTACAGGTAGGTTTCGGTGTGTACGGGGTCGCCTTCGATTCGGATGGCCCGCAGTCGCGGGTCGGGAATGAACTCCGCTTCGGACACCGCGCCAATTCCGATCCCGCGTACCACCGCCTCGCGCAGGGCTTCGCGGCTGCCGATCTCCATGGCGTTGCGTGGCGTGACCCCGGCTTCGCGCAGTACCCGCTCCATGGCCAGGCGCGTGGTGGAGCCGGTTTCCCGTTGCAGCATGGGCTGATCTTCCAGCTCCTCCAAGCGCACGCTGTTGCGCCCGGCAAACGGGTGGCTGTCATTGGCGAACAGAATGATGGCGTGGCGGGCGTAGTGCACGGCGCACAGGCTGGGGTCGTCATGCCGGCCGGCGAGCACGGCGATGTCGGTGGCGTATTGCTCGAGGTCGGCCAGCACTTGCGCGGAGTTGCCGACCCGAATGGATACGTCGATGCGCGGGTAGCGCTGCCGGTAGTGGTCGACCATCTCGATCACGTGAAACGGGCCCACCGCACCGAGCTTCAGTTGTCCGCTATCCAGGCGTCCGGAGTCGTGCAGCAGGTTGTTGGCTTCCAGCTCGAGCAGGGCCATGCGCTGGGCAATCGGCAGCAGTTGCTGGCCCACATCGGACAGCTCGATGCGCCGCCCTTTGCGATGGAACAGCTCGACGTTGTACTGCCGCTCAAGCTGCTGCACCTGGGTGGTCAGAGTCGGCTGGCTCAGGCCCAGTGCACGGGCTCCGGCACTGAAGCTGCCATGCCGGGCCACGGCGAGAAAGGCGCGAATGCGGGCCGTCGACATCCATAGGCTCCATCAATAGTTATTCGATAAAGCTCATATTGAATTGATCGTATGACTGTCACGTGACGTTTCTAAATTGTGCCTACTCCACCCACAACTGCTGGAAACGTCATGACTTCTATCGCTTCGCTGTTCCGTGTCGCCGGTTTCGCATTGCTGCCCTTGCTGTGCATGGGCCAGGCTCAAGCGGCCGATAAATTGCGTGTCGGTCTGATCCCGTCCGAAGACTCCCAAGCCATGATCGAGAGCAGCAAGCTGGTGCTCGATGGCCTGGAAAAACAATTGGGCATGCCGGTAGAGCCGTTTGTGGCCACCGACTACAACGGCATTATCGAGGCCCTGCGCGCCGGCAAGCTGGACGTCGCCTACCTGGGCCCATTCTCCTATGTACTGGCTGCCTCGGTGGCCGACGTGGAAGCCTTCGCCGTAGCCGTTACCCAGAAGACCCACCAGAGCTCGTACAAAAGCCTGATCCTGACGCGCAAGGACAGCGGCATCAAAACCCTCGCCGACCTCCAGGGCCACACCTTTGCCTTCGTCGATCCAAGCTCGGCCTCTGGCCATCTGTTCCCGAAAGCAGGCCTGGAAAAAGCTGGCTACGTCCCGGAAAAGCTCTTCTCGCGGGTGATTTTCTCCGGCTCCCACGACGCCAGCATCCTGGCGGTGGCCAACGGCAAAGTTGATGCAGCGGCAGTTGCCGACCGTATTCTGGCTGGCGCAGTGGCCAAGGACATCGTCAAGCAAGATGACTTCCAGGTGGTCTGGACTTCGCAGCCCATCCCCGAGTCGCCGATGGTGTGGCGCAAGGCGCTGGATCCTGAGCTGAAGAGCAAAATCGCCGCTGCCCTGGCCTCGATGAAGGATGTGCCATGGGGCGACCAGGGCCAACTCGATGGCTTCCAGAAGACCGACGACGCCGCCTACAACGTGGTGCGTGAAACGGCCAAGGTGCTGAACCTTGATCTGAAGGGCATGAAATGATCAGCGTCCGTCAACTGACCAAGCAGTACGGCAGCAATGCCGTGCTGCGCGGCATCGACCTCGACATCGCACCGGGTGAATTTGTGGTGATTCTCGGCCAGTCCGGCGCCGGTAAATCCACCCTGTTGCGTTGCATGAACCGCCTGGTGCAGGCCGATGCCGGCACGTTGACGGTCGCCGGCATGGATGCCATCGCTTGCCGCGACACCCGCGCCCTGCGCCAACAAGTGGCGATGATTTTCCAGCACCACAACGTGGTGCCGCGCTTGTCGGTGTTGAAGAACGTGTTGACCGGCCGCCTCGGCGCGGTCAGCACCCTGGCCTCGGTGCTGCAACTGTTTCGCCGTGAAGATATCGACCTGGCGATGGAGTGTTTGCAGCGAGTGGAGCTGGCGCATAAAGCCCAGCAGCGCACCGATTCATTGTCGGGCGGGCAGATGCAGCGCGTGGGCATTGCCCGCGCCCTGGCCCAGCGGCCGAAGGTGATTCTGGCCGACGAACCGGTGGCCAGCCTCGACCCGAAAACCTCGCGCCTGGTGCTGCAATACCTGCGCGACGCCACCCGCGAACTGGGCATCACCGTGGTGTGCAACCTGCACCAGGTGGATTACGCCCGCGAATTTGGTGACCGCATCGTTGGCCTGGCCCACGGCCGCATGGTCTACGACGGTGGCCCGGATGGGCTGACCGACGACGTGCTGCAGCGTATCTATCCGGGCCAGGAGCCCGAGGCGGAGGGCGAGCCGCTAACGGCTGGCTTGCAGGTGCGTTATGCCAACTAACAGGAGTGACGCCATGCAGGCGCGTAAATACCTCTGGACCGTCGACACGCCACAGAACGCCCGTGGCTGGTTGGGCAGTGCGGCGTTGGTGCTGGTCGTGGTGATGGTGCTGCATTGGAGCGCCCAAGGCGCGCAGTTGAGCATCGGTGAACTGGCCGCTGGCCTGCCGCAGATCGGCGATTTTCTCGGCCGCACCATGCCGCCGGATTTCAGCATTCTGCCGCGCCTGTGGCAGCCGGCGCTGGAAACCCTGCAGATTGCCCTGTGGGGCACCTTGCTCGGGGTGATTCTAGCGGTTCCGCTGTCGTTTCTGGCGGCGCGCAACCTGTGCCGCAACCCATTGCTGTACCACGGCACCCGGCAGTTTCTGAACATCACCCGCAGCATCAATGAGCTGATCCTGGCGCTGATTTTTGTCTCCGCCGTGGGCCTGGGGCCGTTCCCTGGTGTGTTGGCGTTGGCGTTGCATGGCCTGGGGATGCTCGGCAAGTTCTTCGCCGAAAGCATCGAGGAAATCGACCAGGGCCCCATCGAAGCCCTGCAGGCCACCGGAGCACGGCCGTTGCAGGTGATCGTGTTCGGCGTGCTGCCGCAGGTGATCACTGCCTGGATCGCCGTGGTGCTGTACCGCTTCGAAGTGAACCTGCGTTCGGCCACGGTGCTGGGCATGGTCGGGGCCGGTGGCCTGGGCTTTGAACTGGTGAGCAGCCTCAAACTGTTCAAGTACACGGAAACCGCCACCTGCATCATCGTCATCACCGTCATGGTGGTGCTCGCCGACACCGTTTCCAGCCGCCTGCGTAACGCCATTCAGCGCGGCGCCAGCCACTGATCCCTTGCCACTTTCGCCCGGCGCCGGTCGGGCAGGGCGGTGCTCGCCCACGTTTCAGGAGTTGCCATGATTTCCCGCTTTCACAACCCGGTCGACACCCGCTTTGGCTGGGGCAGCCTGGAGCTGCTCAGCAGCCTGACCGACCAGCAAACTGTCGCGTTGGTGATCTTTCCCGAAGCCCGGGCTTTGGGTTTGCTCGAGCGCATTCAGCACCTGCTCGGTGAACGCTTGCAGTACGTGATCGAAGACGTGCAGCCCAACCCCGACGTGGCACAACTGCGCTACACCTACGAGCGCTTCTGGCAGCAGGCCGGCCACTGCGACACGGTGATCGCGGTTGGCGGCGGCAGTGCCATCGACACCGCCAAGGCGCTGATCGTCGGTGCCGAGGGTGGGCGCTTCGACGAACTGTTGGCCTTGCTGGCCAGCGGAAAACCCTTTGTACCCGCACGCTGCAAGCGCTTGATCGCCGCGCCCACCACCGCCGGAACAGGCAGCGAAGTCACGCCCTGGGCGACGATCTGGGACAGCGAACAGCAGAAAAAATACTCCCTGCACCTGGACTGCACCTGGCCCAGCGTGGCGCTGATCGACCCGGAGCTGATGGTGACGGTGCCGGCCAGCGTGACCGTGTCCACCGGGCTGGATGCGTTGTCCCACGCCCTGGAAGCGATCTGGAACCACAACGCCAATCCGCTCTCCGACACCTTCGCCGTGTCCGCCATTGAGGACATTCTCGACTGCCTGCCCAAGCTGGGTGCCGACCTGGGCAGCCAGGAGCTACGTTCCCGTATGGCGCTGGCGGCGCTGAAGGCCGGCATGGCTTTTTCCAATACCAAGACCGCGCTGGCGCATTCGATTTCCTACGAAATGACCTTGCGCCACGGCCTGCCCCACGGCATTGCCTGCTCCTTCACCTTACCGCTGGTGCTGGGCCTGGCCTGGGGCCAGGACGCCGAGCGTGACCGCACCTTGCAGCGGGTATTTGGCAGCGACCTGAACCAGGCCCAGGCCCGTCTGCGCGGGTTTCTCCACAGCCTGGCGGTGAAGACTGAATTCGCCGACTACGGCGTCAGCGCCGAACAAGCCAATGCCCTGCTGCACGACGCCATCAAGGGCGCGCGCGGGCAGAACTTTATCGGCTCGGCGGCCTTGCGCTAGCCGTACCTCTTTTCCCTTACCGGAGTTATGCCATGCACTACCAAGCCCCCCGCCAACTGAAAGCCGCGATCCTCGACTGGGCCGGCACCGTGGTCGACTTCGGCTCGTTCGCGCCGACGCAGATCTTTGTCGAAGCCTTTGCCGAGTTCGGCGTCGAGGTTTCTCTGGCAGAGGCTCGCGGCCCGATGGGCATGGGCAAGTGGGACCATATCCGCACCCTGTGTGACCAGCCGGAGATTGCCGAGCGGTTTGTCCGCGCGTTGGGCAAGCGCCCGAGTGACGACGATGTCACCGCCATCTACAACCGCTTTATGCCGCTGCAGATTGAAAAGATTGCCGTGCACTCGGCACTGATTCCAGGCGCGCTGGAAGCCATCAGCGCCTTGCGCGAGCAGGGTCTGAAAATCGGTTCCTGCTCCGGCTATCCGGCGGTGGTCATGGCCAAAGTGGTGGAGTTGGCCAAACAGAATGGCTATGTCGCCGATCACGTGGTGGCCACCGATGAGGTGCCCAATGGCCGCCCCTATCCGGCGCAAGCCCTGGCCAACGTGATTGCCCTGGGCATCGACGATGTGGCCGCCTGCGTAAAGGTCGACGACACCTGGCCGGGGATTCTCGAAGGGCGTAGCGCCGGGATGTGGACGGTGGCGCTGACCTGTTCCGGCAACGCCCTGGGCCTTACATATGAGCAATACAGGGCGCTGCCTGAGGCCCGGTTGGTTGCCGAGCGCGCCCGCATTGCCGAGATGTTTGCCAGCAGCCGCCCGCACTACTTGATAGACACCATTGCCGAACTGCCCGACGTCATCAGGGATATCAACCAACGCCTGCTTCAGGGGGAACTTCCGCAGGCCTGCTAAATGTATTGAGCTACAGCCGATGGGCTAGCCACATCTGACTGGCTAGCTGTGGCCGATTTCTGCCGGTTACCACCGGCAGCTTTGAGGCAGTAGTGACCGTTTTAAAAACAGGGCGGGGAAAGGGCTCTAGGTTGCCGTCTTGGCAGGCTCCATGTGCATCGTCCTTGGATCGCAGACGCCCTTGAGTGGCCGCTCCTGGTCGGAAGCAGGGGCTACGCGACCGCTGCGGTAGCCGTCTGCTGAGAGGATCAAGGCCCTGAGAGCAATAACCCCTGGGACGATTCAGGCTGCCGTTTGCTGAATCGTGGCCTTCCCCAAATTTCTCCCTTTCCCTCTTTTAAACGCGCGAGCCTGGGATGCCGCGAGCGTTCTTCTTCTGCAGGATCATCGACGCTTCGTTGTAGGCATTCTGGAAGGCATCACCGCCGACCCATTCCACTGCTGTGTCTTCGTCTTCATCGTGGAAAATACCGCGATAGGTGATCAGCAGGCCCATCATGAAGTCGGTCGCCGCATCTTCTGCCTCCTCAGCGACCACCAGCTCCAGCACCGGGTATTGCAGGAACACCACGCACATCGCTAGCAGACTGATGCCTTCGCCGACTTTCATTGCCTGGAACAGGTCATCGAAGTGGGCCGGGTCGAAACCGTTTTCTTCGATGTCTTTGAAGTCGAAGGTACTCAGGTCGATTTCGACATCATCGAACGGCTCGTCGATCAGCGGATTGGCCAGCACTGGATGTACGACATTATTGGCTTTGGACTTGCCCGAACGGTTCTGCTTGGCCTTGGTTTTGGCCCGCTGGGCGCGTTTTTGCTGTTTATTTGGAGAGGCCATGGAGGCGAGTTCCTGTCCGGCGCAGCCATATTCATGGCGCGGGATAATCGAGAGCACATTGTATTCAGTCTTGGCTGGGTTCGTCGGCTACAGGGGGAAGATTTATTTTCCCTGCGTTAAACGTTCGCTTTCGCTCAGAAACAACCCATGAGCGGGGGATGGCCGGAGCCATGGGGGGCAGGTCGAGCCAGGCTACTGGTCGCAGGCATTTGCCATGCACGGGGTTGCTCGACAAAATCTCGCGCCGACTCCGTGCCGGACGTCCGGGGTGAAAAGGGGTTGTAGTTGAACGAACAAAGATTATCCATGCGCCTGGAACGCGTGGCTGCGTATGTGCCGGAAGGTGCGCGCTTGGCCGATATCGGCACGGATCACGGCTACCTCCTCGTCGCACTGATGAGCCGTGGTGTTATCGCTGCGGCGGTGGCCGGCGAGGTAGCGCTGACGCCGTTTCACTCGGTCGAGCGCATCGTGCGCGAGCATGACCTGGGCCAGCGCATCACCGTACGCCTAGCCAATGGACTGGCGGCGATCGAGCCGCAAGACGGGATCACGGCGATCAGTCTCTGCGGAATGGGCGGCGAGACGATCCGCGATATTCTCGATGGCGACAAGGCGCGCCTGAGTGGCAAGGAACGCCTGATCCTGCAGCCCAATGGCGGAGAGCAGCCCTTGCGCCAATGGCTGATGGAAAATGACTACCGGATCATCCGCGAGGAAGTGCTGCGGGAAAACCGCTTCTACTACGAAATCATCGTGGCCGAGCGCAGCGGGCCAGTGACATACACCGCCGAAGAGTTGTACTTCGGCCCACTGCAGTTGCAGGAGCGCAGCTCGGTATTTCTGGCCAAGTGGCAGCGGCTGTTGCGTCTGAAGCAGCAGACCTTGACCCACTTCGCCCGAGCGCAGCAGGTGGTGCCCGAGGAGAAGGTGCAAGAGGTTACACAACAGGTTCGGTGGATCCGCGAACTGCTTGCCCCAAGAGACCAGAGGCACTGAACGACTGAGCTGTCAGCTCGCAGTAGGTATTGCAGCCGCCAGTACTATTTGATCGCGTATTTCCTTGACCTTTACGCCGTCCACTTCCGGCCGGATACAGGCAATCGCAGATCACGTCTGTAAGCGCGGGGGAAAGCCTGAGTCCCGCTGCGGGACTCAGGCTGGGACGCTAGAACGCCAAGCGGACTCCTACCGTCAGATTGCGCCCTGGCAGCAGCACATCATCTTTGATGAAGGAGCTGTGATTGCGGCCGCGCTCATCAAGCAGGTTGTTGCCCTTGATGAAGAGCTGGTAGTCCGTCGCCGTCATAGAACCGCGATAGCTCAACCCAGCCCCAAGCATGTTGTAGCCAGCAGTCTCGGTTTCATAGGCGGCGATCTCGTCCTGGCGTTGCAGGCGATAGAACTCCAACTCGCCACTGACGGACTGATTGAATGCCTGATTCAGTCGAACCCCCAGGCGATCAGCCGGGATGCGTGGCAGGTCTCCGTCGCCGTCCAGCTTTCCTCTGACGTGATCACCGAACAACGTGACGTCCGTCGTGCCGGTGAGGGCGTAGGTCACGGACCCTTCGGCACCAGTCAGAACGGCGTCCTGCTGGCGGTACTCGATTTCACGATAACCGCCACCGACGTCGTGTCCGGTATCTGCGGCATAGATGAAGTCGCTTACCTGGTTGCGGAAAAGACCGAAGGTAAATGTTGTGCGACCTGCGAACTTGCGTAGGGTCAGCTCGGCGTTGTGTGAGGTTTCCTCGTCCAGGTCGACATCACCCAGCTCGACTGTGCGTGTGGCGGCATGAGGGCCATTGGCATACAGCTCTTCGGCAGTGGGTAGGCGTTGCGAGCGCGAGAGGGAGAAACCCAGGGAGTATTCTGGTGCGAATGTCCACACGGCCCCTGCGGATGCCGATGTACCGCTGTGGCTTGTGTTCTGTGCACCTTCGGCGTCGATATCCTGCCACTCGTGGCGCAGGCCAAGTTCATAGCGCCAATCACTGACGCTGTATTCCTCGAGCAGGAACAAAGCATGGTTGCGTGTCAGGGTTGGAGGTACATAGGCCTCTTCTCCCAGTGTCTCGAAGTCACGTCGCAGGGTTTGCGCACCCACGACACCACGCCAGCCGAAAACGGGTGCGTGGGTCAATTCGAGGCGAGCATCGGTCGCATCGTTGTTGAAGGTGGTAGCCGCTTCACCGCCTTCGATCTCATCGTGGGTGTAATCACTGTGGCCCACACGTAGTTTCGCCAGTTCGAAGCCGGCTAGTGGGTCATTCAGTTCGCCACGCAGATCCCAGCGCTTCTGCTTCATCTTGATATACGGCACGGCCTCATGGTCGTGCTCGTGCTCGTGCTCGTGCTCATGATCTTCGTCGTGCTCGTCATCCTCTCCGCTGCAATGCCAATCCCGTACGCCATGGGTATGGCAGTCGGCATGCTCATGGGCGAGCAGTCCGTAGCTCAGGTTCTGCTCGCCATAGGCTGCCCCCAGGAAACCGCGCTCACCAATGAAGCTTGCACCTAAGGTGTAGCTGTCCGTGTTATTGAAGGAACCAGCCTGTTTGCCCGGCGAGCCAGGGATTTCATACTCATCATCTTGGCGCTTGGTACCCTCGGCGCGGACTGCAAAATTGCCGCTGCCGGCCGTGATGCCAAAGATGCCAGCGCCCTGGTTAGCAACACTGTTGGCACGTAGTTCAAGCTCGCCCTCGTAGCCTTTCTCTGGCACGTAGGTAGGGACTTTCTTGTCGATGACGTTGACCACGCCGCCGATGGCGCCACCGCCATACAACAGGGTCGCGGGGCCCTTCAGCACCTCGATGCGTTCGGCTAGCAGGGGCTCACTGGTTACCGCATGGTCGGGACTGATTGTCGATGCATCGAGCACGTCAACACCGTCGCTGAGTACTTTCACGCGGGCGCCATCCAATCCGCGAATTACCGGGCGACTAGCTCCGGCACCAAAGCTGCTGGAGTGGACACCCGGCAAGCCGTTGAGTGTTTCCCCCAGAGTCGACTCGCGACGCATGACCAGTTCTTCCCCTTGCAGGACTTCAGCGGGGCTGGCCATCTCATTGATCTTGCTGTTGAGCGCGCTGGCACTGACGACTGAAGAACCTAGCTGAACGGGCTCTTCTCTTTCGGCAGCGAATAGCGATGTGTTGGGCGCCAGGGCAAGCGCAATTGCCCAGGAAATTGGCTGGCGGCTCATGTTGACCTCGTGTTGGCTAGTTCTAGTGGGTAGGTGAATCAACAAAACTGGGGTGCGGATACCGTTCGCACCGGCAGGCAGGTGCGCAGATTTGCTACTGCGCATCTGGAAATTGCTTGGGGGTGTGGGTGCTCATCGGGCGCAGCGGCTGCCCCTCGGAGCAGGGTTGCCTATGCCGATACGCCTGGGGGCGTAGGCGTATCAGCGATAGGCATGACGCCGCGGGCTAACGCTTCGAGCTTGGCGTCGCAAAACCTGCAAAGCGCTTCTGAAAGCCGGAGATGCGACCTTCGGTTTTGGTTTGCCGTTGTTGACCGGTGTAGACCGGATGGGAGGCGCTGGATACGTCCAGAGCTATGTAGGGGTAGGTGTTGCCATCTTCATGGACATGCGTCCTGGTGGTTTCGGCGGTAGAGCCAATCAGGAAAAACGCATTTGCTGATGTGTCGTGGAAGAGAACGGGGCGGTAATGGGGGTGGATGCCAGGTTTCATGTATCACCTCATGATGTTATACCGTAACATTATCTCGAAAGCGCTGACACGGCAAGCATCTCGGCTCCTGGGAAAATAGGCGGGCAAAGTACCGCTCGAAAAATGATGCGTACTGGGGCTTGGCGCGGTGTGAAAACCAGCCAGGTTGGTTCAGAAGAAAAAGAAGCGCCCGTCTCTGGCCTGAAGCGGGCGCTTGTGGTCGACAGCTATCGGGCCAGAGTGTGTAAAAACGCTGAGCCAAAATTGAAGTGCGCGCGTCTACGCAAAATCTGAAATTTATTGGTAGGTCAGCAGATATGGATTTTGCGTAGAAACGCATTTTTCAGCCCGACTTTTGATCTTTGCTGACCTTGAAAACGTTTTTACACAGCCTCGGGCAGAAACAGCCACGCACGTCACCTACGGCGAACGCCAGCTTATGCAGGGGCGAGAAGTGGAGCGCTCAGAACTTGAGTCGGCTGAGGATGCCCGAGGTGTTCTCCACGGCTGTCTGGATTTGGTAGACCTTGGAGCCATAAGGGCCGTACTGGGTCTGCAGCAGCACCAGGCTCATCAGCGGGGCGATGGTGGTCGGGGCAGTCAGCAGAGTCAGCCATAGGCGCCGTTCGATGGCGATGTGAATCGGTACGGCTTGAGTCGGGGACGCGTTTCTAGGGTGGGCAGCATCTCGGGGCAGGTGCCCGGAGACGCTGGGTGTAGGGGAAATGCGGGCGCACGCCAAGGAGCGAAACGCGTGCGCCCTGGCAGCATTACTCGCCGCCGATCTGGTAAACGCTGATCAGCACTTCATGCTCGCTGATACCGTCGATGGTGCCGTTGAAGACGTAGTCGTTGAGCCAGGCATGGCTACCCGGCTGGGTCTTGAACTTGGGCGTGGTGCGGCAGTAGAAGTCGCTTTCCTTCATCTCCCGCAGCTCCAGGCCCTTGGCTTTCTTGGCCAGACCCGACTCGTTGAAGCGCCAGATGCCGGCGTTGTCGATGATGATGATCTGGCCGTCGTCGGTTTTCAGGCGGTACAGCGCGTTGATCAGGGTCACGCCGTCCTCGCGGGCCACCGACATGTCTGCGCCGCCCGGTACCACGGTGCCCTTCATGCCCTTACCGGTGAAGGTGCCGCCGATGATCGGGTAGTTGGTGCGCGTGCCGTCCGGGCCCTTGCCCATCTCCTCGGGTGGGCCGAGCTTGACGTTGATCTGCATGACCAGCTCGTTGCTCAGGCGGTTGGGGATTATTTCCTTCAGCTCGGCGGCCTGGACCTGTGGCAGCCAGAGTGCGGCCATTGCCAGGCCTGCGAGCAGGCGCAGGGTGTTGCGGCGGGTGTTCAGTGCTTTCATGGGTGTGGTCTCAATTATTGACTAAGGAGCCACCCGCGCCGGGCGCGGATGGTTGTGTCGTTAGCGCATCAGAGCGGGCGGCTGAACGCCGACAGCGGGTTGAAACGGCATGGCTGCTTCAGCACGGTGCCGCACGCCGGCATGGCCTCCGGTATGGACACGCCCGTCAGCTCGCCGAGTACCAGGCGCGAGGGGTGCTGGGCGTCGTGGAACACGCTGTTGCGGCTCTGCAGCGAGTAGTAGGCGAAGCCGTAGCCGCCGGTGTTCGACGGCGCGTCGATCCAGATGCGCAGCTTCGAGCCCTTGCGGAACGGGTGCGAGAACGGCGGGATTTCCACCCGGCCCAGGGCCGGTACGTTGGGCAGCATCGGCTGGATGCCGTCCGGGTCGTTGAGCTGCTGCGGGCGCACCTCGGTGGAGGTCTGCTCGTTCAGCTTGCGGTTGGACATGCGCAGCCAGCCGCGCTGGACGAAGACTTCCTGGTCGTCCGGACGCACCTCGGTGATGGTGACCTGGATGTCGGTATCCGGCGCCAGGAAGGTCGACAGCCAGATGTCCGCGCTGGCGCTGCCGTAGCTCAGCAAGTCGCGCTCGAACGCTGCGCTGGTGTAGGCCACGCTGCCGTCACGCCACAGCGGGTGTTGCCAGCCCCAGGCATGGTCCTTCATGTAGGTGTTCACGTCCGGACCGGGGATCGGGTAGAGGTAGGCATCCGGCTTGCCGGTGCCCTGGCCACC
>JBBNAI010000439.1:0-4539 GCA_037994305.1 Pseudomonas sp. | reverse complement strand
TCGTAGTCGAAGGTGCTGGCGCTGATGGTCAGGAAATACAGCAGTGGTTCGGGGTCGCGCAGCACCCGCGAGTTTTCGTTGGCAGCCTGCAGCATCAGTTTGCGCGCCAGCGCCAGGTCGGTCTCGTAGGCCACGCCAATCTTGATGATGACCCGAGTGACCGTGTCGTTGAGCGACCAGTTGATCAGCTGGTCGGTGACGAAGGTCTTGTTCGGGACGATGATTTCCTTGCGGTCGAAGTCGGTGATGGTGGTCGCGCGGATGCGGATCTTGCTCACCGTGCCGGACAGGTTGCCGATGGTCACCACGTCGCCGATACGTGCCGGGCGTTCGAACAGGATGATCAGGCCGGAGATGAAGTTGGCGAAGATCTCCTGCATGCCGAAGCCGATGCCCACCGACAACGCGGCCACCAGCCACTGCAGTTTGTCCCAGCTGACACCGAGCACCGACAGGGTCATGACGAAGCCGATGCCGCTGATGGCGTAGGACAGCAGGGTGGTGGTGGCGTAGGCGCTGCCCTGGGCCAGCGACAGGCGCGACAGCACCAGCACTTCGAGCAGGCCGGGCAGGTTGCTGGCCAGGGCTACGGTGATGGCGATGATCACCAGCCCGCCGAGCAGGTCGAGCAGGCTCAGCGGCACCATGGTCGCGGCGTCGCCGGTGCCGCTGCTGTATTGGTAGAGGGTGATGTTGTCCAGGTAGGTGACCACGCTGAGCAGGTCGGCCCAGACCCAGTACAGGCAGATGATGAAGCCGCTGAGCAGGGCCAGGCGGATCAGGCGCAGGGATTGCTGGTTGACCTGGTCGATGTCCAGGGTCGGTTCCTCGACCACGCTATCGCTACCTTCCGGACCTTCCTTGGGTTGCGCCTGGCGCTTGGCCAGGGCGCGCTGATAGGCCAGGCGCCGCGCGGCAACACCCAGGCCGCGCTCGAAGGCGGCCTCCAGCAGCAGCCAGAAGATCAGCAGGTAGAGGGTGTCGATCAGGCGATCGGTGAGCTTCAAGGCGGTGTAGTAGTAACCAAAGCCCACGGCGATGAACAAGGCGATGGGCAGGATGGTGAAGGCCACGCCGATCAGCATGCGAAAGGGCGAGGTGTGCTCGCGCATCGGCCCGGACAGCAGCAGCTTGCTCAGCAGCCAGGTCATCAGGGCAAAGCAGGTCAGCACCACCGCCACGCCGATCACGTCTTCGGCCAGGGCGGCCGGTTGATGCTCGGCGATGGTGACCACGGCGACCAGAGCCATCACTACCACGCCGAGGCGACGAACCTGGGTGCTGAGGAAGGCCACTTGCGGGCGCGGCCAGCGGAAGTGCAGCTCGCCCACGCCACCCGGCGAGAGGATGCGGTAGAGGGTGTAGAACACCAGCCAGGTCTGCGCCATCTGCAGCAGAGCCATGCCCAGGTTGGTGTTCTGTCCGCGTGCATCGAGCATCAGGGCCAGGCCGCCGAGGGCGAGGAACAGGGTCACCGGCAGCGCCAGCAGCACGTTGATCAGCAAGGCCAGCGGGGTGTGCAGCTGGCTGTCGAACTTGTAGTGGCCGATGTCTTCGTGCAGCGCGCCGAGCTTGCTGTACAGCCAGCTGCGTCGCCACAGCAGGGCGCCGATCAGCAGCAGCAGGGGGATGAATACCCAGGGGCGGTCGACCAGGCCTTCACCCAGCTCGCGCACGGCCGAGCCCCATTGCACGGCGTCCAGCTGCGCCTTGAGGAAGTTCGGCGCCTGGTGCAGCCAGGCGAAATCCAGCGGCTTGTTGCTGGGAATCCAGAACATCTGCTCTTCCAGCGTGGCACGCAGGCTGGCAGCGGTAGTCTGGAGCTGCTTCTGGTTGAGCTGCAGGGTGATCGATTCGTTGAGCGCGGCGCTCATCTCGCGGTTGAGGCGCTCCAGCAGCTCCTTGCGGGTGTCGACCAGGCTGGCCAGGTCCTTGCGCAAGGTGTCGGTGATCTTGTCGGGAGGCAGCTTGGCCAGGATCTGCTCGATGTACAGCTCGGGATTCTTCAGCTGGTCGCGTTGCTGGTTGATCTCGAACTGGTACAGGCGGATGTCGGCAATGGTGTCGGCGAGGTTGGCGTCGACGCTGATCTTCGGCAGCGCCTGCTTCTGCTGGTAAAGGATCTTGGCCAGTAGCAGGCTGCCCTGCAGTACTTCGATCTGCTCGCTGAGAGCCTGGGTGCTCTGGTTGACGTTATCCAGCTGCTGCTTGGTTTCGAGGTTCTTGCGGGTCAGCTCGTTGAGGTGCTCGGTGGTGCCCAGCAGGTAGTCGGAGAGTTTCAGGTTGGCCTGGTTTTCCTTGGCCAGCAGGCTGTCCGGGTCGGCCTTCTCGGCTTCGCGGGACAGCTCGGCGACGGTCTGCTCGGATTGCGCACGGCGCTTCTCGTTGATCAGCGTCTGCAGGGCCAGGTTTTCCTGTTCCAGGCGGCGTACGCGCTCGCTGAGCAGGTCATGGCGGCTGTTGCCGAGGTCCTGCAACAGGTTGTTGCCGGCCAGCTCCTGGCGGCGCAGTTCGCTCTGCGCCTGCAGTGCGGCGGCCTCGGCGCTGAGCAGGTCACGGTGCTCGGGGCCGAAGGGTTTGCCGGCTTCCTTGCCGACCTTGAGCAGATTGTTGATCTGCATGATCCGCGTCTGGTTGCTGCTGATCTCGGCCTGGGCGCGTTCCGGGCGGGTCTGCGCGGTGATGATCAGGCTGTTGGCGTCGGTCAGCTGCTGCTGCCAGGTGCTGAGCTGGGTGCTGCGCTCGCTGAGCATGCTTTCCAGCTGTTCCACCGTGGACTTGCCATAGCGCTCGGTGAGGTTGGTGGTCGGCGCGGCGTTCAGGCGCTCGAGGTCGCGTTGCGCGTCGCTGATCAGGCGCGGTGCATCGCGCAGCTGGACCTTGAGTTCGCTCAGGCGCTGTTCGCTGTCGTCACGTTTGGCGAGAAAGTCGAGGGTCTGCTCGAACTTCTGCTTCAGGGCGTTCTGTTCGGCCTCGGGCAGTTTGCGTTCGGCCAGGTTGTCGAGGCTGGCCTGGATGGTTTTGGCCTCCGGCGCTTCGACAGCGTACAGCGGTGCGGTGGATAGGCTCAGACCGAGGAGGGCAGCAATCAGCAGGGGGCGCAGGAGAGGCATGGTCGGGATCGACGGCTCGTGGAAATAATGCGGCTAATGATATGCCACGGCCGCATGTCCGTGGGGTGACGCGGCTGGCGCTTCGCGTGTAGGACATTGCCATCGCGCCCGAGTTGCGGGCGCGATGGCGGGAAATGGCGTGATTAGAGGAACAGGCCGGGCTTGGCCTGGCCTTCGGGGAAGCGCACGCCAACCTTGCGCACCTTGTTGCCGTCCATCACTGCGACGGTCCAGGTCAGGCCGTTCCACTCCACCTGGTCGCCGACGATCGGCTGGCCGCCGATCTGGTGGGCGATGAAGCGGCCCAGGTGCAGCTGGCCTTCGGCACCTTCCAGCTTGAGGCCGTAGAGTGCCGCCACCGCACTGAGCTGGGCATCGCCTTCCAGCACGAAATCGCCGAAGAAACGCAGGTCTGCGCTGCGCTGCGGGGCCTGGCTGAACAGCTTGCCGAGGCCGGGCAGGTCATGTTCGTGGCCGATCACGCAGAGGATGTCAGCGGCCTCCAGGGTCGTACTACCGGACGGGTGGAGCAGCTCGGCGCCACGGAACAGGGCGGCGACACGGGTGCCTTCGGGCATCTTCAGCTCGCGCAGCGGCGCACCGATGCACCACTTCTCCGGGCCGAGGCGGTAGATGAACATTTCCCACTCGCTGGTCGGGTGCACTTCCAGGCCGGCGCGGGAAATCGGTGCCGGCTCCGGCGGTACGGTGACGCGCAGCAGCTTGGCCGCCCACGGCAGGCTGGCGCCCTGCAGCAACAGCGAGACCAGGACGATGAAGAAGGCCAGGTTGAAGTACAGCTGGGCGTGCTCCAGGCCGGCCATCATCGGGAACACGGCGAGAATGATCGGCACCGCACCGCGCAGGCCGACCCAGGCGATAAAGGCCTTCTCGCGGTCGTGGAAGGCGCGGAACGGGTACAGGCCGATCAGCACCGACAGCGGGCGGGCGAAGAGGATCATCCACAGCGCCAAGCCCAGTGCCGGAATGGCGATCGGCAGCAGGTCGTGTGGGGTGACCAGCAGGCCGAGTACCAGGAACATGCCGATCTGCGCCAGCCAGGCCATGCCGTCGAGCATGTGCAGGATGCTGTGGCGCGAGCGGATCGGCCGGTTGCCCAGCACCAGGCCGCACAGGTACACGGCGAGGATGCCGCTGCCGTGCAGGACGTTGGTCAGGGCGAACACCATCAGGCCGCCGCTGACCACCAGCAGGGGATACAGGCCATTGGGCAGGCTGATGCGGTTGATCAGTTGCAGCAGCAGCCAGCCGCCGCCGAGGCCGAGCAGGGCACCGATGCCGAACTCGCTGAGCAGGTGGCCGAGGAAGCTCAGGCTGACCTCGCTCTGGCCCTTGGCGAGCATGTCGATCAGGGTCACGGTGAGGAACACGGCCATCGGGTCGTTGCTGCCGGACTCGATCTCCA
>JBBNAI010000438.1:0-4600 GCA_037994305.1 Pseudomonas sp. | reverse complement strand
CAGCGACCCACTGAGCACACGACCAGCAGACAGGGCGTTCCACCGGATGCTCGATTTCGTTCTTCACGCACTGCATGCCGCCCCGGAAATTGCAGTTTTCCTGGCGATATCCCTGGGGTACTGATCGACCGGATCCGTATCGGCAGCTTCCACCTTGGCTCGGTCGCCGCCGCCTTGCTGATTGGCCAGATAGGCCTGGAAGTCCCGCCCATTCTCAAATCGGTGTTCTTTGTACTGTCCATCTACGCGGTCGGTTTCAAGAGTGGCCCGGAGTTCTTCGGCAGCCTCAACCGCGGCACGCTAAAACTGGTGATCCTCTCGGTAGTGCTATGCGGCACGGCGCTGGGCTCGATCCTGCTGATGAACGCGATTTTCCACTTCGATGCCGGCTTTACTGCCGGGTTGGGTGCCGGCGCGCAAGCCGAAGCGGCGTCGATGAACAAGGTCATCGATGAATCCGGCAGCAACACACCGGTGATCGGCTTCACCGTGTGCTACGCAATCTCCAATGTGCTGCTGGCCGTATGGGGGCCGATCATCATCTTTATCACTGCTGGCTGAGGCCTCCTGGCGGCGCGGGCAACTCACGCGCACTCGCACCGGCGGCACTGGCATAATGGCCACCTCCGCTCAGCAGCCCTTCAGCGCAGAACTCAATGATCGTGATCGCCCTGGCCCTTGCCGCCGCACTGATTCTGTTCCTGCTGACCCGTCGAGCCAGACGCGTGCAGCAGGAACTGATCGAGTACCGGTCGCTGATCGACAAGCTCACGGACGGCGTGCTTAAGGTCAGCCAGGACGGCCACATTCGCCAGTCCAATCCCGCTGCAGCCCGGCTACTGGGCCGGACAGAGGCGGAACTGCCGGGCTTGCCACTGGCGGACTGCCTACCCGAACTGGACCCGCTCAAATCGCAGCAACAGCTGCAGGCCGTTGCTGCCGATGGCAGCCGGGTCTCACTCGACATCACCCGCCTCGCGCCAGCCAGCAACGGCGATGCCATCGTCCTGATCCAGCCAGTGGGCGAACCCAGCCGTTCCCAGGAAGATGCCGAGCGCTTCAAGTGCAGCCAGTACTTCGCCCGGATCGGTACCTGGGACTGGGATATCGACACCAACCGCCTGTATTGGTCGGAAGCCATCTACGCCATGTTCGGTCACGCCGTTGGTACGGTAACGCCCAGCTACGAGCTGTTCGTCGCCAGTGTCCACCCGGATGACCGCGAGCAAGTGCGCGAGGGTGAACTGCGCTGCATCGAGACCGGCGAGAACCACGACGAGGAATACCGGGTGATCTGGCCGGACGGCAGCCTGCACTGGCTGCGCGAGACCGGCAACGTGATCAAGGATGCGCAAGGCACGCCAGTGAAGATGATGGGGGTGGTACGCGACATCACCGAGGAAAAGGCCTGGGCCAGCCAGATGCACCAGTTGGCCCACCACGACGCCCTGACCGGCCTGCCCAATCGCCTGGTCTTCGAAGACCGTCTGCGCAAGGCCTTGGAGCGCGCCCGGCGCAACGAAACACGCGTAGCGCTGGTGTTCATCGACCTCAATAGCTTCAAGGCGATCAACGATATCCACGGTCATGTTGCCGGCGACCAGGTGCTGGTAACCACAGCGCTGCGACTGAAGGAAGCACTGCGCGAATCGGACAGCGTGGCGCGGGTCGGTGGCGACGAGTTCGTCGTGATTCTCGAAGGGCTGGCGCTGGAGCGAACCCTGGAAGAGGAAGCCCAGAGCATCGCTGCGAAGATCCTTGCCGCGCTAACCGCACCACTCAGTGTCGGCAGCCAGCAACAGCGCATTGGCGCCAGCCTGGGCATCTCGGTGTTCCCGGATCACGCACCGAGCCTGGACCGGCTTATCCATATCGCCGATCAGGCAATGTACGCAGCCAAGCGCAGCGGCGAAAACCAGTACCGCCTGGGTAGCGACATATCCCCACGCACCAGCGCCGAATAGCGCCACCCGTTGGGGTTTAACTGAGGGTCGTGCTGGAACGGCGAATGATCTTGATCGAATGGGTCAACGCCGGTTTACGCGTCACGCTGATCGCCCGGCGAGATACCGTATCGATGGTGATGTTCCAGAAACCGCTGTTGGGTACAGTGATCTTTGCCGGAAACTTGTCGAACGCCCCGCCGTGATAGGCATGCCGCCCGCCATTCTTGAAGCTGCGAAAGTTCGCATCGCTCATCAGGCGGATATTGCAGGGCTGCGAGCACTGGATGACGACGATGTCGTCTTCGTTCAGGTGCTCGCGCTGGTGGATGAATTTCATGCGTTGTGGTCCTGAGGGTGAAGCGGAACGCGCGACGATATCATGCGCACGTGCTACAGGCAGGTTCTGGCGATGGAACGCCACCACCCGCAACCCGATAAGGCGCTGCTATGCTGGGCTGGGCCAATCACTTAACAAGGGGAATCCATGCGTCGTCTGCCAGTGCTCTCGCTCATCTTGCTCATCCTCACCGGCTGCGCCGGCCCTGGCTACTTCGAAGCACTACCGCCAATCAATCCAGACCAGGCCGTCGTCTATCTGTACCGCCCCGAGGCGGACAATCCCGGTAGGCAGCCCCTGCGCTTGTCCTATCCGGACGTGCTTATCGATGAACACAGCGTCGGTACACTGCAATTCAACTCCCATCGTCGTATCGAGCTGGCGCCCGGTCGCCACACCCTGCGTATCACCGGCCTGACCCGTCAGGCCAAGTGGGAGCCGCGCGACATCAAGCAGAACTTCACCGTAGCACCAGGAGAGATCAAGTACCTGAAGCTCGACGTGCGCTTCAATCTGAGCGAAATGTCCCTGGGCTCTCCCGGCCCCAGCTACCTGATCCACATCCGCCCCATGCGTCCCGACGACGCCATCTACGAAATTCGCAACACTGAACCGCAAACCCCATGAAGCAAGGAGCTATCCATGAGCACAACGCGCATTCTCACCCTTTCCCTGGCCGCGGCCCTGATCGTCGGCTGCCAGAGCAACGACGAACTGAACACTGCGTATGACCGTACTGAAGCCTACGCCGAAGGTGTGCCCGGTGGTGCGGTAGCCGAAACGGATGAACTACAGGCCAGCGTCACTGCCATCGACACGGCCAAACGCAGCTTTACCCTCAAGGATGATCACGGCAACAGCCGCACCTTCCTGGCGCCGCCGGAGATGCACAACTTCGAGCAGCTCAAGGTCGGCGATCGGGTTCGCGCGGTGGTCGCCCTGGAGCGCATCGTCTATCTGCGGCAACCAGGCGAAGCGGCTACAGACGGTGCCGCCGGCGTGTTGGCCACCGCACCGCTGGGCAGCAAACCCGGCATGCTGGTAGCCGACACCGTCGAGATCACCGCAGTGATCAAGGCCATGGACACCAAGCTGCGCACCGCCACCCTGCAACTCCCTGACGGCAGCGAACGCACCGTCAAGGTTCGCCCTGACGTCGTGATGAAAACCGAGTACCTCGGTCGTGAAGTGGTGCTGCGCATGACCTCCGCCTTCGCCATCAGCGTCGTGCCGCAGTAACGTCGAAGGCGACAGACTGCGCAACCGCTACCGCGCAGAGGTAGAGGTAGCCCGAGCGCTGCAAACGCCTGCCGAACAACAGGGGAGAAGAGCAACTCTTCTCCCCTGCGGCAAAGCGGACAGTGGCGACTGACGCAGACTCCCATGGCCAGACCTGCTGGCTTCTGCTCCGTCCAGTCGAATTCAGGCATTAGCGCAGGCGTGTTCTTATACCCTCCTCCGCACCCGCCCCGCACACTGGCCCCCGGTGAACCACCCTATTTCCGGCTTGCCTGGTTCTTTCATTGGAGGCCCGTGGATGAAACCACGTATCAGCATGATCACCCTGGGGGTCGATGACCTCGAACGTGCCCTGCGTTTCTACCGCGACGGCCTTGGCCTGCACAGTGACGGGATTGTTGGCGCCGAGTTCGAACACGGTGCCGTGGCCTTCTTCGACCTGCAGAGCGGCCTGAAACTAGCGCTCTGGCGCCGCGCCAGCATTGCCCATGACAGCGGCTTGCCCCTGCAGCGTCCCGCTGCCACCGAACTGACCCTGGGCCACAATGTCGCCAGCAAGGCCGAGGTCGACCAGGTCATGGCCCAGGCACAGAAGGCCGGTGCTGTACTGGTCAAACCCGCGCATGAAACCTTCTGGGGCGGCTACGCCGGCTACTTCCAGGACCCGGACGGACATCTCTGGGAAGCCGCCTGGAACCCGCAATTCATCCCCGATGAACCCTGAAAACTCTCAAGCGTCGGCCAAACCCTTTTCGTAGTCCCTGAAATACTGCTTGGCCAGCTCGACTTTCTGCTTCTCACTGAGCAGCTTGCCGGCCATCTGGAAGAACTTCTGCTCTTCTTCCTTGAGATGGTGGAAGACCTTTTCCTCCAGTTTCTTGGCCATCGCCAGCCAGGCGGGACTGGAGCGTTCCAGCTCGTCGAGCTGCTCGATCATCTCGTCCATCTCATGGTGCTCGGCGATGGCGTGGCGCGATAGATCCACGCCGTTGTCGTACGCCAGCAACGGGCTGTAGAAATACCGCTCCTCGGCCCGCTCGTGGGCCTGCAGCTCGGCCTTGAGCTGCTTGTAGGCCGC
>JBBNAI010000437.1:0-5631 GCA_037994305.1 Pseudomonas sp. | reverse complement strand
ATCCAGACATCGGCGCTACCGAGGTTGAGGTCGATGCGCAGCCGGCTGCCATCGCCCAGTTGCCAGGCGGCAGATACCGCGCCTTCGGCGATGACTTCGGCCTTGAGTGCACGGGCACCCGGCAGGCGTGGAATGATCAACTCGTGGCGCACCGCCAGCATCGCGCGATACAGCGCCTGCCAGTCTCCTTGCTGCGCGAGCTCGCTGCTGCCCGTGGTTAAGCGGGAGGCCTCGAAGGTGGCGGCGGCATTGGGGTCGGGAATGCGTTCACGCGCGCTTTCATCGGCGTACCGGGCAAACCCGGCGAACTCCTTGCGTCGGCCCTCGCGGATGAGGGCTCCGAGTTCATCCGCGTGGTCGGTGAAGTACAGGAACGGCTGGCGGCTGCCGACTTCCTCGCCCATGAACAGCAAGGGCACCATGGGGCAGAGCAGGAGCAGGGCGGTCGCAGCCCTGAGCGCCTGTTCATCGGCCAGGGTTGTCAGGCGCTCGCCCAGGGCGCGGTTGCCGACCTGGTCATGGTTCTGCAGGAACAGCACGAACGCGGTGGGCGGCAGATGGCTGCTCGGCTCGCCCCGGTTGCGGCCGAAATGCGCGCGCTGGCCCTGGTAGATGAAGCCTTCGGCGAGGCAACGGGCCAGTTTGGTGGTGCTGTCGGCGGTGAAGTCGGCGTAATAGCCTTCGTGTTCACCGGTCAGTAGCGCGTGCAGCACGTTGTGGCCGTCGTCGTTCCACTGGGCATCGAAACCTTGTTGCAGCAAGCCGGCGCTGTTGTCTTCGTTCTCCAGCACCAGGTGCACGTGTCGGTCTGCTTCGACGGCGGCGCGTGCGCGTTGTGCCAGCTCGACGAGGAACTCGGTGTCACCGATGGCATGCGCTGCGTCCAGGCGCAGGCCATCGACCCGGTAATCGATCAGCCACATCTGTGCGTTTTCGCAGAAGAAATCCCGCACCTCAGGGCGGCGAAAGTCGATCGCCGCGCCCCAGGGGGTGTGGATGTCGTTGCGAAAGAAGCGGCTGGCGTATTGCCCCAGGTAGTTACCCGCCGGGCCGAAGTGGTTGTAGACCACATCGACGAACACCATCAGCCCCAGCGCATGGGCGCTGTCGATCAGCTGCTTGAGCTGCTCCGGTGTGCCGTAGGAGGACTGCGGCGCGAACGGCAACACGCCGTCGTAACCCCAGTTGCGCGTGCCTGGGAACTCCGCCAGGGGCATCAGCTCGATGGCGGTAATCCCCAGCTCCTTCAGCGCCGGCAGGCGTGCCTGCACACCGGAGAAACCACCGGCCAGGCCTACGTGCAGCTCGTAGAGCACCGTCTCGTGCCAGGGGCGGCCGCGCCACTGCGGGGTTTGCCAGTGGTAGGCGCGGTGGTCGACCAGCCGGCTGAAACCCTGCACATCGCCAGGTTGTGCCCGTGAGGCCGGATCGGGCACCGCTGTCTCGCCGTCGATGATGAAGCGGTAGTCGCTGCCGACAGGGCACTCATGACTGCCGCGAAACCAGCCCCCGTCCTGGGCTTGCAGCGGATGCTGGATGCCGCCGGCCAGCTCGAGCGCCACCGTTTCGCAATCGGGCGCCCAGAGGGCGAAATGGCAGGTTCCATCGTCCTGTGGCTGAGGCCCGTGGGTCTGCACCCGAGGTGACATCAGCGCGGGCTCCCGCCTTGCTGCTCGAGTGCCAGGTGCTCATCCACCAGGTGCTGGTAGAGGGCGTCGTAAGGCTCAACCGACTCGCGCCAGTACAGCGGTGCGGTCATGGCCTTGCAGCGCATGGCATTGAGCAGTTCGGGGTGCTGGTAGACATTCAGCGCGCGCTCGACGGCTTCCAGGTAGCTCTCCACGGAGGCTTCACGGAACAGGAAGCCGGTGACGCCATCCTCGATGGTATCGGCCAGGCCGCCGGTACGCCGGGCGATCGGCAGCGAGGCGAAGCGCTGGGCGTACATCTGGCTCAGCCCGCAGGGCTCGTAGCGCGAGGGCATGAGCAGGAAATCGCTGCCGGCAAACATGCGCCGGGCATTGGTTTCGTCGAAGCCGATGCGTACCCCGATACGCCCCGGATGCCGCTTGGCCAGGGCGCTGACGGCAGCTTCCAGCTCTGGCTCGCCGCGGCCGATGATGGCGATGCGTCCGCCCGCGGCGACGATGCGTTCGGCCACCTGCTGGGTCAGGTCGATACCTTTCTGCTGCACCAGACGCGAGACCACGGCGAACAGCGGGCCGGGGCCGCCATCGAGGCCGAACACCTGCTCGACATGCCGGGCGTTGGCCTGTTTGCCCTGCCAGTGGCGGGCGGAAAAGCCGCAGACCAGATGCGGGTCGGTACGTGGCTCCCAGCTTTCGTCGATGCCATTGGTGATGCCACTGAGCTGTCCGGCATCGACCTTGAGCTTGAGCATGCCTTCAAGGCCATGGCCGAAGTCTGCCGTGGTGATTTCCTGGGCATAGGTCTGGCTGACGGTGGTGATATGGGTCGCGTGGGACAGCCCGGCCTTGAGAAACGACAGGTTGCCGTAGAACTCCATGCTTTCCTGACTGAAGGCTTCCTCCGGCAGGCCCAGTTCCGGGCTGCACTCAGGAGGGCACAGACCCAGGTAGGCGAGGTTGTGAATGGTGAAGATCGACGGCGTGGTTTGCCCGCGCCAGGCCATGTAGGCGGGCGCCAGGCCAGCAGGCCAGTCATTGGCATGCACCAGCTCCGGGCACCAGCGGATGCAGGCGGTGCCGGCAGCGATATCGGCGGCGGCCATGCCCAGGCGCGCGAAGCGGATGTGATTGTCCGGCCAGTCGCGGCCCTGGTCGTCACCATAGGGCGTGCCTTCGCGGTCGTACAACTCGGGGCAGAGAATCACATAGATGATCAGGCCGTCGGGCAGGTCCATGCGGCCGATGCGGCATGGGGGCAGGGCGGCGTGACCGCTGATGTCGCCAATGATGCGAATCGCATGGCCACTTTCCAGCACCTTGCGATAGCCGGGAATCAGCACGCGGATATCGTGGCGCTCGGTCAGGGCCCGTGGCAGTGCGGCAGAGACATCGCCGAGACCGCCGACCTTGACCAGGTCGGCCATCTCCGAGGTGACGAAGAGGATTCGTTTTTTTCGGCCCTGCTGGCTTTCGACATGCAGCGTGGGCTGCTGCCGAACGGGGGGTGTGGGCACATCGTCAATCCGAGCAGTCATAGCGGCGCTTCCCATAACATCCTCCGGTTGCATAGATCCTTGGCTGGGCAACGGCTGCCTAACCCATCCCGCACACGGGGCCCGCCCTCCGCCAAGAGCACTCGACAGACATCAGGATGAGAGCGCTGCCAGAACCTGTATCCGCCCAAGGTGAGCTGATGTACGGCGGCACAGCTGCGGTGCCAAACCGCACAAGTTCCGGGAGCACGCTTCGAAACCCCACATAACTGGCTGACCGGGAGCCGGCCGAGAAAGTTTCGACTTTTTTTGCCTGGCCCCGGTCGTCGCCAAGACTTGAACTTTGCGCGGCGCAGAGGCTTCCCATGAGTAGGTACAAGCCCAGTCGCAGACAAGGTCGCAGCCCATGCAAAGCGTGGAACAGGTGGTGAGTTTTCTGGAGAAGTACCAACTGTCATTGACCACGGCGGAGTCCTGCACGGCAGGACTGATGGCCTCCATGGTGGCCGAGGTGATGGGTAGCGGAGCGGTGCTGGAGTCGGCCTTTGTCGCCTGTTCGTCCCAGGCCAAACATTCCTGTCTGGGGGTCAGCCTGCAGACTGTGGAGACCTACGGCCTGACCAGTGAGGAAGTGGCACGGGAAATGGCCGTCGGTGCCCTCAAGCTCAGCGCGGCGAACATCGTGCTGGCCAGTTGCGGCCAGGCAGGCGGCGACGGCGAGATGGCCGGCGTGCAGTGTTTTGCCTGTGCCATGAGCCTTGACGGCCATGAAGGCGTGGTCAGCGAGACGGTCAAGTTCGAGGGCGAGCGCAACGATGTGCGGGCGGCTGCGGCGCGTTATGCGCTGTTGCAGTTGCCTTATTACTACGAGCGCCTGCGCAGCGTTTGAGTGCTCATACCGGCGGTTGGTGTTCCGGCTCGGTGATCTCGCCCTGGGCCGGCAGCTCGTCGCGGTGGTTCTGCTCGACATTGGGCTTGAGCACGCCACGCAGTTGCGGCAGGCAGTGCGGGTAGTCGCGGTTGATGAAGTTGATCAGGTTCTCGCGGATATAGCAGCGCAGGTCCCAGTTGCGCGACGAGTCGACCGAACTGGCCAGCACCCGCAGCTGAACGCAGCGCTCATCGCTGTCGACCAGCTGCAGCACGCTGACGCGGCCATCCCACAACGCAGGCACCTCCTTGCACAACCGCTCCAGCTCACGGCGCAGCGGCTCCAGTGGCAGGGTGTAATCGACCCACAGCACCACCGCGCCGGTCAGCGACGAGGTGGTGCGCGTCCAGTTCTGGAACGGGTTCTCGATGAACCATTGCAGCGGCACGATCAACCGGCGGTCATCCCAGATCCGCACCACCACGTAGGTGCCGGTGATTTCTTCGATGCGCCCCCACTCATTCTCGACAATCACCACATCATCCAGGCGGATGGGCTGGGTGAGGGCGATCTGCAACCCGGCGATCAGGTTGCCCAACACCGGCTTGGCCGCGAAACCCACGGCCAGCCCCGCCAGCCCGGCCGATGCCAGCAGGCTGCTGCCGAACTGACGGGCCGATGGAAAGGTCATCAGCATGGCGGAGAAGCCGAAGATCGCGACCAGCACACTCAGCGTGCGTACCAGCACTCGGGTCTGGGTCTGGATGCGCCTGGCCCGCAGGTTGTCGCTGACGTCGACCGGGTGGTGCAGGAGGATGATCTGCTGCACGGCATCGACCGCGCGCAACCCCAGCCAGGTCACGTTGGCGATGATCGCCAACGCGGTGAGGTGACGCGCCGGGCTGATGAATAGCAAGTCGTCCGGGCTGGAGCCCCAGACGGTTTGCACCCCCAGCAGCGGCAGCAACAAGCGCAATGGAGCCCTGGCACGCAGCAGCAGTTCACGGGCGAATGTGAAGGAGGTGGTGACCCGCAGCAGCAACAGCAGCAACCAGTTGGCCACCAGGGCCAGTACCAGCGCGGCGAGGAGTGCAGCCAGCAGGGCTTTCAACTCAGGCAGGGGGATATACGACAACCACTCGGATGCCATGGCAGGCTCCCTAACGTCGGAGGTGTAACGAACGGGCAGGCGTGAATGCTCGGCTCACCCGGTAACCCGTGAACCGAGCGTCTGTTAGGCCGATTGTTGCTGGATCGCCGAAACCAGCTCGCCTTTGCGCATTGTCGAGCGGTCGGCAATGTTCAGGGTGCGCGCTTTGTGCAACAGCTCGCTCTTGCTCAACGACTCCAGGGCAACGTCAGGGCGTGTGCCGGTTTTGCGTGTGGCTACCGCCTGGCGGGCCGAGGCGCTACGTGCCGCCGATTTGGCCGCTGCCGGTTTCTTCCGACCGGAGCCAGAGCGTTCGCCGCCACCGGACTGTTTATTCACCGTGGCCCAGGCACGGGCCTCGGCTTCCTCCTGGCTGACGCCACGGGCCTCATAGCTTTCCTCGATGTGTTGTGCCTGGCGCTTCTGTTTCGCGCTGTAGGCTGCTTTGCTTCCACGAGTCATGGTTCA
>JBBNAI010000436.1:0-7982 GCA_037994305.1 Pseudomonas sp. | reverse complement strand
GGTAGGCCTTTGTGCTTTCTGGGGTAGTTTACAAGGGACTACTCCGAGCCTATTGATCCTCGCCAGCCTCTGTCCGCAGCTTCTCAAGCTGAAGCCTGGCGATCTCCAGCTGCACCCGCGCAGTCTCATCCATCAATGGCTGCACATGACGATGCCACTTGTGAAAGCCATAGAGCCCGACGTACAGCGCAAGCCCCAGCAGAGCGCTAAGTGAAATCAGATAAAGCTGCTTGTCAGACTTTGCGAGTTCGAGCTGGCGCTCCAGAACTGCCATTTTGACCTTGGCTGCTGAGGACGGGTAAGTGTCGAGTTTCAGGGTCTCCAGCTCTACAACAGCGTTCATCACCATGCGGTTGTTCGACTGATTTACGTACAGCATCGCGCCTAGCGAGAAGACGATGATCAGCAGCGAAAATAGCGCGTAAAACTTGTAGATATTGCCTGTCGGGACTGGGATCTTGCCTTCCATAAATCGCCCTAGTGATCGTCCTCTGGAAGAAACAGTATGGCGAGCTTGAGCAAATAGGCGCAATTCAGCCAGAAAGACCTCCCCCCTCCAGCCGCCAACACAAACCCTTGCCTGCATCCCCACTCATCCAACCCGCGCCAACACCCCCTCCCCCACCACCCGCGTAGTGTTGTGCGCAAGATCATCGCGCCACTCTTCCCGGAGGAAGTCCACCACTGCGCTTTCCACCCGCACGGCCAGATCCTCGCGCTGCCAGTGGTGACGCAGCAGCAAAGCGATACTGAGGATGGCGGCCAGAGGGTTGGCGCGGCCGCTGCCGACAATATCGGGAGCACTACCGTGTACCGGCTCGGCCAGCGCCAGGCCGTTACCCCAGTTGAGCGAGGGAGCCAGGCCCAGGCCGCCACTCCAGTGGCAGGCCAGGTCGGAGAGGATGTCGCCGAACAGGTTGCTGGTGACGATCAGATCAAAGGTTTCAGGTTGCGCCACCAGTTGCAGGGCCGCCACATCCACCAAGCGCTCATCCAGCACGTCGGCCCAGCCCTGTGCCACGAGGTATGCGCGACACGTGTCGCGGAACAGGCCGCACGTCAGCGGCAGCACATTGGCCTTGTGCACCAGTGTGATACGCCGCGCCTGACGTTGTCGTGCAACTCGCGCAGCGCTTTCGGCCAGGCGCTGACTGGCGGTGCGGCTGATCACCCGCTCGGCAATCGCCACGCCCTCCTCCTGCCAATGCTCGCGACCGCTGTAGAGGCCTTCACTGTTCTCACGCAGGATCAGCAAGTCGATACCTGCCTGGGACGACACCTGCGGCCAACTGCGTACGGGACGCAGGTTGACGTTGAGGCCGAGCTGCTGGCGCAAGGTGAGGATGGCGCTGCGGTAGCCGGGCACCTGATGGCTCGGTGACGACACCGCACCAAACAGGCCGGCACCGCAGCTACGCATGGCCTGCAACGTGTCATCCGGTACTGCCACGCCATGGCGCTGAAAGCATTCCCAACCGGCCTCGGCTTCGACCAGGGTCAGGTCAGGCAGCAGGCGCTGCAGCACCGCGACCGCAACCGGCACCACTTCACGGCCGATGCCGTCGCCAGGGATCACGCAAAGACTGTGGCCCATATCCCGCCCCTCTAGCGTCGCCCGGCCAGTAGCAGGCCGCTGAAGATCAGCCCGCCACCGACCCAGTGGTAAACCTGTAGCCCCTCGCCCAACAGCACCCAACCGAGCAGTGCAGTGAAAACCGGCATCAGGTAATTGCTCATGGCCGTTCGTGCAGCACCGAGTTCACGCAGGCCGATATTCCAGAGCTGGTAGGCGATGACCGAGGCGAACAGCGCGGTGTAACCAATCGCCGCCAGATTGCTCAGATTGGGCTCGAAACGCGCACCGTGCCACAGCTCCCAGGCATACAAGGGCGACAGCATCAGCAGGCCTAGCAACACCAGGGCACCGAGCAGGGTAAAAGGCGGCACCTGAAAATGCCCCTGCCAGCGGCGCAACAGCAGCGAGTACAAAGCCCAGTCCAGGGTCGCCAGCAACATCAGCATGTCGCCCTGGGCGAAAGAGAGACTGGTCAGTACCTGCCAGCTGCCCTTGGTGATCAACCAGAGCAGCCCAAGCAGCGCCAGTAGCAGGCCGAGCCAGGCACGCCGCGCAGGCCACTCGCCCAGCAGCAGCCCCGCGCCGATGAACGTCGCCAGGGGCAGGCAGGTGCTGACCAGGCTGAGGTTGATGGCAGCGGTACTCAGCGCCGCGGTGTAGAGCATGACGTTGTACAGGGTGATGGCCAGCAACGCGGCGACCCACAGGCGCCAACCGGCACGCCGCAGCATCTGGCGCTGCTGCCAGAGGGAAGGCCCCACCAGCGGCAGGAGGATCAGCAAGGCGACACCCCAGCGCCAGAAAGCCAGCGAGAACGGCGGGATGGTGCCGGTGAAGGCGCGGGCGACCAAGGCGTTGCCCGCCCAGAACAGGCTCGCCAGGGCTAGGCCAAGCCAGGCGAAGAGTTGCGCGCGCGGCAACTCAGGACTGACCGAACGGGCGCAGGCGATATTGCGGTGGCAGTTGTTCCAGGCTGCTGACGGTGACGTTGAGGTTCTTCCAGCGGCCGTCCTTGATGCCGTAGATGCAGCCATGCACGGACAGCTCCTGGCCCCGATGCCAGGCGTTCTGCACGATGGTGGTGTGGCTGACGTTGGCCACCTGCTGAATCACGTTGAGTTCGCAGAGGCGGTCGACCTTGTCTTCCTCGTTGTCGATCGCGGCGAAGTGCTCGCGCTGCTCGTAGTAGAGGTCACGGATCGAGCGCAGCCAGCCGTCGATCAAGCCGAACTGGCGATCCTGCATGGCCGCACGCACGCCACCGCAACCATAGTGACCGGTGACCAGGATGTGTTTGACCTTGAGCACGTCGACCGCGTACTGGATCACCGACAGGCAGTTGAGGTCGGTGTGCAGCACCACGTTGGCGACGTTGCGATGGACGAAGATATCGCCCGGCAACAATCCGACGATCTCGTTGGCCGGCACCCGGGCATCCGAACAACCGATCCACAGGAACTCAGGCGTCTGCTGCTTGGCCAGCTTGGCGAAGAACTCGGGGTCCTTGTCATTGACCGACTCGGCCCAGCGCGCGTTGTTGTCGAACAGATGCTGCAGATCGCTCATGTCTTATCCTCCCGTGCTCGCGGCGAAACATACGGAGCCACCGCTGCATTTACAAGGCGTTTCAGCCCTGCAGAGCAGCCTTGCGCCGCCACCACAGCGGCAGTGATGGCGCGCTGGCAGCGGCCTCAGCCTGCCAGTGTCGATGCCAGGTGGAAGCCTGTTCGGCAGCGGCCTGCCAATCCACCGGAGCGCCGCACAACAGTCCGAGCAGCCGAGGCTCCAGCGTAGCGCGGCTGGCCCTGAGCGCCTGGCGAAAACCCTGGTCGACCAGCGCCCGCCGGTGCACCGCCTCGAACTGCCACCAGAGCGAGGCCGCTACTGGGTCATCGCTGCGACTGAGCAGTGCCGCCCCCGCGCCCTCGTCGAAACCCAGCGGCTGAAACAGGCCGAGGCACGGCGCCGAGGTGCCGGTCGCGGCCAGTTCGATGCGCTGCGGCTGCAACCGGGCCACCAGGCTGGCGGTGGTTTGCGATGGGCGCCAGAACGCACCGGCATGCAGGCACACCTGGCGATTGTCATGCCGCCGTAGATCGTCACCGCGCTGGCCATGACTGCGCAGCGCCGCCGTCAGTTCGCTCCAGCCAGCCGCGGCCGGGCACTGCGCAATAAAGTCCTGGTTCAATGCCCGGCGCCGATGCGCGCCGCCAACCCAGGGCAGTAGGCGGGTATCGAGTGCCTGGGCGAAGTGAAAGTCGCCGTGGCCATTCCAGCAACCCAGCTTGCGCGCCTGCCCGGGCAGATCGGCACTGCTCAGGTCGAACTCATGGCCGAGGCTCAAGGCATTGGAGATCGCCCAGCGCTCGACCCGCTTGGCTGCCCACAATTGCCCAGCCGTTTCCAGCACCCAGGCCTCATCCGCATCGGCGATCAGAAAGCTGTTGTCATAGCGAAAGCCCTTGTCGCGATAACCAGCCGGGCCACCCTGGCCGAAGCGCTCAAGGTGCTCGGTAATCACCGCCAGCGCCTCGCGGGCCGAACCACCACGCTCCAGGCCCAGGCGCAGCAAGTCCATGCCCAGCAGCGCCTCGCCGCGCTTGCGCGTCAGGCGAGTGAACACCGCCTCGTTGCCGATGACCACACCGCGCTGGTTGACGCCCATTTCGCCGCCCCACAGCCAGCTCGGCTGACTGAGGATCAAGCCGTGGCGCTCGGCCGTCTGCGGGATGCGCAGGTAGGTGGTCTGCAGCTCACGCTCGCGATCACCCCGCACCGCCTCGATACGCAGCAGGCGCTGCGGCTCGGCCGGCTCGCGGTCACTGTTCTTGGCAAACCAGGTCTGGCCGCCTTGGCGCATTACCAGGGTGTCGCACATGCGCGTCTCCCTATTCGGCCGCCAGCACTTCGGCCACGGCGCGTTCGGCGGCCTGTACGGCACCGTCGAAATAGCCCATCCAGCGCGTGGCCGTCTCGGTGCCAGCAAAGTGCAGGCGGCCGAACGGCTCGCGCAGACGCACCGCCCCGGACGTCCACAAGCCCGGCGGAAACAGCGCGGCATAACAGCCTCGGGCAAACGGCTCATCGGCCCAGCACTTGTCGATGTATTCCAGCGGCGCCAACGCCTGCTCGCCGAAGTAACGGGCGAAGCATTCGAGGACCACCGCACGCCGCTCGCCCTCGTTGCGCGCACTCCAGTGACGCGCCTCGTCGCCCTCGATAAAGCCCATCAGCACGCCCCGCGGCGAGTCCGGCAGGCTGTTGTCGAAGGTCAGACGCACCGGGCCCAGTTCGCTGGTGGCCTGGCCCGAGAGACCGCGCTCACGCCAGAACGGCGTCTCGTACAACGCCATGCACTTGATCACCGAACCCTGCGGCTGGCGCTGCAGCAACTGGTCGCGCCAGCCCGGCAGCTGCGGCTCCTGGCTGATACGCAGGAGCATGGTCGGTGGCACGGCGAAGATCACCCGCGCCGCGCGGTGCACGCCTTGGTCGGTGACCAGCTCGACGCCCTGATCATCCTGACGCACCGCACGCACCGCCTGATTGAACAGCAGCGCCTCGCCCAGGCCCACGGCTAGCGCCTGGCAGATACGCTGCGAGCCGCCGCTGATGCGGTCCTGCTGGGCACCGCCCTCAACGCCGAGGATGGTGTCGAAGTCGGTGCCGCTGTTGACGTAGAACAGCACATGCAAAAAAGACAGGTCATGAGGGCTGGCGGCGAATACCGCGCCACTGAGCAGCTCGAACACCTTGCGCCCGTGGGCAGTCTTCAGGGTCCGGTTGATCCACTCGGCGAAGGTCATGCGATCCCACTGCGCCGCCTTGGGGTGGCGGGCCGGATCGTCCAGGGGAATCTGCCGCGCCAGGCGCTCGAAACGCAGCTGCGCCTGCAACACGTCGAGCAGCACATGCGGGGCGAAACGCGGGATGGTGCCGCGATAGGTTTTCAGCGCGCCGCCGAACAGGGTCAGGTTGTCGCCCTGGTTCCACAGCGGAAACGTCTGCAGGCCAAGCTCGTCGAGCAGGGCGAGGATGCGCTCCTGGGTCGGGCCGACCCACTGGCCGCCGACTTCCACCACCTCGCCACTGGCGAAGGCATGGTTGAGCGTGCGCCCACCAACACGGGCTGACGCTTCCAGCACCCGCACCGAACGCCCCGCCTGCTGCAGGCGCCAGGCAGCCGTCAGCCCGGAGATGCCCGCCCCTACCACCAGCACATCGACCGCTTGCATAGCGCCGTCCCGTTCTTGTCGTTATGCCCCGATCCTACTCGGCAGTACGCAGGCGAACAAAAGCCGGATGCGCCAAAACGACGGATTTAGCGGGACAAACGCAACAGCTGCAGGCTGGCTGGCGCCACGGCAAGCACGAGACGCCGCAGGATCACATCAACTGGTCGATCAACACCGCATTGGTATAGATCAGGCTGCCGTCGCTGGCCCGGTGACCCACCAGGTGGAACTGTCCGCGCTGGTCGCTAGGGCGCAGGTAGACACGTAGCTTGCAGTCGGACAGCGGCCCGCAATCCTCCGGCAACTTCAACTCCAGCGTCTCCATGTCGACGTCGACCAGCGCCTCGCGCTCGTGGGTCTTCTGCAGGTGCTCTTCCGCCCGCTCCAGATGCTGGTGGTAGACCCCGTCGAGGTAGAAATCAATCATCCCGGTCGGGGTGGATTTTTCGGTGCCGGTTTTGCACCAGCCTTCGATACTGAAACTGCTCATGCCATACCCTCCTGAAATCATGGCGCTGGCACTTGCATGCCGCGCCGGTTCAAGGTGGACAACCAGGGCCGCCAGCTGATTCAGCGTTTTCGATGAGCGGCAGCAGGCTGCCCGCTGCCGCCATAGCGCGGAGGGTGACGGAGGTTTGTCTGGAACGTGCTCAGTCGAGCAGGGTGCAGGCCATCACCAGCGCATCTTCACGGCCACCCGGCGCCGGGTAGTAGTCGCGACGGCGGCCGATCTCGTTGAAGCCGAAGCGCTCGTACAGGCGATAGGCCGACTGGTTGCTGGCGCGCACCTCGAGGAAGCATTCGCCAGCCTTCATGGCGTAGGCGCGGCGCATCAGGTGCTCCAGCAGCAGCAGGCCGTAGCCCTTGCCCTGGCTCTGCGGGCGCACGGTGATGTTGAGCAGGTGCGCCTCGTCGATGATCACCTGGATCACGCCGTGGCCGACCTGTTCCTCGCCCTCGAACATCACCCAACAGTCGTAGGACTTCAGGCCATCCTCGAAGATGCCGCGCGTCCAGGGATGGCTGAAGGCAGCGGCCTCGATCTGCAGGACGCGGTCGAGATCCGCCGCCACCATCGGGCGGAAAGTGATGGCGCCACTCATACGCTGGGTTTCCAGCGCTGCATCACCCGGCGCATGGCGTGCCACAGCTCGCGCTTGCGCTCGGGCTCGTCCATCAGCAGTTCCAGCCCCGGCAACGCCCAGGCCGGGCCGAGGCCGTCGATGGTCAGTTCGCGGTTGTAGCTCTCGGCATCGCCTTCGCCGGCGAAACGCACGGCTGGCAGGCCGATCAGCCACAGGCAGGCGCACGGCTGGCTTTCCAGCTGGCCGGCGAGCACGCCCTGCACATAGTCACGGGCGGCATCCGGGCCCTGGTCGAGGTTGCCGCGCGACAGCAGGGGCCAGCGGATCGGCGAACCGTCACCGACCTGTTGCGGGCTGTCCGGCAGGCCGGCGGCGCGCAGCAGGTCTTTCAACAGCAGATAAGCCGGGTCGCGGCTCTGGAACGGCTCGCCGGTAGGCAGCTCGACCAGCAGTGCGCAGTCGCCAGCCCGCAGCAGCTGCAGGGCGAAGCGCGGCGGCGCCACCGGCGCTGCGCGGGTTGGCGTCGGGGTATCTTCTTCGGCGGGAGCCGGCTCGGCCTTGATCATCGGCTTGGGCATCGACACCGACGGGCGCGGTACTTCGACGCTTGGGCGTGGCACCCGCGCTTCCTCGCGTACCGCTGCAGGCACTGCGGCGGCTACCGGAGCGGCGGCAACCTGCGGCTCCGGCTCGGGCAATGGCTGCAGCAGCTCGGCCCGCGACGGCGCGGCAAAGGGCAACACACTGCGCGGCAACCAGCTGACCACCTGCATGGCGGTCAGATAGGCACGGCGACGGGCTTCTTCGATCAAGGTAGAGAGTTCCTGTGGCGGGCAGCGGCCCGCTCTGATGGGCGGGAATTGTGGCCTGAATCGCCGCTTCGGGGAAGGCCGACGGGCGTTTCGACACCCGGTCGGCCAGCTCCACACCTTTGCAGTACAATTCCGCCGCCTTTGAACTATTGATGATCTCGCGAGCTAGAGCCAGACAAGGCAAAAATGGCTGAGGAAGCGGAGTTTACGAGCTGTAAATGAGCATTCCGAAGCCATTTTTAACGCCGGCTGGCCGACGCGCAGTAGATCAGAA
>JBBNAI010000435.1:0-1642 GCA_037994305.1 Pseudomonas sp. | reverse complement strand
CGGAAAAAGCGTCACGGCCAACCGACTGGTGGCGAGATTGCCGCGCCGGTTAACCCCTGACTAATCGCTTGTCGGGATGCGATGTATCGGCAAACGCGATACCTGGAGGAATGAGAGAAAGCGTGCGCTCAGCGACCAGTCGATGGTCGGGACAGGGTTGACGTGGCGATGCTTAGCCGGGAAGGTATCTCGAAAATAAATACAAGATCCGAGATTGCCATGCGTTTCAACCACCTGGACCTGAACCTCCTGGTGGCGCTCGATGTACTGCTCGAGGAGCAGAACATCACCCGCGCCGCCGAACGCCTGCACATGACCCAGTCCGCCACCAGCGGCGTGCTCGGTCGCCTGCGCAATTACTTCGAAGACGAATTGCTGGTGCAGGTCGGGCGCAAGATGCAGCCCACCCCCTATGCCCTGGAACTGCTCGCCCCGGTGCGCGAAGTACTGCTGACGATCCAGTCATCGATCACCGCCAAGCCGGTGTTCGACCCGGCCAGCAGCAAGCGCCACTTCCGCCTGATTACCTCGGATTACCTGATCAGCGTGCTGTTCGCCCGGGTAATCCAGAAGATCCACCAGGAAGCGCCACACATCACCTTCGAGATGCTCGGCCCCAGCGACAACTCCGGCGAGTTGCTGATACGCGGCGAGGTCGACCTGATGATCGTGCCCGAGCGCTACATCCTCGAAGGCCACCCCTCGCAACTGCTGTTCGAAGAAGAACATGTCTGCGTGGTGTGGAAGGAAAACCCACTGGTGGGCGATCACCTGACCCTGGAGCAGTACATGGACATGGGCCATGTCTCGGTGGGTTTCGGCCGCACCCGGCATATGAGCATCGAGGACTGGTTCATGAACCAGTACGGCTTCAACCGCCGCCTGGAAGTGATCACCAACGACTTCAACACCCTGCCCCAGCTGATCGTCGGCACCCAGCGCATCGCCACCATGCACCAGCGCCTGGCCCGCCTGTACGCCGCGCACCTGCCGCTGCGCATCCTGCCGACACCGGTGAAAGTCCCGGTAATGCGCGAGTTCATGCTCTGGCACCGCACCATGGATCGCGACCCGATGCACCGTTGGCTGCGCGAGCGCATCAGCGAGTTCATCAACGACCTGGATCAAGGCTGACGAGACTGGCGCGACACTTTCCAACCGATCGCCGCGCCAATTTCCTATCTCGTTTCGCGATACCTCGCATCCCGACTCACGATTGGCCAAATAGCTGCCCCCTCCTTAACGTGCTCGGCAAACGGCGTCCGTGGGCTCTGCCTGCCCGAATCACGGCGCTCGCCTGCAGCCACGAAAAGGACAACAAGAATGTTCCGTTACTTCCCCACCAATTACGTCTGGGACCTTTCCGTCAACCTGGCCATCGAGATGGGCGCCCGCATCGGCGAAATCGAAGAGATGTGCAAGCCGCTGGCCGAAGCCGCCAAGCAGCCTGATGCCGCCGGTACCGCCGCCTTCCGTGAAACCTGGGCGAAGATGGCCGACAAACTGTGCGGCCTGGCCGAAGAAGACGAAGCCGCCGGGCGCCTGTTCTCCGCTGGCGAGAAATACAACCGCGCGTCCACCTACTACCTCACCTGCGAGCGCCTGCAGGCCCACGGCGCACCAGGCCGCGAAGCACTGTATC
>JBBNAI010000434.1:0-2684 GCA_037994305.1 Pseudomonas sp. | reverse complement strand
GCTGGCGAAACGGCTGTCGCTGAAGGGGGAGTGGGAAAGCACGTGCAGGGTGGCCATTAGATCGTGATCACTTGGTCGTAACGGTCGATAAGAAGGGTCAGCTCTGTGTCGTCAAGGTTTTCCACGGGCAGAGCCAGGGGCTGCTCGGCCAGGCCGCGTTCGCTCAGGCTGCGACTGGCGACGTACAGCGCTTCGACGCCGAACATCGGCAGGGCCTGCAGGTTGGCGGTCAGGTCCTTCTGTTGCAGCGTGCACGGTTGCTGGTCGGGCAGCAGCTGGAACACGCCGTCGTCGAGAAACAGCAGGCCCAGCGGCAAGTCGAAGGCGCCACCAGCCAGGGCGATATCAAGGGCCTCGCGGGCGCTGGGGCCGGCCCAGGGTGCCTGGCGACTGATGATCAGCAGGGATTTGCTCATCAGTGGCCTCCGAAGCAGATCAGACGATCGGCCAATTGGTTGGCTTCATGCAATTGCCCCAGCCCGGAAAGCTCCCAGGGCGCGCCCAGGTTGGCGGCGGGCCTCTGGTAGCGCTGTGCTTCTTCTTCATTCAACACGCCACGGCGCAGGGCGGCAGCGATACAGACGATGGCGTCCAGGTTCTCGGCCGCAACGAAGGCACGCCATTCGGCGGGCAGATCCAACTCGTCCTGGGCGCTGATCACGTTGCTGGCGGCGTTATGCACGCCATCCTGGTAGAAGAACAGGCGGACGATTTCGTGACCACCGGCGAGCGCCGCCTGGGCAAAGCGCAGGGCGCGGCGCGAGGAGGGCGCGTGGGCAGGGCTGAACAGGGCGATGGCGAACTTCATGGCGCATCCGAACGGGAAACTCTGCGGCCATGATAAAGGCAGAACGCCGCAGATGCTTCTTGCAGGCATGAAAAAGCCCGCCGAGGCGGGCTTTTCAACGCATCTGAAGATCAGTCGTCGCTGCCCATGATGCCAAAGAGTTGCAGCAGGCTGATGAACAGGTTGTAGATCGACACATACAGGCTGATGGTCGCCATCAGGTAGTTGCGCTCACCACCGTGGATGATCGCGCTGGTCTGGAACAGGATGCTGGCCGAGGCGAACAGCACGAAACCGGCGCTGATTGCCAGTTGCAGACCGCTGATCTCGACGAAGACGCTAACCAGCATGGCGGCAACCAGAACGAAGAAGCCTGCAGTGATGAATCCAGCCAGAAAACTCATGTCCTTGCGGGTAGTCAGCACGTAGGCAGACAAACCAAAGAAGACGAAAGCAGTCATGGCGAATGCCGAACTAATGACTTCAGCGCCGTTGGCCATGCCCAGGTAGCGGTTGAGGATCGGGCCCAGGGTGTAACCCATGAAGCCGGTCAGGGCGAAGGTCGACAGCAGACCCCAGCCCGAATTGCGCAGCTTCACGGTCAGGAAGAACAGGCCGTAGAAGCCGACCAGCGTGATCAGGAAGCCAGGGTGGGGCAGGTGCAGTTGCTGGGAAACAAATGCCACCAGGCCGCTGAAGGCCAGGGTCAGGGCCAGCAGGCCGTAGGTGTTGCGCAGTACTTTGCTGACTTCCTGCTGCTCAACCTGCGTCTGGGCGAGGGCGTAATCTTGTTCGTGCATGGCACCACTCCTGTAATGGCAAAAGGGTTCCGTGACCCTACTTGCCTCGATCATAACAGAGCATCGGCGAGTGCCAATGGCGAGAGTTTGACAGTGTGTTACGTTCGGGTAGTATGGCGGCCCGCGAATGCGGAGGTGTGGCTGAGTGGTTTAAAGCAACGGTCTTGAAAACCGTCGAAGGGGAGACTCTTCCGTGAGTTCGAATCTCACCGCCTCCGCCACATTCGCCCTTGTTTCACATTGCCAAGTGCAGTTTTCTGGCGTTTGCTTTTTGACGAATTTGCGTCAAGCTAAGTTCGTGAAGGCCTTCACAGTCCGGCTGTATGCCCAGAAGACCGCCCTGAGCGGCATGACGATGTGGCGAGGTTTCGCTTGATTAAGGTGCTGGTGGTCGACGACCACGATCTGGTTCGAACGGGCATAACCCGCATGCTGGCCGACATCGACGGCCTGCAGGTGATCGGGCAAGCGGATTCCGGTGAGGAAGCGCTGAAAAAAGTCCGCGAACTCAAGCCTGACGTCGTTCTGATGGACGTCAAGATGCCGGGCATCGGTGGCCTTGAGGCCACGCGCAAACTCCTTCGCAGTTACCCCGACCTTAAAGTCATCGCCGTTACCGCGTGCGAGGACGACCTGTTTCCGACGCGTCTGCTGCAAGCAGGTGCTGCGGGCTACCTGACCAAGGGCGCGGCGCTGGAAGAGATGGTGCAGGCCATTCGCATGGCCTTCGCTGGCCAGCGCTACATCAGCTCGCAGATTGCCCAGCAGCTGGCATTGAAATCCTTCCAGCCCAACGGCAGCGGCTCGCCGTTCGATCTGCTCTCCGAGCGGGAAATCCAGATCGCCCTGATGATCGCCAACTGTCAGAAGGTGCAGACTATCTCCGACAAGCTCTGCCTGTCGCCGAAGACGGTCAACACTTACCGCTATCGCATCTACGAGAAGCTTTCGATCACCAGTGACGTGGAGCTGGCCCTGCTGGCCGTGCGCCATGGCATGGTGGATGCCATTAGCTGAGATGTCCGTACCGTTCGATTCAAGTGCCTTCCTGGCCACCTGCAGCGGTCGTCCGGGCGTTTACCGGATGTTCGATGGTG
>JBBNAI010000433.1:0-1082 GCA_037994305.1 Pseudomonas sp. | reverse complement strand
GCGCTAGCTTGCCGGCCAGCCAGGGCAACAGCTGCTTGAGCTCGTCTTCCAGGCCCCATGGCGGGTTGGCGATGACCAGCCCGGAACCGCTCAGGCGGCTGGCGTCGTCCGCCGCGTGGACGAACAGTTCGACGCGCAGCAACTTGGGCGCGCTGGATTTCTCCAGGCTCTGGTAGAACCGCTTGAGCTGACGCTCATCCTTGATCGGGTACCAGATGGCCACGACCGTCTGGCGCATGCGGCCGATGGCCTCGTCCAGCGCGGTGACGCAGCGCTCCAGTTCGTCAGCCTTCTCGAAGGGCGGGTCGATCAGCAGCAGCGCGCGCTTCTCCGCCACCGGCAGCAGGGCGCGCGGCACATGCCAGCCCTCGCCCAGGTGCACCGCCACGCGGTAGTCGCCGCGCATGTTGTCCTTGAGCAGCTGGCCGTCTTCCGGGTGTTTCTCGTTGAGCAGCACGCGGTCCTGCAGACGCGTCAGCTGGCGCGCCAGCTCGGGCGAGCCGGGGTAGTAGCGCAGCTGGTCGTCCGGGTTGAGCGCACGCAGCACGCCGATGTAGTCGGCCGTCAGCTCGGGCAGATCCGGCGCATCCCACAGGCGGGCGATGCCTTCCAGCCACTCGCCGGTACGGCTGGCCTGGTCACCCTTGAGGTCGTACAGGCCGACGCCGGCATGGCTGTCGAGACAGACGAACGGCGCCTCCTTGCGCGACAGCAGGGCGATGATACGGCTCAGGGTGATGTGCTTGAGCACGTCGGCATGGTTGCCGGCGTGGAAGGCGTGACGGTAGTTCATGGCAATTGTTCCTCGCGAGGCGCGGATTGTAGCCCGGATGCCACACGCGAGGCATGGCAGCGCGCCCTCGCGGCTTCTACAAGGTTTGGCGGCTTTATCACGCTTATGGATGTTGCTAGGCAGCCTTTATTCACCGAACTAGACTCGAGCCATTCCACCGGAGATCCATCATGTCCGAGACCCTGCTCAGTTCCCGCAACCTGGCCTTCGAGCTCTATGAAGTGCTGGATGCCGAAGCCCTGACCCAGCGCGAGCGCTTCGCCGACCACAACCGCGAGACCTTCGATGC
>JBBNAI010000432.1:0-2726 GCA_037994305.1 Pseudomonas sp. | reverse complement strand
ATCTCGGCATTCTGGGTGAGGGTAATCGACCCGGAGCCATCCACCGCCAGGGAGAAAATGGTGTTGCCGGTATTGACCCCCGCTTCCGTATTCGAGGTAGAGCCGTAGATCACCCCACCGGTTTCGTACAGGTAGATGGTTGCGCCATTGCTGCTCAGGCCCGAAGCCACCCCTTCAGCCGCAATCATCACCATGGCGTAGCTGGTGCTGGTGATACCCGGACCATCCGCGCCGTAGTTGGAACTGGTGACGGTAAAGGCGCCACTGAAGCTGCTACTGGCCGTATCGGAGTTGACCCCAACGGTCTCGGCATCCTGGGTATTGAGCACCGACAGTTGTGATGAGCTGAAGCCCAGGACAATGCTCGGGCCATCGTCGTCGAAGGCCACCTTGCCACCCATGTCCAACACCTGGCTGGAGGATGCAATGTCGCCATCGCCATCGATGATGCTTGCCGTGCCTTTCAGGCCGACTAGGCCGCTACCCAGCACAGCTTCCTGAGCGTCGTAGCTGCTACCCACGCCGGGGCCGGCGTGATCGATCTCGGCATTCTGTGTCAGGGTTACCGACCCGGAACCATTCACGCTCAGGGAGAAGATGGTATTGCCGGCGTTGACACCCGCTTCACTGGCCGCGGTGGATCCGTAGATCACCCCACCGTTCTCGTACAGGTAGATCGCTACGCCATTGCTGCTCAGGCCCGACGCCGAGCCTTCGGCGGCGATCATCACCATGGCATAACTGGTGCTGGTAGTACCCGCACCATCCGCACCGTAGTTGGAACTGGTGACGGTGAAGGCACCACTAAAGCTGCCGCTGGCGGTATCGGAGTTAGCCCCGATGGTCTGCGCATCCTGAGTGTTGAGCACCGGCAGTTGCGATGAGCCGAAACCCAGGCTGATGCTCGGGCCATCGTCATCGAAGGCCACTTTGCCACCCAGATCCAGCACCTTGTTGGAGCTGGCGAAGTCGCCGTCGCCATCGGTAATACTCACGGTGCCTTTGAGCCCGACCAGGTTATTACCCAGCACGGCCTCCTGGGCGCCGTAGTTGCTGCTTACGCCAGGCAGGGCGTGATCGATCTCGGCATTCTGGGTCAGCGTTACCGACCCGGAGCCATCCACCGCCAAGGAGAAGATGGTGTTGCCAGCATTGACGCCGCCCTCGGAAGCCGACGTGGAGCCATAGATCACCCCACCGGTTTCGTACAGGTAGATAGCGGCACCATTGCTGCTCAGACCCGAGGCCACTCCTTCCGCCGCAATCATCACCAGCGCATAGCTGGTGCTGGTAGTACCTGCGCCATCCGCACCGTAGTTGGAACTGGTGACGGTGAAGGCGCCACTGAAGCTACTGCTAGCCGTATCGGAGTTGGCGCCGACGGTCTCGGCATCCTGGGTATTGAGCACCGCCTGCTGCGTTGAGCTGAAGCCCAGGGAAATGCTCGGGCCATCGTCATCGAAGGCAACCTTGCCGCCCAGGTCCAGCACCTTGTCGGACGTGGCGAAATCACCATCGCCATCGGTGATGGTCACCGTGCCTTTGAGCCCAACCAGGCCGCTACCCAGCACCGCTTCCTGGGCACCGTAGTTGCTGCCCACGCCGGGGCCGGCGTGATCAATCTCGGCATACTGGGTCAGGACCACCGACCCCGAACCATTCCCGCCCAGGGAGAAGATGGTATTGCCGGCGTTGATACCGCCTTCGGTCGCGGCGGTGGATCCGTAGATCACCCCACCATTTTCGTAGAGGTAGATCGTCGCACCATTGCTGCTCAGGCCCGACGCCGATCCTTCGGCGGCAATCATCACCAAGGCATAGCTGGTACTGGTAGTACCCGCACCATCGGCGCCGTAGCTGGAACTGGTGACACTGAAGACGCTGCTGAAATTCGCACCAGACGTATCGGAGTTGGCCCCGATGGTCTCTGCATCCTGGGTATTGAGAACCGGTACAGGTGCCGTTCCAAAGCCCAGGACAATGCTCGGACCATCGTCGTCGAAGGCCACCTTGCCACCCATGTCCAGAATGGCACTGTCGCTGTCGTCATCGTCGTCATAGTCGGTAATGGTTGCCGTGCCCTTCAGGCCGACCAGGCCATTGCCCAGCACAGACTCCTGCGCATCGTAGTTGCTACCCGCGCCGGGGCCGGCATGGTCGATCTCGGCATACTGGGTCAGGGTTACCGAACCGGAGCCATTTACGCTCAGGGAGAAGATGGTATTGCCGGCATTTACGCCACCTTCGGAATTGGCGGTCGAGCCATAGATAGTGCCGCCGCTTTCATACAGTTTGATGCTCACGCCGTTGCTGTTCAGCCCGGAGACACTGCCTTCGGCGGCAATCATCACCATCGAGTAGTTCCAGCTCACCGCGCCCGGGCCATCGGCCGCATGGTTGGGGGTGACACTGAAGGCACTGCTGAAGCTGCCGCTGGCCGTATCAAAGCCAGCACCAAGGGTCTGCGCATCCTGGGTGTTGAGAGCAACCGGTTGCTGGCCGCTCAGTCCTACATCGATAACCGGTACATCATCCTCGACATGAATCAGGAAGTTACCGGACAAATCCGCAGTGCCGCCGTTGGCCAGCAGGATACTGGTGAAGTCGAGCGTCAGCAGTTCGGCGTCGTCACTGTTATCCACTGGGTGATCCAGCGGTTTCACCAGATCGAAGGTGTAGCTGCCGTCCGCTGCAACCTGGAGGGTGAAGACGGTCGCGCCATTGGC
>JBBNAI010000431.1:0-4195 GCA_037994305.1 Pseudomonas sp. | reverse complement strand
GACCATCGCGCGCATTGCGGCTGTTGGTCACGGTCAGGTGGTAGAAGGGGCGCTTCTTGGAGCCGCCACGGGCAAGACGGATGGTTACCATGTGAACATCGTTCCTGTAGTCGGTGCTTGCAAAACTAAAAGGCACACTTTGAGGGCCTAGGCCCGAAAGGCCGCATATTCTAAGGATTATGCGGCCGTTTGCAAATCTCTTTTTGGCTCCACCTGTCGGTGGCGCGATCAAATCACCCGCAATAACCGCAAGAATGCAGCTGTATACGGCCTGCAAGTGACCAAAGCATTTACAGCTTCGGCATGCCACCGCCCGGCATCATGCCGCCAAGACCACGCATCATCTTGGCCATGCCACCCTTGGCGGTGAATTTCTTCATCATCTTCTGCATCTGCTTGTGCTGCTTGATCAGCCGCCCGACATCCTGCACCTGGGTGCCGGAGCCGAGAGCAATACGGCGCTTGCGCGAGCCGCTGATGATGTCTGGATCACGGCGCTCGGCCGGAGTCATCGAGCAGATGATCGCATCCATCTGCTTGAACTGCTTCTCGGCAGCGCCCTGGGCGCCACTCATCTGCGACAGGTTGACCCCACCGATGGACGGCAACTTGTCCATCAGGCCACCCAAGCCGCCCATGTTCTTCATCTGTTGTAGCTGGTCACGGAAGTCTTCGAGGTCGAAGCCCTTGCCCTTCTTCAGCTTCTTGGTGAGCTTCTCGGCCTTTTCCCGGTCGATGCTCTGCTCGGCCTGCTCGATCAGGCTGAGTACGTCACCCATCCCAAGGATGCGCGAGGCGATACGGTCCGGATGGAAGGGTTCGAGCGCGTCGCTCTTCTCACCCATACCGAGGAATTTGATCGGCTTGCCAGTGATCTGCCGCACTGACAGCGCAGCACCGCCACGGGCGTCACCGTCGACCTTGGTCAGCACCACGCCAGTCAGCGGCAGCGCATCGCCAAAGGCCTTGGCCGTGTTGGCCGCATCCTGGCCGGTCATGGCGTCGACCACGAACAGGGTTTCGACCGGTTTGATCGCCGCGTGCACGGCCTGGATCTCCGCCATCATCTCGGCATCGATGGCCAGACGACCGGCGGTATCGACGATAACCACGTCGATGAACTTGAGCTTGGCCTCGGCAATCGCCGCCTGGGCAATATCCACCGGCTTCTGGCTGATATCGGACGGGAAGAACGTCACGCCGATGTCGCCCGCCAGGGTTTCCAGCTGCTTGATCGCCGCCGGGCGATAAACGTCCGCCGAGACCAGCATCACCGTCTTCTTCTTGCGCTCTTTAAGGAAGCGCGCCAGCTTGCCGGCGGTAGTGGTTTTACCCGCGCCTTGCAAACCTGCCATCAGCACCACGGCCGGCGGTAGCGCGGCCAGGTTGAGGTCTTCGTTGGCCGCACCCATGAGCTCTTCCAGCTCGGCGCGGACGATCTTCACGAACGCCTGGCCCGGCGTCAGGCTCTTCGACACCTCAGTGCCGACAGCGCGCTCCTTGACCTTGTTGACGAAATCCTTGACCACCGGCAAGGCGACGTCGGCCTCGAGCAACGCCATGCGCACTTCACGCAGGGTGTCCTTGATGTTGTCCTCGGTCAGCTTGGCTTTGCCGGTGACATGGCGCAGCGTCTGTGACAGGCGGTCGGTTAGGTTTTCGAACATGCGCGTTCCTTTAAACGGGGGCTTGCGACAAGCCGCGCAGTATAACCAAGTGCCCGCCCTGCCGACACCGCCGATGGTCTTTCGTGGAATGCTTCTTATATGCCAAACTCTCGACCTTTCGGGCCCTGCGTTACAAGGACTTATGCACCCTCTGCTGCCCAGCTTGGCCGCCGCCGCTCTGTACGCCGGCGCCACTATCTACCAAGGCCTGCGCCTGGCCAGGCATGAACTGCCGAACAAGCCGCTCCTCGCGCTGCTGGTGGTAATCGCCCTGTTCTTCCATGGCGGCAGCCTGTTCATACAGCTGCATGCCACGGCCGGCCTGAGCCTCGACTTCTTCAACGCGGCCAGCCTGATCGCCTACGCGGTCATCGCCATCACCCTGCTGGCCTGCGCGCGTATCCCGGTGGAAAACCTGTTGCTGATCCTCATGCCGCTGGGCTGCCTGACTGTGCTGCTGGCGCAGTTCCTGCCTTCCGGCACGCTGAGCCCGATCAATGAGGAACCGGGCATTCTTGCCCACATCCTGCTGTCGATCCTCGCCTACGGCGTACTGACCATCGCCATGTTCCAGTCGCTGCTGCTGTCGCTGCAGGACCACCAGATCAAGCACAAGCACCCATCCGGGCTGATCCGCAACTTCCCGCCCCTACAGACCATGGAAAGCCTGCTGTTCGGTTTCCTCTGGGCTGGCTGGGCGCTGCTCACCCTGTCGTTGCTGTCTGGCTGGCTGTTCGTCGACAATCTGCTGGACCAGCACCTGGCGCACAAGACCTTGCTGTCGTGCCTGGCCTGGCTGGTATTCGCCGTGCTGCTGTGGGGTCGCCACCAGCTTGGCTGGCGCGGGCACAAGGCCATTCGCTGGACCCTGGCCGGCTTCCTCCTGCTGATGCTGGCCTACTTCGGCAGCAAGCTGGTCCGCGAATTCATCCTGCATATCTAATCGACCGTGAACCTGCCCCCCTGCGCGTACTGGCTCGGCGCACTGGCTCTGCTGGTGGGAGCCCTGACGCTCCTGCTGCGTGACCGCCTGCCGCGACGCCGCGCCCACAACACCGCACAAGCATTCGGCGCGCCGAGCCACGAACGGCGGCAAACCTCGCGCGGCGACAGCGCCCAGGAAATCCGCCAGCAACGCCAGCACGCCCTGCTGGAATTGCTCGAACTGGAAAAGGTCACGGTCGACGACATCATGATTCCGCGCAGCGAAGTCACCGGCATCGACCTGGATGACGACCTGGCGCAAATCATCGAGCAACTGCATGGCGTCGGCCACACCCGCCTGCCAGTGTTCCGTGGCGACATCAACCAGGTCGAAGGCATCGTGCACATGCGCCGCCTGGCCAGCCTGCTGACGCAGAACCAACTGAGCCACGAAACCCTGCAGGAGTGCTGTCAGCCGCCCTACTTCGTGCCCGAAGGCACGCCGCTGGCGACTCAGCTGGTGAACTTCCAGAAGGAGAAGCGCCGCCTCGGCCTGGTGGTCGACGAGTACGGCGACGTACAGGGCATCGTTACCCTGGAAGACCTGCTGGACGAAATCGTCGGCGACTTCAGCCACGAAGACGGCGAAGCCAACCCGGACATCCATCCGCAAGCCGACGGCACGCAGATCATCGATGGAGCGGCGAACATCCGCGAAATCAACAAGAGCCTGGGCTGGCGCCTGCCCAGCGAAGGCCCGAAGACCCTCAATGGCCTGATCACCGAAGCCCTGGAAACCATCCCCGACAGCCCGGTGTGCCTGCGTATCGGCCCTTACCGCCTGGAAATTCTCGAGTCCAGCGAGAGCCGGGTGAAGAGCGTACGCCTGTGGCAGGCGCCGTTCAGGCGACGCTGAGCGTCTTCGCCAGACCTTCCGCCCAGACCCGATAGCCTTGCGCCGAAGGGTGATAGCCATCCACGGCAAGAAACTCGGCGGCAAACTCCAGCTGCAGACGCTGATACTGCGCGCCCTCCTCGGCACAAACCTGGCGCAGGCGCCGATCCAGCAGCCCAGCGCGCAACCCCAGCAGCTTGCGCAGCACCCAGGGCAAGGCACTGAAATGCTCGATCGGCGGCACGCCGGTAAACGCCACCCGCGCGCCCTGCGCGGCCAGCGGCCGACTTAACTCACGCAGTGACGCACTCCAGCCCGCCAGCGAACTCAGGTGAGTGGTGTCGTTGACCCCGAAGACCAGCACGGCCAGGTCGGCCGGCTGCAGCAACGCTTGCGGCAACAGGCGCTCACCGGCCTGCACGGCAGTGATGCCGTTCTCGCCCAGCGCACGCCAGGCCACCGGGCGCTGCAGACGCCGCGCCAACGCCACTGCCAGCTGACCGGCAAGGGCCGACTCCAGCAACTCGACACCTACGCCAGCGACCGTCGACTCGCCCAGCACCAGAAGGCGCAGCGGCTCAGCCGCGAAATCGCCACCAACCAGGCCCTGCCGCTCACCATCTGCCGGCGGCAAGCGCAACGCCGTGCGCCGGGTCCACAGCGCCTGGGGCAGCACCAATGGCGCCAGGCTCAGGGTCAGCCCCCACCA
>JBBNAI010000430.1:0-2465 GCA_037994305.1 Pseudomonas sp. | reverse complement strand
GTATCGATGAACAGGTGGCCGTTGCGCGCATTGCGCGTGGGCATCACGCAGTCGAACATGTCCACACCACGGCGCACGCCCTCGACCAGGTCTTCCGGCTTGCCCACGCCCATCAGGTAGCGCGGCTTGTCAGCCGGCAACTGCGGCGGCAGGAAGTCGAGCACGCGAATCATCTCTTCCTTCGGCTCACCCACCGACAGACCGCCGATGGCCAGACCGTCGAAGCCGATCTCGTTGAGCCCCTCCAGCGAGCGCATGCGCAGTTCTTCGTGCATGCCGCCCTGAACGATACCGAACAGCGCCGAAGGGTTGCCCTCATGGGCATTCTTCGAGCGCTTGGCCCAACGCAGCGACAACTCCATGGAGCGCTTGGCCACATCGAAATCCGCCGGGTACGGCGTGCACTCGTCGAAGATCATCACGATGTCGGAGCCCAGGTCACGCTGCACCTGCATCGACTCCTCCGGCCCCATGAACACCTTGGCGCCATCCACCGGCGAGGCGAAGTAGACCCCCTCTTCCTTGATCTTGCGCATGGCACCCAGACTGAACACCTGGAAGCCGCCGGAATCGGTGAGGATCGGCCCCTGCCACTGCATGAAGTTGTGCAGATCGCCGTGCTTCTTGATCACCTCGGTGCCTGGGCGCAACCACAGGTGAAAGGTATTACCCAAGATGATCTGCGCACCGATCGCTTCGATGTCGCGCGGCAACATGCCCTTGACCGTGCCATAGGTACCCACTGGCATGAATGCCGGGGTCTCTACTACGCCACGCGGGAAGGTCAACCGACCGCGACGGGCACGCCCATCAGTGGCCAGCAACTCGAAGGACATATGACTCATGGGGTTTCCTCGGGGCCGCGCGGGGCGGGATTGCGGGTGATGAACATGGCATCGCCGTAACTGAAGAAGCGGTATTGCTGCTCGACCGCAGCCGCATAGGCCGCCATGGTTTCCGGGTAACCGGCAAAGGCGGAAACCAGCATCAGCAGGGTCGATTCAGGCAAATGGAAATTGGTCACCAAGGCATCGACCACGTGAATCGGCCGCCCTGGGTAGATAAAGATATCGGTGTCGCCGCTGAATGCCTTCAGTCGACCATCGCGTGCCGCACTTTCCAGCGAGCGCACGCTGGTGGTACCCACCGCCACCACCCGCCCGCCGCGCGCCTTGCAGGCCGCCACAGCATCGACCACGTCCTGACTGACTTCCAGCCATTCGAGGTGCATATGGTGGTCCTCGATGCGCTCGACGCGTACCGGCTGAAAGGTGCCCGCCCCAACGTGCAGGGTGACAAATGCGCGCTCGACACCCTTGGCGGCAATGGCTTCGAGCAAGGCTTCGTCGAAGTGCAACCCGGCAGTCGGTGCGGCCACGGCGCCAGCCTTGGTCAGATCGGAATAGACAGTCTGGTAGCGCTCGCGATCGGACGCATCGTCGGCACGATCTATATAGGGCGGCAACGGCATATGCCCGACCCGCTGCAGCAGCGGCAGCACCTCTTCATTGAAACGCAACTCAAACAGCGCATCGTGGCGCGCCAGCATCTCGGCCTCGCCACCACCCTCTATATGAATCAGCGAACCGGGCTTGGGCGACTTGCTCGAACGCACATGGGCCAGTACACGATGACTGTCCAGCACGCGCTCGACGAGAATTTCCAGCTTGCCGCCAGACGCTTTCTGCCCGAACAGCCGCGCCGGAATCACCCGGGTGTTGTTGAACACCATCAGGTCGCCGTGGCGCAGGTACTCGAGCAGGTCGACAAAGTGCTGGTGGGCCAGTTCGCCACTCTCGCCATCCAGCACCAGCAGGCGGCTGGAACGGCGCTCGGCCAGTGGGTGGCGGGCAATCAAGGCATCAGGGAGATCGAAATGAAAGTCGGCAACGCGCATGGTGGGAATCGTCTTGCAGGGCCGCAAATCTTACCGGAAACCGCACATTCTAGCCACGCACCCGGATTGACCGCATTCGGCCACCTCCCTATACTCCGCCGCCATCGTGCCCCGGTGGCGGAATGGTAGACGCGGCGGATTCAAAATCCGTTTTCGAAAGGAGTGGGAGTTCGAGTCTCCCCCGGGGCACCAATCATCCAGTTCCAGCGCTCTCACGATGAGCCTGAAACCCCTCTGAAACACCCGCTACAGAGCACTGCAAAGCCGTATGAAAGTGACGGTTTGCAGGGGCTTGGCAAACGTCTTTGAGTTAGCGTAGAGTGTGTCCACTGTGTTTGCATGGGTCGCCTTGAATCGTGACCTGGTGCAGTAGATCCTAGATCCGCTACATCCCGCTCGACTTCTCTTACTCTCTGCAACCAGTCCCAGCCCTCTTCGCTCGAGCAAGAGGCTGTCATCAACTCTAGTTTCAAGGAAATAAGACATGTCGAATCGTCAAACCGGCACCGTTAAGTGGTTCAACGACGAGAAGGGCTTCGGTTTCATCACCCCCGAAAGCGGTCCGGAT
>JBBNAI010000429.1:0-7524 GCA_037994305.1 Pseudomonas sp. | reverse complement strand
CCTCGAACTCGCCGTCGTTGCTCATCTGCACCAGGGCGCGCAGCAGTTGCATGGTCGGTACGTCCGGCTCGTCGCGCACGATGCAGGCGACCAGGTCGGCGCTCAGTTCACGCATCTCTTTGAGCTTGCGCGCGGCAGGTTGCTGGCGGTTGAACCAGTGCAGCACCAGGTCATTGCTCACTGCGTAGCGATAGCGGTTGGCTTCCAGTTTCTCCAGGACCAACTGCTGGGTGCGCGCATCGTCACGCTGCAGGTGGCCGCTGGTAAACATCGGTTCGAGGGCGGGGTAGATGAAACCCAGTACGGTACCGACCAGCTCACCCTGTGCCAGGTTCGCAGGCAAGTTTTGCTCGTGGGTGCGGCGCACCAGCACGTCGCGCTGGACCATGAACGGCACGCTCCAGATGTACTGGTAGTGGGATTCCTGCAGCCAGGCCGGGTTGACGTAGCAGCGCACGTCAATTTCGCCACGTACCAGCATCTGTTGTACCCGCTTGCGCGGCATGACCATCAGTTCGGCGCGGCGACCGACCTTCTGCGCCAGGCGCATCTGCAAGTCATAAAGGATGCCGCCCGTGGCCTGGCCGTTCTCGATCTGCATCATCGGCATGGCCCAGCTTTCGGTCACTGAGAAGCGCAGCGGCCGCTCTTCGGCGAGGGCGCCCGTGCACAGAACCAGCAGGATGATGGGGAGCAGACGCATGACGATACCGGGCGAGCAATACGGCCAAACGCGAGCGCGTCGGGCATCTCGGGCAGAACGAGGGCTAGCTTACCCAGAAATGCCGGTGGTGGGGCGGCGTTGTGGTTCAGCGAGTCAATGGCAAGGCGGCGCCCATCAGCGCGAACAGGCCGCCGCAGCAGCGGTTGAAGCCCTTGCCACTGCGTTCCAGCCAGGGACGAACGCGGTGCGCAGCGCGAGCCAGTACATATTCCACCAGGCCTTCGACCAGGGCAAAGGTCAGCGCCATCACGGCGAACTGCAGCCAGAGGTCACCCTGGGGGTCGAGGAACTGCGGCAGAAAGGCGCCGTAGAAGAGAATCACCTTGGGGTTGGAAATCGCCGATAGCAGCCCTTGGCGAAACAGCAGCGGGCCGGGCTTGAGCTGCGCCTGGTCGACTGCTGCCAGCTGCAACGCAGGGGCCCGCCAGAGCTGGATGCCCAGCCAGATCAGATAGGCGCCACCAACCCACTTGAGTACCACCAGGGCGTGCACCGAGGCCTTGAGCAGGGCGCCGATACCGAACATCGACAGGGCCATCAACGCAACGAAACCGATCACGCCCCCGGCGATGGTCCATTGGGTCCGGCGATGGCCATAGAGCGCGCCGTGGGTGAGGGCGAGCAGGCCATTGGGACCGGGCGTCAGTGACAGGCCGATGATGGCGGTGAAGTAGATCAGCCAGGTATGCAGGTGCATGTCTGTCTCTCGTCAATTGCCTGAGTGCTGCTGGCTGGTGGCAGGGTGTTCAAGCGTGTGTCTTGGCCGCTGCCTGCGGCAAGGAGAAGATCAACCGGGTCTGGTCGGTCTGGTCATCGACCTGCAGTTCCAGTTGGCCGTGCTGTGCCTCGCTGAGCAGTTTCGCCGAGTAGGTACCCAGGCCGGTGCCGCCGTTCTTGCCGTAGGTGGCGAATTTTTCGAAGAAGCGCTCACGAATCTCGGCCGGCACGGCCGGATGGTTTTCCAGGCACACCTGCACCAGCCCATGTTCATGGCTCAGGCGCACGCTCACCTGGCTCTGCGGGGGCGCGGCTTCGCAGGCATTTTTCAGCAGGTTCTGCAGCAGCGAGTAGCACAGCATTGCATCACCCAGCCCTTGGTGGGCGGAGCCCTGCGGCAATTGCAGGTCCAGGTGCAGTTCCTTGTCGGCGAAGGCCACCCCGGTGATGTGCAGCAGGCGACGGAGCATCTGGACGAGGTCGACGGGCTTGGCATCCAGTTGGAAGCGACCGGTTTCGATCTTGTACAGCTCGTTGGACAGATTGATCATCTGCAACAGCTGCAGGCTGCTTTCTTCCACCAGGTGCAGTTCTTCGGCTTGCTGGGGGAGCAGCTTGCATTCGCTGGCCAGGTTCTGCACCAGGCCGATGATTCCGGCCAGCGGGCCCTTGAGGTCGTGGCGGGTGATGCGTTCGACGTCTTCGCGCAGGCGGCTGAGCTCCAGCATGTTGTCGTAGTCGGTCTGCAGGTTCTTGTGCAGCTCCACATGACGCAGCAGGTTGCGCACCCGCAGCTGCAACAGCGTGGGGTCGATCGGCTTGCTGACGAAGTCCACGGCACCCAGCTCCAGGCCCTTCTGCCGCGATGTGGCATCGGTCATGGCGGTGATGAAAATCAGCGGCAGGTTGCAGGCTGTGGGGTGTGCGCGCAGTTGCTCGGCCACCTGAAAGCCGTCCATGTCCGGCATCATCACGTCGAGCAGCAATAGATCCGGTGGGTCGTCCGAGGTGCAGATGTTCAGTGCCTTCTGGCCGTTGTGGGCGATCCGTACACGGAATTCGTCCTGAAACAGGCCGGAGATCAGCATCAGGTTGTCCGCCACGTCATCCACCACCAACAGGGTAGGGCGTTGCTTCTCCCGTGGCTGAGTGACTCGCTCGGCCGAGGCGGCTTCCGCTTCGGGGCTGGCCGCTGATGCAGCGGCGCGGTTAGCAGGCGCGCGCGGTAGCCGCTGCATGGCACGGCTGACCCGCTGGCCCATTTCCTGGTTGGTGTAGGGCTTGAGCAGGATGTCGCTGACGCCAGCTTCTGCCGCCTGGAGGATCTGCGCGCGGTCGGATTCGGCAGTGATCATGATGAACGGCAGGTGGGCCAGGCGTGGATGGGCGCGCACCGTTTGCAGCAGCTCCAGGCCATCCATCACCGGCATGTTCCAGTCCGAGAGGACTACATGCACCGGTTGGCGAGTGAGGATGCGCAGGGCATCGGCGCCATTGTTGGCCAGGAGTATCTGGCTGGCACCGAGGGTACGCAGCTGGGCGGCGTTGATCTTGCGCATGGACTCGACATCGTCGACCACCAGGAAAATGGTATTTGCGGCAAACACGTCAACATCCTCTGTTAGAGCGAAGGCAGGCTAGGCATTGTGGCGACAGTAGCACCGGTAGATAGGGTTTTGCTTCCACCACCCACGGATACCGCTCTGCCGGCCTGATACGTTTTTACCCCAGTCTGGATCAGAATCACCATATCGTCCTGCGCGACCGGCCGCGATCACCGGTCAGTGGGGCTGCCGCTTTATATCTGAAGCACGCAGGCTGGGCATGCGCCACGAAACCGTCCTCCGGGTGGGGCTGCCCTGAGGATTGACGGCGTGTTGCTATTTTTCTGCAGTCGCGCTGTTTTTTCCGATAATGCCTGCTGTGTGCTGTGTCTTCGCCGCGTGATCGAGCATCTTCACAGAAGTATCCATGGCCTGCCGTCAGTCCGCTGCCGCTTTGCCATGGCAGCGCCAGGGGCCTGGGCTATGGCACACTCTGCCTTTTACAGTGCAGCGTGTCCTGCCGGTCTCGAACCGCACCTGCTCAGAATTCGCGCCACCGGTTTGCTGCCGGGGTGCAACCGTCAAGCCAGCCGCCTCGGGCGGCCACAGAAGAAGAGGAATGCCCCGTGCACAAAGCCGTAATCAGTGGCACTGGCCTGTTTACCCCCAGCAACAGTATTTCCAACGAAGAACTGGTCGAGTCCTTCAACGCCTATGTGCAGCAGTTCAACGCCGACAACGCCGACGCCATCGAGCGTGGCGAAGTGGCGGCGCTGACCGAGTCCAGCGCGGCATTCATCGAGAAGGCATCGGGCATCAAGAGCCGCTTCGTGATGGACAAGGCCGGCATCCTCGATCCGCAGCGCATGACCCCGCGCCTGCCGCAGCGCAGCAATGAAGAGTGGGGCATCCTCTGCCAGATGGCTGTTGAGGCTGCCAAGCAGGCGCTGCAGCGTGCCGGCCGCACTGTCGCCGACATCGATGGCGTGATCGTTGCTTGCTCCAACCTGGAGCGCGCCTACCCGGCCGTCGCCATCGAAGTCCAGGCTGCCCTGGGCATCAATGGCTGGGGCTACGACATGAACGTGGCCTGCTCCTCGGCTACCTTCGGCATCCAGGCTGCGGTGACCTCGGTACAGACCGGCCAGGCCCGGGCAATCCTGATGGTCAACCCGGAGATCTGCACCGGCCACCTGAACTTCCGTGACCGCGATAGCCACTTCATCTTCGGCGATGGCGCCACTGCGGTGATCATCGAGCGTGCCGACCTGGCCACCTCGGCGCACCAGTGGGACATCCTCGGCACCAAGCTGCTGACCCAGTTCTCCAACAACATCCGCAACAACTTCGGCTTCCTCAACCGTGCGGCGGAAGAGGGTATCGGCGCGCCGGACAAGCTGTTCGTGCAGGAAGGCCGCAAGGTATTCCGCGACGTGTGCCCGATGGTTGCCGAGCTGATTGCCGCACACCTGCAGGAAAACCAGCTCAACGTCGGCGACGTGAAGCGCTTCTGGCTGCACCAGGCCAACCTCAACATGAACCTGTTGATCGCCCGCAAGCTGCTCGGTCGCGATGCCGAGCCAGGTGAGGCGCCAGTGATTCTCGACACCTACGCCAACACCAGTTCGGCCGGTTCGGTGATTGCCTTCCACAAGAACCAGGACGACCTGCCGGCAGGCGCACTGGGCGTGCTGAGTTCCTTCGGCGCCGGTTACTCCATTGGCAGCGTGATTCTGCGCAAACACTAAGAGCGCCTGCCGCGGTTATGTCAGGGACCGACGCCGAGCTGCTCACCCGCCTGCGGGCTGGCGAGCAGCGGGCGTTCCGCGAATTGGTCGCCACCTACCAGGGCGCCATGCGCGCAGTGGCCTATGCCATCGTCGGCAGTCGCAATGCCGATGAAGTGGTGCAGGACGCCTGGCTGGCCGTGGTGCGTAGCCTCGATGGCTTCCAGCAGCGCTCAAGCCTGAAGACCTGGCTGCTGACCATCACCGCCAACACGGCCAAGACCCGCCTCAAGCAGAACCGCCGCGAAGTGCTGCTGGATGATCTGCCCGGCCCGCACGGTAGTGTCGGTGCCGAGCGTTTTGCCGAAGATGGCCATTGGGCGAGTGCGCCGTCCTCCTGGCATGAGGATTCGCCCGAGGCGCTGCTGAGTGAGAGCGAGTTGCGCGAGTGCCTGGAAAAGACCCTCGCCAGTCTGTCGGAGCTGCAGTCCAGCGTGCTGGTGCTGCGTGAACGGCAAGGCCTGGAGTTGGAGGCGATCTGTAATCTTCTCGAGCTTTCGCTCTCCAATGTCCGGGTGTTGCTGCACCGCGCGCGGCTCAAGGTATTCGCCACGCTTGAGCATTTCGAGGAGACCGGCCAATGCTGACCTGTCAGGAACTGGTGGCCCATTCCAGCGACTTTCTCGATGGCCAACTGGGCTTTCGCGAGCGCCTGGCGGTGCGTGTGCACTTGGCCAGTTGCCGCAATTGCCGCCGCTTCATCCGTCAGATGCGGGTGACCCAGGCGGTGCTGCGCACGCTTCCCGACGCGGCCATTCCCGAGCTGGATGCCCTGGCCGAGCGTTTGGCCAGCCAGCGCCGTGACGAGACGCCCTGACTCAGGGTTGTACGGGACTTTCGCTGAGGCCGGGAACACTCTGGTTGGCGCGTGCGGCTGCGAGCACTCGGTTGAAGTCGGCGAGAAACGCCTGCATCTGCATCGACTTGGCAAAGCCCAGGTACAGCGGATCGCGGATCAGCGGTTGGTCGAGGATGATCAGTTCATCCTTGTGCTGGGCCAGTTCCGGGTCGCTGTCGAGGATGGTTTCCAGCCCCAGTCGGCCATTGCCAAGAAAGGCTGCATCAACCCGGCCGTGGAGCACCTTGCGCATGCGCGCTGCATGGGTCTGATCGGCTTCGACCTGGATATCCCCCGCAGCAATCGCGCTGTCCACGTCCGAGCCATAGCTGGCGCCCAGCTGCACGCCGATCTTCTTGCCCTTGAGGTCACTCAAGTCGTGGAACATGAAGGCGTGGTCTTTGCGCACCACCACATTGATGGTGTCGTCGTAGATAGGGTCGGAGTAGTCGAACAGCGCCAGGCGTTCTTCCGTACGCGATAGGCCGATCACCCCGCCCTGGGCGTTTTCGGCGGAGGTATAGGCGCGTTTCCAGGGGTAGAGCCTGATGCGGATGGCTTTGCCGCTGACCTTGGCGTAGTGCTCGATCACGTCTACCAGCAGGCCGGCAGGCTGGTGCTGCGGGTCGAGGTAGATCAGCGGGCGGTAATTGTCGTCGCCGAGGATCAGCAGGTCGCTGGCCTGGCTGGTGCTGCTCAGCAGGGGCAACAAGCAGAAGAGGCAGAAGCGTAGGGCGCGATACAGCATGGGCCTCTCCGGCGATGAGCGACTGATGGCGCTGCGTAGTTGCAGTATCCGACAGGCCTGGCCGTTGTACAAAAAACTTCCGTGGTTCTGTAACGCCGGCAGGTGTGCCGCGTCTCTAGCTGCAAGAGGGCCATTCCGGCCCCCGCAATGGAGATCGACCATGAAGCATTTGAACAGTGCCCTGCTCACCCTCGGTGTTGCCCTGGTGGGCAGCAGCCTTTCCGTACAGGCCGCCAGCAACCCGTTCGCGGCCCAGGAGCTGAGCAGCGGCTACAGCCTTGCTGGCGCGGAGAAAGCCAAGGACGGTTCCTGTGGCGAAGCCAAGTGCGGCGCCGAAATGAAGAATGGCGAACATGCCACCAAGGCCGGCGAGGAGGGTAAGTGCGGCGCCAACAAGGCGGCCAAGGAAGGTAGCTGTGGCGAAGAAGGCAAGGCCATGAAGGAAGGCAGTTGCGGCGAGAAGAAGGCTGAGTAAGTGAGCGTGGAGCAGACCATGACCAGCTTCGTCAGTGGTGCCGGCCTGGGCTTGCGCCGCGGCCTGCTGGCGGCGTTGCAGGACAGCGCCGTCGGCCAGGTCGACTTCCTCGAAGTCGCCCCGGAAAACTGGATCGGCATCGGCGGGCGCTTTGGCCGTCAACTGCGCGCGCTGACCGAGCGCGTGCCGTTCCTCTGCCATGGTCTGTCCCTCAACCTGGGTGGTTTCGCGCCGCTGGACATGAGCCTGCTGCGTGCCATCAAGGGCTTCCTCGACGAGCACGGCATCCGTGGCTACAGCGAGCACCTGTCGGCCTGCGCCGATGACGGCCAGCTGTATGACCTGATGCCGCTGCCGTTCTGCGAGGCCTCCGTACAGCGCGTCGCCCAGCGTATTCGCACGGTGCAGGATGTGCTGGAGCGGCCCCTGATCATCGAGAACGTCTCGGCCTATGCGCGCCTGCCCGGCGAGATGGACGAGACGGACTTCGTCAAGGCAGTACTGGAGGAGGGCGATTGCCACCTGTTGCTGGACATCAACAATGTCTACGTCAACAGCCACAACTTCGCCTTCGACCCGTATGCCTACATCGCGGCCATGCCAGGTGAGCGGATTGCCTACCTGCACATGGCCGGGCATGCGCAGCAGAGTGCCGACCTGAAGGTCGACACCCACGGCGCCCCGGTGTGCG
>JBBNAI010000428.1:0-4627 GCA_037994305.1 Pseudomonas sp. | reverse complement strand
CCGGTTACGACATCGATGAAGAGGTGGCCAAGTTCCTCTGGGCCGATGTGATCATCTATCAGATGCCGGGTTGGTGGATGGGCGCGCCCTGGACCGTGAAGAAGTACGTCGACGAAGTGTTCACCGCTGGGCATGGCTCGCTGTACGCCAACGATGGCCGCACCCGCTCCGACGCTTCGCAAAAATACGGCAGCGGCGGTTTGCTGCACGGTAAGCAGTACATGCTGTCGCTGACCTGGAACGCACCGCAGCAGGCCTTCGACGATCCGACGGACTTCTTTGGCGGGGCGGGTGTGGAGGCGGTCTACCTGCCATTCCACAAGGCCAACCAGTTCCTCGGCATGAGCGGCCTGCCGACCTTCCTGTGCGTCGATGTAATGAAACGGCCGGCGATCGAGGCGGATGTTGCCCGCTATGAGGCGCACCTGGCGCAGGTGTTCGGTCTGCCGAGCTGAAGGCCTGGCCGGCGGCTTGCTCGTGGTTCAGGACGGCGTATGTGGCTGGCAGTTCGTCATTGGACTTTCCGCTGGCTGAAGCCGTTTGCGCAATGCGCTGAAATAGCCCGCCGAGCTGGTGAAGAAAGCGGCGGGCAGGATGCCGTAGCGCTTCAGCGCGGCTTCCACCCGATCCAGACCGACTTGTTCGGCCAGCGCGTAGGCGCGCATGCCTTTCTCGATACGTTCACGGGTCGAGGCGAAGTCGTGGAACTGCATGTCCGGTGAGCGCTTGAAGTAGGCGAACTCGATGCGTGGGCGCAGTGCCAGCCAGCGCACCAGCGGCCAGTCGAGTTGCCCAAGGGCCGTGTCCACGGCCGGTCCCACCAGTGCTTCCTGCTCCCAGAGAAAGAAGGCTTCGAACAGCGCCTGGCGCTGTGCGGCCGGCAATGGCTCGTGTGCCGCCTGGGCGTCATGGCACTGGTTCAGGGCGGCGAGCAGCCGGGGTTGTACATAGGCTTCGGCACCGGGTGCGTGACCATGCCGCTTGCTGAAGTGGTAGGCGCAGTAGGCCTCGATGCATACGCGGCGGTTGATGTCGCGAAAGGCATCGGCAAAGGCATGCAGTTGTTGCAGTTTGTCGCGGCGCACGGGTGGGGAAAGCAGAAATTGCGCGCCCAGCAACCAGCCGATTTTCATGCCCAGGGCGAAGTAACCGCTGCCCCAGAGGGCGCCATGGGCGGCGATCAGCGGGAACACATTGCGCCCGCCGGAATCTTCGTAGAGGTGGTGGTAGACCGAGGCGCGCTGGCTGAGATCGGTGAGACCTCCGGCCAGTAGTGTCGCTTCCTGGTGGATCTCGTTGTAGCGGGTGGCGAGGGATGTAGCGCTGGCGTCCATGGACCTCATCCTGAGCAGTTCCAATATCCTCAATCTAGCGCGAGCATGGCCACACACCCTGTGGTGTGTTGTCGCGCTATCAGTGCGGGCGGAATCTGAGGCAGGCGGGGCGATCCTTCGCCCCGCCGAGTCGTGCTTACAGGCTGAAACCACCGTCGATGGGGATGATGTTGCCGGTCATGTAGGCACCCGCTGTGCTCGCCAGGCTGATGGCCAGGGCGGACATTTCTTCTTCGCGGCCCCAGCGTTTCATCGGGATCACTGCCGTGTCCTCGGCCATGGCGGCTTCGTCCTGGGCGATATGGCGGGTCATCTTGCTCGGGAAGCGGCCGGGGGCGATCACGTTGACGTTGATGTGCTCTGCGACCAGTTCGCGGGCCAGCATGCGCGACAGCTGGTGCAGTGCTGCCTTGCTCGGGCCATAGGCATAGGCCTGCTCGCCAAAGGAGGTGATGCCGGCCACCGAGCCGATGTTGATGACCCGCGCGGGGTTCTGTTCGTTGCCGGCCTTGCGCAGCAGCGGCAACAGCTGCTGGATGCAGCTGAACACCGACGTGACGTTGAGTTGCATGACCTTCTCCCAGCCTTTCACCGGGTAGCTTTCCAGGGGCGCGCCCCAGCTGGTGCCGGCGTTGTTGACCAGGATATCCAGCTGGCTGAGGCGCGTGCTCAGCTCGGCAGCCAGGGCCTTGGCGCCTTCTTCGCTGGACAGGTCGGCGGCCAGGCCGATGCACTCGCCATACACCGACAGTTCCTCGGCAGCCTGGATGCAGGCGGCGCCATCACGGGCACAGATGAATACCCGCGCGCCGGCTTCGAGGAAGCCTTGGGCGATCATGCGGCCAATGCCACGGGTGCCGCCGGTGACCAGGGCGGTGCGGCCTTGCAGGCTGAAATAGGAGTGCATGGAAGAGTCCTCGGGCAGGTTGGGAAGGCCCTAACCCTAATCGTCCGCAGGATCTGGATGAAGCGCGATCTGGCGTTATTGCCCCGGGGAATGCCGTGCTATTGGCGAGGCGGGCGCTGGCGCAATGGGTCGAGCAGCGGCTTGAGGCCGTTGTGGTCGATCTCCTGCATCAGCGCCAGCAGGCGGCCGATCTCGCCCTTGGGAAAACCTTCGCGGGCAAACCAGTTGAGGTAGTGGCCGGGCAGGTCGGCGATCAGGCGGTCCTTGTACTTGCCGAAAGGCATGGTGCGGGTGACCAGCAGCAGGAGGTCTTCGGGTTTCATCGATGGGCCAGGTCGCGCAAGAGAACAGGCAGCGAGGATAAGGTGCCGGCGCCGCGTGGCCAAGGGCTGGCCCTCACTGTAGGCTCTAACAATCGGAAGAGGGAGTGGGTGAGTGGATTTCAAGGCGAAGATTTCCCTGCGGCGTCCGCGTGACAGCGGTGTGCTGCCCGAAGGGTACGGCGCGGCCTGGCTGGACGAGCTGATCGAGCGGCTGGAAAGCGACCGTGGGCGCATCATCAACTCGGCCGCCGTGCGCCGCCTGCAGCAGAAGACCCAGGTCTTCCCCCTGGAGCGCAACGCGGCGGTGCGCAGCCGCCTGACCCACTCGCTGGAGGTACAGCAGGTCGGCCGCCATATCGTGCGTACGCTGTTCCGCAAGCTTGGCCCGCGTGCGACCGAACATGGCCTCGATGGCCTCGACGGCGCGCTGGAAACCCTGGTGGAAATGGCCTGCCTGACCCACGACGTGGGCAACCCGCCGTTTGGCCACTTCGGCGAATTTGCCATTAGCGACTGGTGCGCCCGTCATCTCGATGGGCTGTTCGCCGCTGCGGTGCCAACGCCGAGTGACGCCGAGTTGCGCCAGCGCATGCTGGTCGACCTCAGCGCCTTCGAGGGCAATGCCCAGGCCATCCGCCTGGTGCATCGTTTGCACCGGATGAACCTCACCTACAGCCAGACCGCGTGCATGCTCAAGTACGTGCGTGCGGCGCACCAGCCACGCCCGCCCAAGGGCAGCGATGGCGCCTACCTGCGCAAGAAGCCCGGCTTCTACCTGGGCGAGCAGGGTTTCGTCGACGAGCTGTGGCAGACCTTGGGCATGACGCCGCAGACGCGCTACCCGCTGGTCTATGTGATGGAGGCGGCGGACGATATTTCCTACTGCCTGGCGGATCTGGAAGATGCAGTGGTCAAGGGCATCCTCGACCTGGAACGGCTCAGCGTCCTGCTGCGCGAGACCTTCCAGCGCAGCAAACCGCTGGATACACCGATCGACAGCCGTGGCCGCAGTTTCGACGAGCTGCTCGGCGATGCCCAGGCGCGCGCCCAGGCTGAGCCGGTGGACAAGGTCGGCCAGTTCTTCATTCGCCTGCGGGTCAACTTGATCCACCCATTGGTGCAGCACGCGGCCGAGCAGTTCATCGAACAGCTCGACGCGGTATTCGCCGGCACCCTCGACCGCGCGCTGCTGGAGGACGACAGCGCCGCCTGCGCCGTGGTGCAGACCTTCAAGACCGTCGGTGCCGAACATGTGTTCTGCCACCACGAGGTGGACACCCTGCAACTGCAGGGTCTGCGCATCCTGCAGGGCTTGCTCGATGCCTACGGCGCGCTGCTGACGGTAGATGGCGAGGCGTTCCAGGCCATGCTCGAGGGTCGCGGCCGCGCCGACCTGCGCATGCTGCTGCGACGCCTGCCGACCCACCTGCTCAGCGCCTACCGCGAGGCACTGACGCAAGAGCGGGGTAGCGACGCGCCGCTCTGGGAGTTCTACCACCGCACCCGCCTGCTGCTGGACTTCGTCAGCGGCCTGACCGATCAGTTGGCGCAGGATGAGTACCAGGTGCTGATGGCGCTTTGAGGCTAAGTCGCAGCCCCGTAGGGTGGACAACACGAAGCTTGTCCACCGGGATTTGCCGGCGGTACATCGCTCAAGGAAGAGGGGTCATAGCTCTACCCACTTCAAACCGGTCGCACGTACAGCGCTGTGCGAGGTGGCCGGGAATAATCGACGGTGGAAAGCGCTTCGCGGTTTCCACCCTACACACTACGCGGTAGCCCGGACTTCAGTCCGGGAGCCGTCCTGTCCCGGACTGAAGTCCGGGCTACCAGTGTCGCTGTGGCTCTTGCTTCCCCGCCAGGTTCTAAGAAACGTTTTTCGGACAGGCACAAAAAAGCCGGGTCTCTTGCGAGCCCGGCTTTTTCGTTACGGCGCTGTGATCAGCTGGTGCGGATCAAGTGATCGAAGGCACTCAGCGAGGCCTTCGAGCCTTCGCCCATGGCGATGACGATCTGCTTGTACGGCACGGTGGTCACGTCGCCGGCGGCGAACACGCCGGGGA
>JBBNAI010000427.1:0-4895 GCA_037994305.1 Pseudomonas sp. | reverse complement strand
CGTCGTGCAGCGGCAGCTGCCAGGCACGGTCGTCGGCGTGTTCGCCAGCCTTGAGGATCTGTTTCACCAGGGCATCGTTGTTGCCCATCAGCCCGGAGACCTGGCTGCCCAGGGCAACGATGCAGGCACCGGTGAGGGTGGCGATATCGATCACCGCCTGCGGCTTGAAGCGTTCGGCATAGGTCAGGGTGTCGCACAGCACCAGACGGCCTTCGGCGTCGGTATTGAGGATCTCCACGGTCTGCCCGCTCATGGTGGTGACGATGTCGCCTGGGCGAGTGGCGCCGCCGCTGGGCATGTTCTCGGCGCAGGCCAGCAGGCACACCAGGTTGATCGGCAGTTGCAAGGTAAGCACCGCATGCAGGGTGCCGAAGACGCTGGCGGCGCCGCACATGTCGTACTTCATCTCGTCCATGCCGGCGGCCGGTTTGATGCTGATGCCGCCGGTATCGAAGGTGATGCCCTTGCCGACCAGGGCGAAGGGTTGTTCATCCTTCTTGCCGCCGGTGTAGTGCAGCACGATCATCCGCGGCGGTTGCTCGCTGCCCTGGGCCACAGCGAGGAAAGCGCCGGCGCCGAGCTCCTTGAGCTTCTTCTCGTCGAGGATCTCGACCTTGAGGTTCTTGTGCACCTTGGCCAGGGCCTTGGCTTCTTCCGCCAGGTAGCTGGGGTGGCAGAGGTTGGGCGGCAGGTTGCCGAGGTTCTTGGTGAAGGCCATGCCGCCGGCAATGGCCTGGGCATGCAGGCTGCCGCGCTCTACGTCGGCCAGAGTGGCCTTGTCGGCGATCAGGGTGATCTTCTTCAGGGCCTTGGGTTCGGCCTTCTTGCTCTTGAACTGGTCGAATACATAGCCGCCGTCGGCCAGGGTTTCCACCAGCAGTCGGGCCTTGCCATAGGCGTCGCGGCCCTTGACCTTGAGTTCATCCAGCGCCAGCACGGCATCACCGCCGCCGAGGCCCTTGAGCACGCCATGCACCGATGCAACCAATTTGCGGTACTGGCGGTCGGATAGCTCGCCCTTGCCGCTGCCGACCAGCAGCACGCGCTCGGCCTTGAGGCCCGGCAGGCTGTGCAGCAGCAGGGTCTGGCCCGATTTGCCGGCGATATCGCCGCGCTTGAGCAGGGTGCTGATCGCACCGCCACTGGCTTCATCCACGGCCTTGGCGGCAACGCCAAGCTTGCGTCCTTCGCCGATGGCGACCACCAGTGTGGCGGTCTTCAGGGTTTCCGGGCGGGTGCTTTTGACGAGGAATTCCATGAGCTGTCCCCAAGACAAAGAGTCGGGTTTGGCAGATAATGCCGGCTATTTTTTCAAGGGCCTGCCCGCATGGCGGGCCGGCAACTGTGCGGCTAGTTTGAGCGTAGCCGCCTGAGCCTGACAACCCTGGAGCGTCTGGTTTGATCGTCTTCCGTTATCTCTCCCGTGAACTGCTGGTTACCTTGAGCGCGGTCAGTGCCGTGCTGCTGGTGATCATCATGAGCGGGCGCTTCATCAAATACCTCTCCCAGGCGGCGCAAGGCCTGCTCGATCCGGGCGTGTTGTTCATGATCATGGGGTATCGCCTGCCCGGCTTCCTCGAACTGATCCTGCCGCTGGGGCTGTTCCTCGGCATTCTGCTGGCCTACGGGCGTCTGTATCTGGACAGCGAGATGACGGTGCTGGCGGCCACGGGCATGAGCCACAAGCGTCTGCTCGCCTACACCCTGGCGCCGGCTGCGCTGATTGCCGCGCTGACGGCCTGGCTGAGCCTGGGCCTGGCCCCGCAAGGGGTCGCAGGGCAGATGCGCATCCTCAACGAGCAGGATGCCCTGACCGAATTCGATACCCTGGTGCCTGGCCGCTTCCAGGCCATGCGCGATGGTTCGCGGGTGACCTACACCGAATCCCTGTCGGCGGATCGTGGCCAGCTGTCCGGTGTGTTCATCTCCGAGAAACGCCTGCGTACCGGTAGCAACGCCAAGGACAAGAAAGACCCCGGCATTGCCGTGCTGGTCGCCGAGAAGGGTCGCCAGGAAATCCAGGCCGATGGCAGCCGCTACCTGATTCTGGAAAACGGCTATCGCTATGACGGCAACCCGGGCCAGGCCGACTACCGCGCCATCAAGTACGACACCTACGGCGTGCTGCTAGCCAAACCGGAAGTCAGCAGTGAAATCGGTGAGCGCGAGGCGATACCGACCCGCGAACTGATCGGCAGCGACGACCCGCGCCACCAGGCCGAACTGCAATGGCGCCTGTCGATCCCGTTGCTGGTGTTCGTCGTCACCTTGCTGGCGGTGCCGCTGGCCAAGGTCAACCCACGCCAGGGGCGCTTCCTCAAGCTGCTACCGGCGATCCTGCTGTACATGGCCTACCTGTCGCTGCTGATCGCTGCGCGCGGCCAGCTGGACAAGGGCAAGATTCCCATGGAGCTGGGCCTGTGGTGGGTACACGGGTTGTTCCTGCTGATCGGATTGGGGCTGTTCCTCTGGCAACCCCTGCAACTCAAGCTGGCCAGTCGCCGTGCTGTTAAGGAGATGGCTCATGGGTAAGCTTGATCGCTACATCGGCAGCAGCGTGTTCTTCGCCATTCTCTCGGTGCTGGGGGTGATTGTCGGCCTGGCCCTGCTGTTCGCCTACATCGACGAACTGGGTGACCTGAGCGAGAACTACGGCACCCTGGAAGCACTGGTCTATGTGTTGCTGACCCTGCCGCGGCGGATCTACGAAATGCTGCCGATGGCGGCATTGATCGGTTGCCTGATCGGCCTCGGCAGCCTGGCCAGCAACAGCGAACTGACCATCATGCGTGCGGCCGGGGTATCGGTCGGGCGCATCGTCTGGGCGGTGATGAAGCCGATGCTGGTGCTGATGCTGCTCAGCGTGATGATCGGCGAGTACGTTGCGCCCTGGAGCGAGAACCTGGCCCAGGCGCATCGCTCCATGGCCCAGGGTGGCGGTGAAGCACAAAGCTCCAAGCGTGGCCTGTGGCATCGCCAGGGCCAGGAGTTCGTGCACATCAACGCCGTGCAGCCCAATGGCCGCCTGTTCGGGGTAACCCGCTACCAGTTCGATGACCAGCGCCACATGCTGTCCGCCAGCTTCGCCCGGCGTGCGCAGTTCAAGGGTGATCACTGGTTGCTGCTGAACGTGAAGACCACCCAGTTCCACGACAAGAGCACTGAAGTGGTCGAGGTGCCGAGCGAGCGCTGGGATGTGGAACTCAACCCGCAACTGCTGGGCACCGTGGTCATGGAGCCCGAGGCCCTGTCGGTGAGTGGCCTGTGGCGTTATATCCATTACCTGAGCGAGCAGGGGTTGAACAACGGCACCTACTGGCTGGCGTTCTGGACCAAAGTGCTGCAGCCGTTGGTGACGGCGGCGCTGGTGCTGATGGCGATCTCCTTCATCTTCGGTCCGCTGCGTTCGGTGACGCTCGGCCAGCGCGTATTTACCGGCGTGCTGGTGGGCTTCGTGTTTCGCATTGCCCAGGACCTGCTCGGCCCATCGAGCCTGGTGTTCGGCTTCTCGCCGTTGCTGGCGGTATTGGTGCCGGCGCTGATCTGCGGGGTGGCGGGCGTGTTCCTGTTGCGTCGCGCGGCCTGACCAGGCGGCGCTGCAGAAAAAAGGCCGGGCTTAGCCCGGCCTTTTGGTTTCTGAATGAAGTGGCTGTAGACCGCTGTCGGTCTACAGGTAGCTGCTGGGCTTGGCATGTAGGGTGGGCAGCAACCTGCATTGCTGCTGGTTGCTGCCTGGCTTGTGCAGGGCGCTCGCTCGAACCATCGACCTCCACGCCAGAACGCTGTCCGTCAGGAGGGGCGGTGGACTGATGGCACTTGCCCGCATCGCTGAACTGCACGGTGTGCAAAAACGACAATGCCCGCATTCGCGGGCATTGTTGGTTGTGGCCGTTGGCGCTCACTGCATGGCTGGGTTGCCGGCGCTGGTCAGGCGGCGCGACTGTTTCAGGTAGAGGGTCACTTCGCGTGCCGGGATCGGTTTGCTGTACAGGTAGCCCTGACCTTCGTGGCAGCCCTGGGCAATGATGTACGACTCTTGCTCAATGGTTTCCACACCCTCGGCGATGACCTGCATGCCCAGGCTTTTGGCCAGCTGGATGATGGCGCGCACGATAGTGGCGTCATCTTCATCTTCCAGCACATCCTGGACGAAGCTGCGGTCGATCTTGATCTTGTCCAGCGGCAGGCTCTTCAGGTAACTCAGCGAGGAGTAGCCGGTACCGAAGTCGTCGATGGCGATCAGCGCACCGGCGCGGCGCAGGCTGAGCAGATGCTGGGCGGCGGTGGTGATGTCTTCCATCAGGCCGGTTTCGGTGACTTCCAGCTCCAGGCTGCGCGCCGGCAGGCGGTAGACCTGCAGCAGGTTGTTGACCATGCGCGGCAGTTCGGCGTGGTGCAGCTGTACGGTGGACAGGTTGACCGCCATGCGCAGGTCGCTGAAGCCCTGGTCGTGCCATTCGCGCAGCTGGCGGCAGGATTGGTCGAGTACCCATTCGCCGATGGCGATGATGCTGCCGTTCTGCTCGGCCAGCGGAATGAACAGGTCTGGCGGGACGAAGCCATGCTGTGGATGCTGCCAGCGCAGCAGCGCCTCGACACCCACTACGCGGTGGTCGCGGTAGTCGATCTGCGGTTGGTAGACCAGGTGCAGTTCGCCACGGGTGAGGGCTTCGCGTAGGTCCTTTTCTAGCTCGCGGCGGCGGCGCATTTCGCTGTCGACGCTGGCGATATAGAACTGGTAGCGGTTGCGCGAACGGCTCTTGGCCAAGGTCATGGTTTGTTCGGCTTTTTGCAGCAGCTTCTCGGTGCTGTCGCCGTCTTCGGGGAACAGGGTGATGCCGATGGTGGCGCGCAGCATTACTTCCTGTTGGTCGAGCAAGAATGGTGCTTCCAAA
>JBBNAI010000426.1:0-3559 GCA_037994305.1 Pseudomonas sp. | reverse complement strand
TATAGACGAACAGCCCGGCACGCCCTGGAATGGGCCCGCCCCATTGGGCTTGCCAGACCGCTTGTGTCATGATGACCGCACCGCAGGTTAGTCGCATTTTCCCTCATGAATAAATCGTTCGCGTTGCTGACCGCCCTTCTGTTCGTTGGAGGCTGCCAGACCCTGGCTCCCTCTGCGCCGGACGGCACCCCGCCAGTCGAAGACACGGCCACCAACCAGGCGCCAGCCGAACCCAAGGTGTACGCCTCGTTCAGCGAGGAAACCCTGTATTCCCTGCTCTCTGCCGAGCTGGCTGGTCAACGCAACCGCTTCGACATTGCCCTCGGCAACTATGTGCAACAGGCCAACGCCACCCAGGACCCGGCCGTCGCCGAGCGCGCCTTCCGCATCGCCGAATACCTCGGTGCCGAGCAGGCCGCCCTGGACACCGTACTGATCTGGTCGAAAAACGCCCCAAACAGCCTCGACGCCCAACGTGCGGCCGCCGTGCAGCTGGCTCGCAGCGGCCGTTATGACGAATCCATGCAATACATGGAAAAAGTCCTGCAAGCCCAGGGCGACACCCACTTCGACTTCCTCGCCCTGTCCGCCGCAGAAACCGATCCGGACACCCGCGCCGGCCTGCTGCAGAGCTTCGACCGCCTATTGGTGAAATACCCGGAGAATGGCCAACTGCTGTTCGGCAAGGCCCTGCTGCTGCACCAGGACGGCCGCCCACAGGAAGCTCTCGAACTGCTGGAATCCCACCAGGCCAGTGAAGAGGAAATACCGCCCCTGCTGCTGCGTGCTCGCCTGCTGCAAGGCCTGGATCGTGGTGAAGAAGCCTTGCCACTGCTGGAGAAAGGCATCAAGCAGCACCCAGAAGACAAACGCCTGCGCCTGGCCTATGCCCGCCAATTGGTGGAACTGGACCGCCTCGACGATGCCAAGAGTGAGTTCGCCGGCCTGCTCCAACAGTTCCCGGATGACGACGACCTGCGCTTCTCCCTGGCCCTGGTATGCCTGGAAGACGAGGCCTGGGACGAGGCCTCGGTCTATCTGGAAGAACTGGTGGCGCGCAACAGCCATGTCGACGCCGCGCACTTCAACCTCGGCCACATCTACGAGCAACGCAAAGACCCGGAAAGCGCGCTGATCGAGTACGCCCTGGTGGGCCCCGGCAACGATTATCTTGGCGCCCAACTGCGCCAAACCGAGATTCTCCTCGACAGCGGCCGCGCCGATCAGGCCAGCAGTCGCCTGAGCAAGGCCCGCGAAAGCCAGCCCGACTACGCCATCCAGCTCTACCTGCTGGAATCCGAGGCCCTGGCCAACCGCGAGCGCCTGGATCAGTCCTGGCAGGTCATCCAGCAAGGCCTGGTGCAGTTCCCCAACGACACCAACCTGCTCTATACCCGCGCCATGCTTTCCGAGAAACGCGGCGATCTGCCCGGCCTGGAGAAAGACCTGCGCAGCATCATCGAGCGCGAGCCGGACAACGCTACCGCGCTGAACGCTCTCGGCTACACCCTGGCTGACCGCACCACACGCTACGCAGAAGCCCGCACGCTGATCGAGAAAGCCCACCAGCTCAACCCGGACGATCCGGCGACCCTCGACAGCCTCGGCTGGGTCAATTTCCGCCTGGGCAATCTCGACGACGCCGAGCGCTTCCTGCGCCAGGCCCTGGATAAATTTCCCGATCACGAAGTCGCCGCTCACCTCGGCGAAGTCCTCTGGGCTCAAGGCAAGCAGCGCGAGGCCCGCAAGGTCTGGGCCAGCGCCCTTGAAGCACAGCCCGACAGCACAATCCTGCGCGGCACCCTGCTGCGCCTGACCGGTTCCGAGACGCTCTGATCCATGCTTCGCCACCTTATTGTCATCAGTCTGCTTTCCCTGCTCGCCGGCTGCGCCGGCCTGACCAGCCACGAATCCATCGGAGGCCAGGGCGACCCACTGCTCTGGAAGGCGCACAAGGAGCAGATCAGCACCCTCGACGGCTGGCAGATCACCGGCAAGGTCGGCATCCGCGCCCCGAAGGACTCCGGCAGCGGCACGCTGTTCTGGCTGCAGCGTCAGGACTATTACGATATTCGCCTGTCCGGCCCACTCGGCCGTGGCGCCGCCCGCCTGACCGGCCGCCCCGGCGCCATCCTGCTGGAAGTGGCCAACCAGGGCCGCTACGAAGCCGAATCACCAGAGGCGTTACTGGAAGAAAAACTCGGCTGGCGCCTGCCCGTCTCGCACCTGCAATGGTGGGTGCGTGGCCTGCCGGCACCAGACAGCCGCAGCCGCGTCACCCTCGATGGCGACAGCCAGCTGGCTCGCCTCGAGCAGGATGGCTGGGACGTGGAATACCTGAGCTACGTCGAGCAGAACGGCTTTTCCCTGCCCGAACGCATCAAGCTGCACGGCGACAAGCTCGACGTGACCCTGGTGATCAAGGACTGGCAGCCGCGCAAACTCGGCCAGTAAGCCCCATCCACCGACGTAGAACCTGTAGGCGCGAGCCCTTCCACACCCGGCTCGCACCTAATAACGGCAAACCGCAATGACCAGCCAATCCATCCCAGCGCACGCTCAACTGACCCTGCCAGCCCCGGCCAAGCTCAACCTGATGCTGCACATCCTCGGCCGCCGCGCCGACGGCTACCACGAGCTGCAAACCCTGTTTCAGTTCATCGATCACGGCGACGAGCTGGGCTTCTCACCGCGCGAAGACGGCTTGATCCGGCTGCACACCGAGATCCCCGGCGTCCCTCACGACAGCAACCTGATCGTCCGCGCCGCACGCCAATTGCAGAGCGCCAGCGGCTGCCCGCTCGGTGCCGACATCTGGCTGGAAAAACGCCTGCCCATGGGCGGCGGCATCGGCGGTGGTAGCTCGGATGCAGCGACCACCCTGCTCGGCCTCAACCACCTGTGGCACCTGGGCTGGGACGAAGAGCGCCTGGCCACGCTGGGCCTCGGCCTGGGCGCCGATGTGCCCGTGTTCGTGCGTGGCCGCGCGGCGTTCGCCGAGGGCGTCGGCGAACGCCTGCAAGCCGTCGAATTGACCGAACCCTGGTACCTGGTCGCCATACCCCAGGTATCCATCAGCACGGCCGAAGTTTTTGCCGACCCTGAGTTGACACGGAATACCCCGGCCATTACAGTTCGCAGCCTTCCCGAGGGGGGTGGTCATAATGACTGCCAACCAGTTGTCGAGAAGCGCTACCCCGAAGTGCGTAACGCTTTGAACTTGCTGAACAAATTTGTTCGCGCAAAGATGACTGGAACCGGAGCTTGTGTATTTGGGAGCTTCCCAAATCAGGGCGATGCTGATAAAGTCTCGCGCCAACTTCCGGCCACCCTGCCAAGTTTCGTCGCACGTGGTTGCAACCGATCTCCGGTGCATCTTCAGCTCGAAAAACTAGCATCGGAAGGGAATGCCTAGCATTCGGTTATGCAAGATACAGGGGCGTCGCCAAGCGGTAAGGCAGCAGGTTTTGATCCTGCCATGCGTTGGTTCGAATCCAGCCGCCCCTGCCATATATTCGAGAGCTGTTCAAAGAGCCCGGCTTTTTGAACAGTTTTTTTA
>JBBNAI010000425.1:0-1318 GCA_037994305.1 Pseudomonas sp. | reverse complement strand
GGGGTTGGCTGCGGTCACGGCTAGGCACCTTTGATGCGCGAATACATGTACAGGTTATGGGGTCGCAAGCGACGTTTCACAACCGGAATGCCCCGCATGTTAATTACAATCGGGGCAAACCGCAGCTTGAAGGAGACTATCGTGGCGATTCGTACCTACCAGGGCACCACACCCGGCCTGAGCGCACGGGTGTTCGTCGACCGTTCGGCAGTGGTCATCGGTGACGTACAGCTGGGCGAAGACAGCTCGGTATGGCCCTTCGCCCTGATCCGCGGCGACATGCACCGCATCCGCATCGGCGCGCGCACCAGCGTGCAGGACGGCAGCGTGCTGCACATCACCCACGCCGGGCCGTTCAACCCGGATGGTTACCCGCTGATCATCGGCGACGAAGTGACCATCGGCCACAAGGTCACCCTGCACGGTTGCACCCTGGGCAACCGCATCCTGGTCGGCATGGGCAGCATCGTCATGGACGGCGCCGTGGTGCAGGACGAGGTGATCATCGGCGCCGGCAGCCTGGTGCCGCCGGGCAAGGTGCTGCAGAGCGGCTACCTCTATGTCGGCAGCCCGGTGAAACAGGCCCGCGCCCTGACCGACAAGGAGCGCGCCTTCTTCAGCTACAGCGCCGGCAACTACGTGAAGCTCAAGGACCTGCACCTGACCGAGGGTTATGACCAGGCCGAATAAGCTGCCGTGTGGCACGCTATGGCCCATTCACGCCGCCGGCTATGCTGGCGCTGCGCCGCAGATCCAGTAGACAGGACGCCCCTTGATGCACGCCAACCCCTTTGAGCCATCCTTCGCCGCGCCTGCCGCAACCACGGCGACGGCCCGCGCCCCCGAGCTGCCCTATGCCTTCATGGGCCTTACGGCGCTGATCGGCCTGATCGGGCTGCTGATCAATCTGGCCAGTATCCGGCTGCTGCAAGGCGAGGAACTGTTCGAGCAATACCTGGAGTACCTGCCACAGATATTCGGCGCGTCCCTCGAAGGCACGCTGCTCTCGGCAGTGGCCGCCCTGCTGCTGAGCCGCAGCTACCTGGAGCGCCACGCCATCGCCGGTTTCAGCCGCCCGCGTCAGTTGCTGGCGGTGTATTTCACCGCGGCGCTGGTGCTGGCCCTGGCCGGGAGCCTTATCGGTGGGCAACTGCTGTCGCACCTGCTCGCCTGGGCCTATGAACGGTTCGAGTCGACGCTGCTGCCCCAGTTGCTGATCAGTGCGCCGATCAACCTGCTGCTGTTCGCCCTGACCACCCTGCTGCCGCTGTGGCTGTGCCTGCACTGGCAACGCAACGCCGTGGTACGCGGCGCGGCG
>JBBNAI010000424.1:0-6490 GCA_037994305.1 Pseudomonas sp. | reverse complement strand
ATCGGCTATTTCTCCGGCAGCCAGAGCGCACTGGATTACCAGCCGCTGTTCAGCGAAGAGCAGCGGCTGTACTGCGCCCTGGGCCACCCGCTGTTCGCCAAGCCACAGATCAGCAGCGCCGATCTCGACAGCTGCGACCGCGTGCTGCACCCCTACCGCTTCATCACCGCCGACGAGCCCTGGCAGGCCGGCACCAGCAGTGCGCGTTGCGAGCAGGTCGAGGGCAGCCTGGCGTTCATCCTCTCTGGCGCGCACATCGGCTACCTGCCCGAACACATCGCCGCGCCCTGGGAGGCCCGCGGCCAATTGCGTGCCCTGCTACCGAACGAGCAGAACTTCAGCGTGCAGTTTCGTTTGAGCAACCACCGTGGCCGCCAACCCAGCGAAGCCCAGCAGGCCCTGCGCGAGGACCTGCTGGCAGCCTTCGCCGATAGCTAGCCCGGCGTTCGCTGGCGCAGCTGGTCAGACAGGCCATCGAGGCGTTGCAGGGTGAGCAGGATTTCCTCGTGGATCAGCTGGCGCTCGGGTAGCGCGCTGGCACTCAGCGGCTCCTCGGCTTCCAGCTGATAACGCGGGTCGAAGAACAGATCGAACGTATCCATGGCAATTTCCTCACAGTTAACGGGGCGGCATACGGCCGCTGGCGCGTTGGGGCAGTGATGGCACAGCACAGGAGTTGTTCTTGTTGCGTCAGCCTGACGTGCGCAGGTGACGTTTTGTTGAAGCGTCGGCCTTGCACCGACGCCTGGTCAATTTCTGCGCAATAGCGCCCGGGGTCAAGCACCAGCGCCGCCACCTGACGCCCGGCAAGCAGCCCGATGGCTGCCGTCTATAGTGTCTATTCCGCTCTTTCCAGCCATCCGGCAGTCCATACACTTCAGTTTGAGGAGTCATCATGAGCAAGGTTCACACCGTTGCCGTACTCGTCGGCAGCCTGCGCAAGGCGTCGATCAACCGCAAACTCGCCCTGGCCCTGGCCGAACTCGCGCCGCCCTCGCTGAAACTGCAGATCGTCGAGATCGGCGAGCTGCCGCTGTACAACGAAGACATCGACGTCAGCCCGGCGCCCGCGCCTTACGTAACCTTCCGTGAGCAGGTGAAAGCCGCCGAGGCGCTGCTGTTCGTTACCCCGGAATACAACCGCTCGGTGCCGGCGCCGCTGAAGAACGCCATCGATGTCGGTTCGCGCCCCTATGGCCAGAGCGTGTTCAGCGGCAAGCCCGGCGCCGTGCTCAGCGCCTCGCCCGGTGCGGTTGGCGGTTTCGGCGCCAACCACCACCTGCGCCAGTCGCTGGTGTTCCTCGATGTGCCGGTGCTGCAGCAGCCGGAGGCCTACCTGGGCGGCGCCGGCAGCTTCTTCGACGACAACGGCAAGCTGAACGATGGCGTACGCGGTTTTCTGCAGAAATTCATCGACGCCTATGCCGCCTGGGTCGCGCTGAACGCCAAGGGTTAGGAACCTATTTACGGTCTTTTGAGCTAGAGCCAAATCTCAACGCCGTATGGCCGACGATCAAGAGATCGTAGATAGGTTCTCAGATCGACTGCAGCAGGGTCAGAATCAGCTGCGGCTGCTGATTGGCCTGCGCCAGCATGGCCGTCTGGGCCTGCTGCAGGATCTGGTTCCTGACCAGTTCGGACATCTCGCTCGCGTAGTCCGTATCGCGGATACGGCTGCGCGCCGCCGAGAGGTTTTCCGACATGTTCATCAGGTTGGCGATGGTGAAGTCCAGGCGGTTCTGCACCGCGCCCATCTCGGCGCGAGCGCTGTCGATCATGGTCAGGGCACCATCGATCACACCGAGGGCAGTCTGCGCACCGATGCTGGTGCGTAGGTCGACGTCGCTGATGCGCTCCAGGCTGCTGAAGTTGTTGCTCACGCTGCCATCGATGGTCGCCGCACTGGCCTGAACGGAAAACGACTCGCTGCTGCTCAGGCGCACGACACCGATGGCGCGCAAGGCCGAGGTATCGGTCAGGGTCGCCACGGCGGCGGTCAGCGCCGCCTCACCGGTGTAATTGAGGCTCTGCGCCTCGGCGGTACCGGCCTGCTCGGACTGGAAGGCATCCAGGACGATATCGTCACCGGCCTCGCTGGTCAGCAGCAACTGGCCGTCCTTGATGCTGGCGGTGATGCCGGTGCTGATGCTCTCATCGTTGATCGCCTCGACCAGCGAGCCAAGGTCGCCATCCTCGATACTGGCGTGAATCTGCACCGCCTTGCTGTTGGCCCCGTAGAGGTCGAAGGTATAGGTGTCGTCCTCGCTGAAGCTCAGCTGCAGCAACGTCCTGGCATCGGCCGTCACCCCTGTGGTGTCCTGGCGCAAATTGATCGAACGAGCCACCGACTTGGCCGAACCTTCAACGGCAAAGGTCGAGGCCTTGCGCCCGCTCACGGTGAGGTCACCGCTGACCAGGTTGGCCGGAATCGAGCCGGTCTGTTGCATCAACCCACCCAACTGGTCGTTCGACAGGCTGCCGGCAGTACCGTTGACCAGGTCGCGGGTATTGCTGCCCAGGGCGCCCGAGCCGTAGTTGCCCAACCCGATGCCAATGGTCTCGAAGGCATTGGCCCCCACCTGAAAGGCGCTGGAGCCGAAACTGCCATTGAGCAACTTGCGCCCGCCGAAGGTGGTGGTTTCGGCAATCCGGCTCAGCTCCTGCTGCAGTTGCGCCACCTCCTCGTTGATCGCGCTGCGCTCGCTCGCCCCATTCGAACCGTTGGCCGACTGCAGGGCCAGCTCACGCATGCGCTGGAGAATACTGGTCGACTGCTGCAGCGCGCCTTCGGCCGTCTGCGCCAGGGAGATGCCGTCGTTAGCATTGCGGATGGCCACGCCGAAACCGCTGATCTGGCTGCTCAGGCGATTGGATATCTGCATCCCGGCAGCATCGTCCTTGGCACTGTTGATGCGATAGCCGGTGGACAGCCGCTGCATGGAAACCGCCAGCGCACGCGACGTCTCATTCATGGCGCGCTGAATGCTCAGGGAGGAGACGTTGGTGTTGAGGGTAAGTGCCATGCCGACAGTCCTGTTGACGACCCCTGCTACCTTGCTGGAGTCGGACAGACGAGGTTTCGGCTGTCAGCAGATCATCGGCCCCTGCAGCAATTCCTTTAGGCCCCTCCTGCCCCGCTGATCGGGAGGCAGGGCCACAATCGGCTCACTCTTCAGTGCGCAGCAGCAGTTTCTTGCACGCCCAGCAATGGCGGCATCGGGCAGTCCAGGGTTTCGGCGACGGCGCGCATCAGCTCGGCTTCGGCTGGGGTGATGCGCCCGTCGTGGGTGACGCTGCAGGCCATGGCCTTGAGCAGGCGGGGCTTCTGCAGCGGCTGCAGCTGGCTCAGGCGATCCAGTGCCGCGCTCAGGGCCTTGAGGTCGGCCTGCGCGGCGTTGCGCAAGGTCAGGCCGTCGTACGGCAACTCGGGGCCGGCGGCGGCAAAAGCCTCGGCTGCCTGTTGAGTATCCGTGTGGCCGGCATGGGCCAGGGCCGAGAGCAGTACGGTCGCCTCTTCGGCCAGTTCCAGCAGGTGCAGTTTGCCGCCATGCACACGTGGCCCTTCGACATGCCGCTCGACGATGCGCAGCAGGGTCCACTCCAGCAACTCGATCCGGTTGTCGGCCTTGATCAGGCGAATCAAGCGGCCCTTCATGCTGGCGAACGCGGCCTGGTCCAGTTGCTTGAGCGCCGGCAGGGCCAGCTCCAGCAGCGGCAGGCGCAAGCCTGGTTCGAGGTTGGTCAGCTCATCGCGCAACACCTCGATCACACCCAGTTGCGCCGGCTCCAGCTCCGGTCGTAGCAGGGCGAGTTGGCGCGTCTGCTGCTCGGCGTCACGGCCGAGGAGCAGGCCGTAGACCAGCGCCTGGGCGCCGATAGCGCTGTGCGCGGCATTCTTCAGCGCCTGCGGCAAGCGCTGCAGGGTGACCTGCGCCTGCAGGACATGAGCCTGGCCCGGTTGGCCGATCGCGGCAATGGACTGCTCCGCCGCCGCCTGGCTGTACTGCTCGGCGATGACCGCGCCGAGGATCAGCTGCCGAGGATCGGCCGGCGCCTCGACCGACGTTTGCGGCTCGACCCAGCGCACCACGGGAAACTGGCCGTCCCAGCCCGGCTCGACCCGGCGAATGCGCTCCTCCAGAGGCGGGTGGGTCGCCATCCAGCCACTCAGTGCCTGCAACACGCCGGCACCGAAATACATGTGGCTGAACTCGGCGGCCCGCGCGGCCTGCAGTTGCGAGCCGGGCGCGTGCCCGCCGATCTTCTTCAGCGCCCCGCCGATACCATCCGGGTTGCGGGTGAACTGCACGGCCGAGGCGTCGGCGAGAAACTCGCGCTGACGGCTGACCGCTGCCTTGATCAGGTTGCCGAAGAAGGTTCCGGCATAGCCGAGCACCCAGAGCGTCACGCCGACAGCGATGATCGCCGCCGCGCTGTTGTTGCGATCCGAGCGACTGGAGCGCGACCCGCTCAGGTTGCGCAGGATGAAGCCGCCGATCAGCCCCAGCAGCAAGATGCCGTGCAGCAGCGAAACCAGGCGCGTGTTGAGGCGCATGTCGCCATGGAAGATATGGCTGAACTCGTGGGCGATCACGCCTTGCAGTTCATCCCGCGAGAGCAGTCCGATGGCGCCGCGGGTGATGCCGATCACCGCGTTCTGCGGCGTCAGGCCGGCGGCGAAGGCGTTGATGCCGATGTCCTCCAGCACATACACCGGCGGCACCGGTATGCCCGAGGCGATGGCCATTTCCTCGACCACGTTGAGCAGGCGCTGCTCCTCGATGCCCCGGGGCTCCAGGTTGATCAGGCGACCACCGAGGCGCTCGGCCACCACCTTGCCACCCGCCCCCATCTGCAGGCTCTTGTACAGGCTGCCGAGCAGCACCACGCCGATCACCACCACCGCCACGTCGCCGACCATCCCCCAGTCCACGCCGACCGGCCGGTAGCCGTAGTGCGAGCTGTCGCCCCAGAAACGCCAGATCAGGCTTAACGCCAGGCTGGTGATGGCGATCAGGCTGGTTACCGCCAGCGCCATGAGCAGCACCAGGCGCCCGGTGTTGCGCTGGGCGCGATCCTGTTGTTCGAAGAAATTCATCGCGCGATCCGTGCGGCCAGGGGCTTAGAAGGAAACCTTGGGCGCGGCCTGGATCTGCGCGCTGTCCTCGAACTCCAGCAGGCTGGCGTCCTGGGAATGGCCGAAGGCGTTGGCCAGCACCACCGGCGGGAAGCTCTGCTTGTAGGTGTTGTAGGTCATCACCGCATCGTTGAAGGCCTGGCGGGCAAACGCCACCTTGTTCTCGGTGCTGGAAAGCTCCTCGCTGAGCTGCTGCATGTTCTGCGAGGCCTTGAGGTCCGGGTAGGCTTCCATGGTCACGTTGAGGCGGCCCATGGCGCCGCTCAACTGCTGCTCGGCACCCGCCAGCTGGGCCATGCTCTGCGCATCGCCCGGTTGCGCGGCGGCCGCCTTGAGGCCCGATGCGGCGGCATTGCGCGCAGCGATCACCGCTTCCAGGGTGTCACGCTCATGGGCCATGTAGGCCTTGGCGGTTTCCACCAGGTTGGGGATCAGGTCATAACGGCGCTTGAGCTGCACCTCGATCTGCGCGAAGGCGTTCTGGAAGCGGTTACGCAGCGCCACCAGCTTGTTGTAGATGCCGATGACGTAGAAGACCAGAGCGGCCAGGATGACCAGAGTGACGATGCTGGAAATAGCCATGGAGATGTCCGTATCCGTGTGGTGAGGGAGCTCGATGGTAGCGGAAATCCCCCAACCTGGCGTGGCCACCCGCTTCCACTGGCACAGCACGCCAGGTGCCGCCCGTCGTGCCGGCTGGCGCCTCATTCCGGTTGAACCTTTGCTTATGCCTCCCGGTCGGTTCTAGTACCGCCGCCCACGCGGCTCCGCGACCCTGCACAGGAGCGAGCTGAATGCCGATGCAGGCCCCCGACACTGCGCCTTCGCTGGCGGCATTCGAGCACCTGCTGACGCAGTTCTGGCAGGTGCGCGCCCAATCCGAGCACCTGTGCGAGCCCCTGGAGTGGGAGGACTACGGCGTGCAGAGCATGGCCGACGTGAGCCCGCCGAAATGGCACCTGGCGCATGTCACCTGGTTCTTCGAAGCCTTCGTCCTGCAGCCGTACCTGCGTGACTACCGGGTGTTCGACGCGGCCTACGACCACCTGTTCAACTCCTACTACCAGACCCACGGCACACCCTTCCCGCGTGCCCAGCGCGGGTTGCTGTCGCGCCCGACCGTACGCGATGTGTACCGCTACCGCGCGCATGTCGACCTGGCCGTGGAAAACCTGCTGCGCAACCCACCTGCCGAGCAGGCTGCGCCCCTCATCCAGCGTATCGAACTGGGCCTGCAGCACGAGCAGCAGCACCAGGAGCTGCTGCTCATGGACATCAAGCACATCCTCGCGCAGAACCCGCTGCACCCGGTGTACCGCAGCGACCTGCGACCGCCGAGCGCCAGTCCGGCCG
>JBBNAI010000423.1:0-2192 GCA_037994305.1 Pseudomonas sp. | reverse complement strand
GCGACAAGATCTCCGGCACCATCAAGTCGATCACCGATTTCGGTATCTTCATTGGTCTGGACGGCGGCATCGACGGTCTGGTTCACCTGTCCGACATCTCCTGGAACGAAGTGGGCGAAGAAGCCGTACGTCGTTTCAAGAAGGGCGACGAGCTGGAAACTGTCATCCTCTCCGTTGATCCGGAGCGCGAGCGCATCTCCCTGGGCATCAAGCAGCTGGAAGACGATCCGTTCTCCAACTACGCCTCGCTCAATGAGAAGGGCACCATCGTTCGTGGCACCGTGAAAGAAGTTGACGCCAAAGGCGCCATCATCGATCTGGGTAACGATATCGAAGCGACCCTGAAAGCCTCCGAAATCAGCCGTGATCGCGTTGAAGATGCGCGCAACGTGCTGAAAGAAGGCGACGAAGTCGAAGCCAAGATCATCAGCATCGACCGTAAGAGCCGCGTAATCAGCCTCTCCATCAAGTCCAAAGACGTCGAAGACGAAAAAGACGCGATGAAAGAGCTGCGTACCAAGCAAGAAGTTGAAACCACCGGTCCGACCACCATTGGTGATCTGATCCGTGCGCAGATGAACCAGAACTAAGTTCCGGTGATTCAAAAAGGGCGACTTCGGTCGCCCTTTTTCATTTTTGCTGTTTTGGTTATATCGGTGCGAGGCTTGGTTGATCTTTCCGACTTGACATGCGGGCTATTCAAATGTGGGTGAGCGTGCTAAAACACCCCTAGCAGTTGATCTAGCCGCTTGAAAAAGAAGGGAAAACCATGACCAAGTCGGAGTTGATCGAGCGTATTGTCGGCCATCAAGGGCTGCTTTCGTCCAAGGATGTCGAATTGGCGATCAAGACCATGCTCGAGCAAATGTCGCAGGCGCTGGCGACAGGTGATCGTATTGAAATACGTGGTTTCGGTAGTTTTTCCCTGCATTACCGCGCGCCGCGGGTGGGGCGTAATCCGAAAACCGGCGAATCCGTTCGTCTGGACGGAAAATTTGTGCCTCACTTCAAGCCGGGCAAGGAATTGCGTGACCGGGTCAATGAGGATGAGTGATTTGTCTGCTTCCTTCTTGAGCTGTGCTTATGTTGGCTAATCTCAAGCGCCTTTTGCTCGTAGCGGTTTTGCTGTTGCTAGGCATCGCGGTACTGATTTTTGTGTTGCAGAATCGCCAGCCTGCTCATCTAATCCTTCTTGGCTGGACGACCCCGGAACTTCCGGTTGCGGTGCTGCTGTCTGCGTCGTTCATTCTAGGCGTGCTGTTTTCTCTGTTGGGTAGCCTCTGGCTGATTAGTCGTTTGCGATTGCGCATTTCTCGCCAGCAGCGCGAGTTGAGGAATTTGCGACCTCGCGACGGTAGTTAGCTGTCTTTATCGCTTTATATCGCCTGTGCGATTTTAGGCGGTGTCCTGTTGCTGGTGGATTTATGGCTATTCCCTTGCTCCCCTCTCTGTCTCTGCTGTCAGGGGCTTTCTGATGCGTGTTTTGGTGACGGGTGCTAACGGTTTTGTAGGTAATGCTTTGCTTCGTCAGTTGGATGTGCAACCTGATGTGCACGTGTTGGCTGGTGTGCGAAGCGTTGAAAGCCTCTCCGATTGGCCGGAACACAAGTTACTGGTGCTAGGTGACCTCGCGAGCTCAGATATCGCTCCTTGTCTGCTAAAGGGGGTCGATGTGATTGTGCATACCGCTGCCCGGGTGCATGTGATGCGAGATGAAGCCCCCGACCCTCTTGCTGCATTTCGCCAAACCAACGTCGAGGGCACGCTGCGCCTGGCTAAGGCCGCAGCAACTGCGGGGGTAAAGCGATTCATTTATCTCAGCTCGATCAAGGTGAATGGCGAAGAGACTAAGCCGGGATGCCCTTTTACGGCCTCTGACATTCCTGCGCCGCTTGATCCCTATGGCATTTCCAAATTGGAAGCCGAGCAGGCGCTGCAAAAACTGCCTCTGGCCGGTGCTTTGGAGGTTGTTATTATTCGCCCGCCGCTGATTTATGGGCCCGGAGTGCAGGCTAATTTCCGTAGCATGCTGCGCTGGCTGAGTATCGGGGTGCCGTTACCTTTGGGGGCTATCCATAATCGACGTAGTTTGGTCGCGCTGCCCAACCTGCTCGACTTGCTCCACGTTTGCCTGGCTCACCCTGCAGCAGCCAATCAGGTGTTCTTGGTTAGTGACGGTGATGATCTTTCGA
>JBBNAI010000422.1:0-2095 GCA_037994305.1 Pseudomonas sp. | reverse complement strand
GAATGTATTTCTGCAGGCCACCGATGTGGTGCAGGAACAATTCGCTCATGGTCCCGTCTTCGTTGGAGAAGATGTTCTTGCCGGTCTTCGCGTCCACCACACTCTGGTGGATGTGCATGGCGCTGCCTGGCTGATCGGTGATCGGCTTGGCCATGAAGGTGGCCGCCACGTCATGCTTCAGCGCGGCCTCGCGCATGGTGCGCTTGAACACGGTGATCTGGTCGGCCAGGTGCAGGGCATCGCCGTGACGGAAGTTGATTTCCATCTGCGCCGGGCCGTCTTCGTGGATCAGCGTGTCGAGATCCAGGGTCTGCAGCTCGCACCAGTCGTAGACGTCTTCGAACAGCGGATCGAATTCGTTGGCCGCGTCGATCGAGAACGATTGACGACCGACTTCCGGACGACCGGAGCGGCCCATCGGCGCCACCAGAGGGAAGTCCGGGTCGCTGTTGCGCTTGGTCAGGTAGAACTCCATCTCCGGCGCGACAATCGGCTTCCAGCCCTTGTCAGCGTAGAGCTTGAGGATGTTCTTGAGGATGTTGCGTGGCGACAGCTCGATCGGGTTGCCCTGTTTGTCGAAGGTGTCGTGAATCACCATCGCAGTGGGCTCGATGGCCCAGGGCACCAGGAATACGGCGTTCTCGTCGGGACGGCAGAACATATCAATGTCCGCCTCGTCGAGAAGCTCGTAATAGATGTCGTCCTCGACGTAGTCGCCGGTCACAGTCTGCAGCAGCACACTCTCGGGGAGGCGCATGCCTTTTTCGTCGAGGAACTTGTTGGTCGGCGAAATCTTACCGCGGGCAATGCCGGTAAGGTCGCTGATCATGCATTCAACTTCGGTGATTTTGCGTTCTTTCAGCCAGCTTGTTAGCTGGTCGAGCTTGCTAGTCATAAAGACCTCAGGGTTGGTAGAGCGGCTTCTGCGGACCGGTAAAGCCTAGCGAAACCTCCCAGTTCCGCCTGCCGGTTGCCTCACCTACTCAGCGTTGCCTCGCCCTCTTCCTGCAAGCCTCACCAAAGGCCTGGAAGATGGCGAGATAATTCGGGTTGGAGCGCACCTGCCACTCCGGGTGCCATTGCACCCCGAGCGCGAAGCTAGGCGCACCTTCGACAGAGAAGGCTTCAACCAACCCGTCAGGCGCCAGTGCTTCTACGCGAAGGCCCGGCGCCAGACGCTGAACGCCCTGGCCATGAATGGAATTAACTTGAATCTCGTCCGGCAAGCCGAGGCCGGCGAGGAGACCACCAGGCTGCACATGCAGCGGGTGGCGTGGAGCGTATTGCACCTCGACCGGCTGATCAGCCGGCTCGCGGTGGTCGAGCATGCCCGCGACGTCCTGCACCTTCTGGTGCAGGGTGCCGCCAAAGGCCACGTTCATTTCCTGGAAGCCACGGCAGATGCCGAGCACCGGAACACCGGCCTCGACAGCCTTGCGGATCAACGGCAAGGTAGTCTGGTCACGCGCAGGGTCGTGCGCCGTGCCGGCTTCGCTGGCAGGGCCACTATAATGATGAGGTTCAACGTTGGAAGGAGAGCCGGTGAACAACAGTCCATCAAGACTCGCCAACAGACTGGGCTGATCGATCAGCTCTGCCAACGCCGGAATCACCAGTGGCAAGCCACCCGCTCCGACGACGACAGCACGCAGATACTTGTCGCCCGCGATATGCCAGGAATGCAGACCGATCTGCTTGGTGCAGGCGGTAACGCCGATTAACGGCAGGCGCGACATGGAACACCTGTTTTATTGCTGTTATGTGGTTGAGGCCGAGATTAGCCTTGTTCATTTTTTTACACAATAGGGCTGTAAAAAATTGAACACAGACCACTGAGCACCAGGCCAGTAGAGGCTGACCAACCGGTCCAATTGGCCTGAAATGCCCCAAAACTGGCCATTGAGCCCCGTTTTAGGGCAAAATAGGCGGCTATTGACAGCAATGGGTGTTTGAGATTGACTCACAGTCGTGCAATTGCATGATTGAAATTTTTAACAAAAAAGGTGTTGCATCATGTCGGTACCCCCGCGTGCCGTTCAGCTCAACGAAGCGAACGCGTTCCTTAAGGAACATCCTGAGGTCCTGTTCGTCGACC
>JBBNAI010000421.1:0-1369 GCA_037994305.1 Pseudomonas sp. | reverse complement strand
CTGAACGTACTCCAGTACTTCATCTCCACTCACGGTGCTCGTAAAGGTCTGGCGGATACCGCACTGAAGACCGCGAACTCCGGTTACCTGACCCGTCGCCTGGTCGACGTGGCGCAGGACCTGGTCGTGACCGAAGTCGATTGCGGCACCGAACACGGTCTGCTGATGACTCCGCACATCGAAGGCGGTGACGTGGTTGAGCCGCTGGGTGAGCGCGTTCTGGGTCGAGTGATCGCCAAGGACGTGTTCAAGCCGGGCTCCGATGAAGTCATCGTGCCGGCCGGTACCCTGGTCGACGAGCAGTGGGTCGAGTTCATCGAGCGCGCCAGCATCGACGAAGTGATCGTGCGTTCGCCGATCAGCTGCGAAACCCGCTTCGGTATCTGCGCCAAGTGCTACGGTCGCGATCTGGCCCGTGGTCACCAGGTGAACATCGGTGAAGCGGTCGGCGTTATCGCTGCCCAGTCCATCGGTGAGCCGGGTACCCAGCTGACCATGCGTACGTTCCACATCGGTGGTGCGGCGAGCCGGACTTCGGCTGCCGACAGCGTCCAGGTGAAGAACGGCGGTGCGATTCGTCTGCACAACCTGAAGCACGTCGAGCGTCTGGACGGCAACCTGGTTGCGGTTTCCCGCTCCGGCGAGCTGGCCGTGGCCGACGAGTTCGGTCGTGAGCGCGAGCGCTACAAACTGCCGTACGGTGCCGTGATTTCCGTGAAGGAAGGCGACAAGGTCGAAGCTGGCGCCATCGTCGCCAAGTGGGACCCGCACACCCACCCGATCGTGACCGAAATGAAGGGTGTCGTGACCTTCGTTGGTATGGAAGAAGGCATCACCATCAAGCGCCAGACCGACGAACTGACCGGTCTGACCAACATCGAAGTCCTCGATCCGAAAGATCGTCCGGCTGCTGGTAAGGACATTCGTCCGGCGATCAAGATGGTCGACACCAGCGGCAAGGAACTGCTGCTGCCAGGTACTGACGTGCCGGCCCAGTACTTCCTGCCAGCCAACGCCCTGGTCGGTGTGGCTGACGGTGCGCAGATCGGTGTCGGTGACGTTATCGCCCGTATCCCGCAGGAAACTTCGAAGACTCGCGACATCACCGGTGGTCTGCCGCGCGTTGCCGACTTGTTCGAAGCGCGTCGTCCGAAGGAAGCCTCGATCCTGGCCGAAATCAGCGGCACCATCGCTTTCGGCAAGGAAACCAAAGGCAAGCGCCGCCTGGTCATCACTCCGACCGATGGCAGCGATCCGTACGAGGAGCTGATTCCGAAGTGGCGTCACCTGAACGTCTTCGAAGGCGAGCAAGTGAACCGCGGCGAAGTTATCTCCGACGGCCCGAGCGATCCGCACGACATCCTGCGTC
>JBBNAI010000420.1:0-12898 GCA_037994305.1 Pseudomonas sp. | reverse complement strand
CCGAACACCACTGCAACCATTGGCGTCGCACTCAATGGTGCGGGCACCCTCGGCAAGTACGACACCGGCACCTTGGTGCTCAACGCGGCCAACGGCTACACCGGCGGCACAGCGCTCAATGGCGGCACGCTGGTGGTCGGCAACGATGCGGCACTCGGCACCGGTGTATTGACCGCCGCCAATGGCACCACGCTAGACAGCAGCGCAGCGGTCAACCTGGCCAACGCAGTGGAGTTCGACGGCAGCCTGACGTTGGCCGGCAGCCACGACCTGACCCTCAGCGGCATCATCAGCGGCGACGGCGAGTTGACCAAACAAGGCGCCAGCGAGCTGACCCTGAGCGGCAACAACACCTTCGCCGGGTCACTGAACATTCTCGACGGCACGTTGAACCTGATTGGCAATACTGCCCTGGGCAATGCCGACCTGAACGTTGCTGCTGGCACCTCGGTCAGTGTCGGCGGGCTGAACAGCCTCGACGCACTCAGTGGTTCGGGAGCGCTCACGTTGGCGGCAGGCAGCACCCTGCAAGTGGGGACGGGCGGAACCAGTGGTGTCTATGACGGCTCGATCAGCGGTGCTGGCCGCCTGACCAAGGTCGGTACTGGCAAGCAGGTACTCAATGGCAATTCGACGATCGACGGCGGCACCACCGTGGCGGGGGGCAGTCTGATCATCGGCGGCGCGGCGGGTTCCAGTGCCAGCCTTGCCAGCGATGTCGATGTCACTCAGGGCGCCACGCTTGGCGGCCATGGCACCATCATCGGCGATATCAGCCTGGCCAACGGCGCGACCCTGAGTCCCGGCAATTCCATTGGCAGCCTCAAGGTTGATGGCGATATCAGCTTCGCCAGCGGCTCTACGTTGCTCATCGAAGCCAATCCTGACGGCAGTTTTGATCGAGTCGTCGCCAGCGGAGCCGTCGCCCTTGGCGGCGCGGACCTCAGCGTACTGGCCGGCACCGGTACCTGGGCGCCAAGCACCCAGTACCGCATTATCGAAGCAGGCAGCCTGACCGGCACCTTTGCCAATGTCAGCAGCAACCTGGCCTTCCTCACGCCACAACTGACGTACACCAGCAATGGCGTAACCCTGAACCTGGAGCGCAATGACACGGCATTCGCTTCCGTCGCGCAGACCTACAACCAGCGTGCCGTGGCCGGCGCCCTGGATGCGGCTGACGCGGGTGGTTTGTATGACGCAGTCGCGGTGCTCAGCGCCGATCAGGCGCGCCTGGCTTACGACAGCCTGTCTGGCGAGATCCACGCCAGCACCCGCGGCGCGCTGTTCGATGACAGCCGCTATGTGCGTGATGCAATTGGCGCGCGCCTGCGCAGTGCCCAGGGCCAGGCACCGAGCGAAGGCGTACTGCATGTCGACGCTGACAGTGGCATGACCTTCTGGACCCAGGGCTATGGCAGCTGGGGGGGCAGCGACGGTAACCACAATGTCGCCGACCTCGACCACAACAGCCAGGGCGTGCTGCTGGGGATCGACATGCCGCTCAACGACACCTGGCGCGCTGGTCTGACGGCGGGTTATGGCAACAGTGACCTGGATGCCGATGCCCGTAACTCGTCGGCCAAGGTCGATAGCACGTCACTGACGGCCTACCTGGGTGGCCAGTGGGATGCATTGCATCTGCGTGCGGGCGTCTCGCATGCCTGGAGCGACGTTGACAGCAGTCGCCATGTCCAGGTCGGTAGCCTGGACGAGCACCTCAAGGCGGACTACGACGCCAGCACGACACAGGTGTTCGGTGAGCTGGGGTATGCCGTCCAGGCGGGTGAGTTGATGCTGGAGCCATTTGTTGGCCTGGCCCACGTTGAAGTCGACAGCGACGGTTTTAGCGAACAGGGCGGCAGCACGGCGCTGAGCGGTGATAGCGAGAAGGAGCAAGCGACCTATTCCAGCCTCGGCCTGCGTGCCAGCACCCCGCTGGCTGTAGTGGCCGGAGTGCCATTGAGCGTGCAGAGCAGCGTGGCGTGGCAACACGTGCTCGATGAGCCAACCGATAACAGTCGCCTGACCTTGGCCGGCTATGACAGCTTCACCGTCAAGGGCGTGCCGGTTGCTCAGGACACCGCGCTGGCGCAGTTCGGCATCAGCGCCAAGCTTGCCCCGCAAGCGAGCCTCGACCTGGGCTACTCCGGGCAGATCGGCGATGGCTACAGCGATCACGGTGTTCGTCTGGGGCTCAATATCGCGTTCTAAGTACCAAGCCTGTGCGGTGCAACGCCGCGCAGGCTTTCTCCATCCGTTTCAAGGGCCCGCTTTGACAATTCGAGCGTCTTGTCTGGTGGAGATATGGTCTGAGTCGTGCAACCGGGTCGGAAACAAGACGTCCTCGCTGCGGAGGCGGGCTTGATGCATCCAAACCTCTAGAACCGTTCGGGTTTGCTCAGTGAGCTCAAATTGCACTGGGTATTGGGTTTTCTGCTGCATCACGATGGCCCGTGACCACACATGTCCCCAATGGGCTATGTCTCATGCTCGCAGCGTGATTAAGTCACAGGCACGCAGCCTGCTGCGTCGCTGGCGGCCGATGGTGGTGGAGTAGGGCGAGGCTGGTTTGGCTTAGGCCGCTTGCAACCTCCTGCGCCCGGCACCAGCAGCCTGCAGTTCATCCACCTGGCCGCTCTCTGGAGCTACTAGAGACTGGTCGCCTTCGCGCTGGGCTTTGCCGGCACGCTAGAAGGTAGTTGCACGGGCGTCGCGAAGTTCAGCGCGATCATATAGATGGAGCCGCTGCCCGGCCGGTCCAACCCGACCTGCGCGCAGATGAACTCGAACACGGCGTCGGCCTGCGGTTCATCCACCACCACGCTGAACACCCGCGCGAGACTCGCTTCGGGCACCTTGTTGTGGTGCGCCTTGGCCGCTTGCAGAACGGCCACGCTGCGACAGTGAACGCTGTCCGCACGGGTGATGCCTTGTTCCTCACGCAAGAGCTGCAGCAGCCGGCGATCCGTGCCATCGTCGGGCAGCACGCAGGTGATGAGTTTGGCTGCGCCGCCGGGTATACCGATAGCCGCCGTACTCACGAGGTTTTCCCTTGTTCCAGTATTTCACGGGGGATGTAGGTGGCCACCTTTTCAACCGGTGTTGCGTAGATCATGCCGGCGCCGGGAACGTCCAGCCCGGCGGTGCGGTAGATGGTTTCGAGTACCGCGTCCTGATAGTCGGCAGCCACCAGCAGGCTGACCACTTCTTTCTCCGCATCAATGGCGATGCTGAGTAGGCCGAGGCGCTCGCGGGGCCCCAACCCATGAGCGTGATAGACGATGGCGCCTGGTGCGCCCATGCCCTGGGCTGCGCTGATCACCAGATCTGCACGCCCGGCGGCGACGATGCAGGTGATCAAGACAACGTCGGTCAGGTAGGTAATCCCTTCAGCTTTCATGCAGACTCTCCTGTTCCCAGTAATTGATTTACAGGCTGCTTCGCAGCTGTTCTTGTCTGCATCCACAGTTGAATGCGCGCCCATTGCCCAAGCAGCATGACGCTGATGATGGGGCCGACGGACGCCATGCACAGAATCCCGAAGCCCTCGACGGCGTGAGTGGCATTGCCCAGCCCGAGCCCCATGGCCAGGACGAGCGGCACGGTGATCGGGCCGGTGGTGACCCCCGCACTGTCCCAGGCCACATTGACAAACTCTTCGCTGGAAAAGACCGTCAGCACGGCGGCCAACAAATAGGGCGGCACCACCAGCCAGACCAGTGGCAAGTCGAATACCAGCTTGGCCACGCCTACGGCAATACCGCAGGCGACGCCGATCGATACTGCGCGGATCAGGCTGCGTTTGCGGATAAAACCGTTGGTCAGGGTCTGCGCCGTCACACCGAGTGCATTCAGTGCTGGCTCCGCGACGGTAGCCCCGTAGCCGAGCAGCCAGGCGAAGGCGAGGGCCAGCACGAGGCCCACCTGGTAAAGATAGAGCGGGGACTTTTCCTCACCGGGAATCTGCATGAAGGCTGTCGGGATCAGTTCGCCGGCACTGCCGCCCAGTTTGGACAGGCCATAGGTCAGTCCGAGGTTGAAGATGCACATTCCCACCACGGTCAGGGCGATACCAAGGAGTATCTCGCTACGTCGTGGCAGGCTCTGGCGCAGCAGTAGCTTCAGCACGAGCAGCAGGAATATCACCAGCGGCACGATGGCCCGCACGCCCGAGACAATCTCCAGTCCGGGGCTGACCGTGTACCACTGCGCTACCTCTTGTCCGCTGCTGGCAGCGGCCTGCGCCGCGGCGATGATTTCCGTTGGCGAGGCCGTGGCCGCCACATACAGGGTCAGCAGCATGACTCCGACGACGGGAAACAGTGAGGCCAGGGTGACAATGCCGAAGCCGGACAAGCCGGAGCCGCCCTTGCCGGCGGCGGCCGCGATGCCGATACCCAGCGCCAGTACCAGTGGCACAGTGACCGGCCCGGTGGTGACCGCGCCAGCATCCCAGGCCAGGCCGATGACCTTTGCCAGTTCCGGATCATTGGCCATGTACAGCGTCAGCAGCAGAACCGGCACCAGCGATAGGTAGATCAGCGGCTTCAGGCTCCAGCCGTACAGGAAGCGCAGCGTGCCCGTGACGGCGGCCAAACCGACACTGGCACCGACCACCAGCACCAGTTCGCCAGTCCACTGGTTGAGAATCGCCCAGAGGTAGGGCGCGCGTTCCGCGGAGACATTCTGCCCGGCGGCGCGCAGCGCACCGATAGCGGGTTCCGCAAACGTCACGCCGATCCCGAGCAGCAGAGTAACGAGTAGCACGACGGGCAGCGACGATTTGCGTGGCAGGTTGCTGCCGATGATTTCCCCGAATGGCATCAGGCCAAGTTTCAGCCCCTCCATGAACAGCATCAGCCCGACAATCACTGCGAACAGACCGCCCGCGACAAGCAGGGAGTCTTCTACCAACTGGCGCAGGATGATGATCTGGAACAACGCGAGGTACAGCGCCAGCGGTACCACGGCGCGAAGCTGCTCCATCAGGCGAGTATTGATATAGGGCTTGAGGACGGCAGCGATTTCGTCCCCGTGCAATTTTACGGCTTGACGGGGCGCGGCGTGCCAGCGGCCTTCAGCATCGCGAGTAGGAGCGGAGACCACGTCTCGCAAGGGTATTTCGCGGCGACCTGCCCCTATTGCGCGCAGGTATTCAGCATATCGAATGGAGGTCTTCATGCGCTCTTCTACTCCGTGTGAGCTATCAATGGGTGACCAACAGACGGTCTCGTGGCATGGCATATCAGGTGTGTAGCCGCAACGGCCGCTCAAGCAGTTTCTAGGGTAGCCTGCTCCCGGCAGGCTAGGTGCTGAACCGCCACTTGCTGCAGATCACGCTGGCAGGCGGAACTATGCCTGAAGAAGGCATCGTCTGCAGGGCGGCTTCGTCATGAGCGTGCGCTTGCTGGTTCGATTTCTTTGTTTTCCATTGTCTCTCGGCACTCCGCACCGCTCGGCTATTGCTGCCAGGCCAGGTGGCAGTCTTGTATTCGCACTGGCGCGGGGAGGCCCGCTGCCACGCAATTCGGGTTTCTGCGCCTTTGCCAATGGCCACAGCCCCTTGTTGCAGAACTTTCGTGTCAGTGCTGACTGCAGTAATGGTGGCGGTGTGTGCCTGGAGGGCTTCTGCAATAACGGCGTGGCAATGCCAGCGTTCTGCCGCTGTTGACGGTTGGCTGCGTACTGCCATAAGGGTTGCCGGAGGGTTCGCGTGGGCTGTGACTGGGTGTTCTTTTGCGACTGGGCTTGCCTTGTCACGGTGGCAAGGTTGTAGGCTTCTGTGGCGCTCTGTCATGAGCGCCGCGATCGATTTCTCAACCCAGGAGTTTGCCCATGCCCGCCCGTTTCCTGCTTCCATTGTTGTGCGCTTTCAGCCTGCCAGCCCTGGCTGATGCGGGGCACTACAGCTTCGGTCACCCGGCCAAGGCGGCGTCTGCCAAACGCAGCGTGGAAATCACCCTGGGCGATATCTATTTCAAGCCGGCTAGCGTTCAGGTCAAGGCCGGCGAGACGGTGCGCTTCGTGTTGCACAACGAGGGCAAGCTGGTGCATGAATTCAGCCTGGGTGATGCGGCCATGCACGCCGAACACCAGAAACAGATGCTGGCGATGCAGCACGATATGGGCGGCATGGATCACAGCCAGATGGGCCACGACATGACCGGTATGGACCATGGCGCTATGCAGCACGCCGATGCCAACACGGTCACGCTCGAGCCAGGTCAGAGTGCCGAGCTGACCTGGACCTTCACCCAGGCCACCGGCCTGCAGTTCGCCTGCAATATCCCCGGCCATTACCAGGCGGGCATGGTCGGTACGCTGGATATCCAGTAACCGTCAGGTGGGAGAGGGCGGGCGCTGGCCGAGACGGTATACTGCCCGCCGTTTCTCGATTCCCAGGCCATCTCCATGCAGCACCCCGCCGAACACTCGCCGCTGGGCAAATCCAGCGAGTACGTTTCCAGCTACAGCCCCGAATTGCTGTTCCCCATCCCGCGTGCCGCCAAGTGGGCCGAACTGGGCCTCACGGCCAACACCTTGCCGTATCTGGGGGTGGATTACTGGAACTGCTACGAGCTGTCCTGGTTGACCCCGAGCGGCAAGCCGGTGGTGGCGATCGGTGAGTTCGCCATCCCGGCCGACTCGCCGAACATCATCGAGTCCAAGTCGTTCAAGCTCTACCTCAATTCGCTGAACCAAAGCGCCTATGCCAGTCAGGCCGAGGTCGAGCAGGTTTTGGCGCGCGATCTCTCGGCCTGCGCCGGCAAGCCGGTGGCGGTGCGAGTGCGCAGCCTGGATGCGGTGGCCGGCGAAGGTGTTGCGGTGCTGGTGGGGCGCTGCGTCGACGAGCTGGATATCAGCGTCAGTGACTATGCCCATCCGCGCCCGGAGCTGCTGCGTTGTGTCAGCAGTGAAGTCGTGACTGAAACCCTGTACAGCCACCTGCTCAAATCCAACTGCCCGGTCACCGGCCAGCCGGACTGGGGCACCCTGGTGGTCGAGTATCAGGGGCCGCAACTGGATGCCGCCAGCCTGCTGGCGTACGTGGTGAGCTTCCGCCAGCACCAGGATTTCCACGAACAGTGCGTGGAACGGGTGTTCCTCGACCTGCAACGCCTGCTTCAGCCGCAGAAGCTGACCGTGTATGCACGCTATGTGCGGCGTGGCGGGTTGGATATCAACCCCTATCGCAGCACCGAGGCAGTGGTGACGGACAACCGACGCCTGGTGCGCCAGTAAACAAAAAAGCCCGCGATTGCGGGCTTTTTCATGGCTACCATTTGGGCTTTCAGATGCCCATGTTGGCCAGGCTTTGCAGGATATTGCGCAGGGTGCCGGTCAGGGTCGGGTGTTGGCTCTCGAAGCTTTCCACCGCCAGGTTGACCCCGTCCACCAGCGTGGCGTCAGGTGCACTGGCCAGCTCGCGGGCCAGTTTCAGGTCGATCTGCTGCATCAGTTCGAGCAGCGCGGCGCGGTCGTCCGCATCCAGGGGTGTGTCTTCGGCCAGTTGCTCGCGCAGTTGCTGAAGGTGTTGTTGCAGGCGTTCAGGCATGGGTGTTCCCTCCATTGCTACGGCAGAGTGGACCTTGGCCGGGCGGCAAAGGTTCGTCCCTTGGCTTGAAGGTTAATCCAGACGTTGCACTCGTGCCTGATCCAGAGCAATCCCGGCAGGAAATTGATGTCAGGGTTTTTCACCCTTGAGGCGGCGCACGGCGAGCTCATCCAGGCAGGCCGGCAGTTCTCCCGGGTGATCGATGACCGAGTGCGCGCCCAGACGGTACAGGCTCAGGGTGGCGGCGGCGCGCAGCTTCTCCCGTTCCTCACTGGCCAGTGCCTGCCAATCGCCCAGGGCCAGGCCGCAAAGCGGACCACAGGTCGCCAGGCCGATGCACCAGAGCCCGGCGTTGAGGCCAGCCTGGAGCAGGCGTGGTTCGCTGGCGATCAGTACGCAGCCATCCAGTTGCTCGACCTGCAGCTCACTCAGTGCCTGCCACAGCGCATCAGGTGCGGGCCAGGGGCGGGCGCCATTCAGACGGGTCGAGCGCAGCCAGGCAGGCAATACCTTGGCCAGCTCTGCACAGACGGCTTCGGGAAGCTCCTCCAGCCAGGCGCAAGGGAGCCTCTGCTGATGCAGGTGCTTGAGCAGCTCGCGGGTTTGCGGCAGCGCCTCGGCCCGCTCGCTGGCAGCGGCCAGCAGGGCGGGGAGCAGCGTTGGGGTGTCCAGCGAGGCGGGTGGCTGTTTCAGGTGGCTGTGTTGCAGGGCAATCGGCAGGGTGCGGGCGCCGAAGTCCACCAGGCAGCCGCTGAGACCGAATAGCAGTGCGGTGAAGGCGGGTGGAGCAGAGGAGCCTGGCATGGCGATCTCGTTTGCCGTGGGGTACGGGCAGGCTAACGAGTGCCAGTGACGCTTCGATGACGGTTATGCGTCAGGTCTGCGGCTACCCATCACTGCTCGTACGCTGTCGGGTACAGGCACGGACTGGTTGCTGCTGTGGTCGATCCACACCAGCTTGCAGTGGCCTTCGCCGTAGCAGTTATGCGGATCACTCAGGATGCTCAGGCGGTGTTCGACCACCAGGCTGCTGCGGCCCAGTGCGCCGGCGTAGAGTTCAACCACCACGGTGGCCGGGTGCACCACCGGTTTCAGGTAGGTGTGCAGGGTTTGTAGCACCACCGGGCCTTCGCTTGCATGGTTGATATCGATGCCCACCAGGGCGAACCACTCGACACGTGCTTCCTGCACGTACTCCAGGTAGGTGGTGTTGTTGACGTGGCCATAGTTGTCCATATCGCCCCAGCGCACGGGGATATGGGCGGTATGAATCAGCTGTTTATCCGTCATCTTTGTGTCCACTATGCTACTGGCCTTACAGGCGAGCAGTTTATACTGCGCGCCCGACAGGTGGCCGTGGGCCGCCAAACTATTGATGCCAAGGAGAGACTGCAAATGCACAAGATCGGTGCCCGCTGGGTCGATCGTCTGGGCCACCTCTGCGCCTGTGCCGCGCTGGCCATGCTGCCGCTGGTAGCGACTGCCGCCGAGGATGATCCCTGGGAGGGCTTCAACCGCCCGGTGTTCCGCTTCAACGATACCCTCGACACCTATGCGCTGAAGCCGGTTGCCAAGGGTTATCAGGCTGTCACACCGCAGTTTCTCGAGGATGGCGTGCACAACGTGTTCGGCAACATCGGTGATGTCGGTAACCTGGCCAACAACCTGTTGCAGGGCAAGGTGCATGACGCTGGGGTCGATACCGGTCGCCTGATCTTCAACACCACCTTCGGCGTACTGGGTTTCTTCGATGTAGCCAGCAAGATGGGCCTGCAGAAGAGCGACGAAGACTTCGGTCAGACCTTGGGTGCATGGGGCTTGGGCAGTGGCCCGTACCTGGTGTTGCCACTCCTCGGCCCAAGCAACGTCCGTGATGCCGGCGCGAAGATTCCGGACAGCTACCTGGGTATGTATCCGTACATCGACCATGTGCCGACGCGTAACGTCACCCGTGCGGTGAACGTGGTCGATACCCGTGCCAGCCTGCTGTCGGCGGAAAAGATGATTGGGGGTGACAAGTACATCTTCATCCGCAACGCCTACATGCAAAACCGCGAGTTCCGGGTCAAGGATGGTGAAGTCGTCGACGACTTCTAAACATCTGGAAACATGAAAAAAGGCGGCCTAGGCCGCCTTTTTTCATGCCCGCAAGGGCCTCAACTCATCGACAGGACAGCCAGTCCGAGCGACTGCCGACCGTTTTCCAGATCCTGGACGCGCACGACTTCAGCTTGCGCTTCGAGGCCCTGGAGGGCGTTGTGGTCGGATGCGATGTGTACCTTTACCTTGTCGCCCATGCTCAGGCGGCATTCGGCTTCCAGTTGCATGCCGGTGCTCGACAGGTCGAGGCACATGGCAGGGATGGCGCGGCCAGCATGATGCAGAGTGACTGGAGCTTCCAGTCGCATGCGGATGAAGTCACGTTTCTCGCTGTAGGCACGATCGCTTTGGCTCATGGACCCTGTCCTCTTGTTTTATGGGTACTCCCCGAGTCGTTATAACCCTCGTCGATTTGAGGTGTAAAGGCGCCTGGCGACAATCGGCACGCGCTTGAATCGACAGTCGGATGGGAGTACCGTCTGCGCCGTGAATCGACTGTGTACGGTTGTACCGTTGCAGTGCGGTCGCCCAACAATTTCCATCTCCGGCGTCGTTTGCCTGGACATCCCATGCACAATCCCAGCGCCAAGCTGCTGATTATCGATGATGATGAGGTGGTGCGAGCGAGTCTCGCCGCCTACCTCGAAGACAGCGGTTTCCATGTACTACAGGCCAGCAATGGCTTGCAGGGGTTGGAAGTGTTCGAGCGTGATCAGCCCGATGTGGTTATCTGCGACCTGCGCATGCCACAGGTCGATGGCCTCGAGCTGATCCGCCGCATCAATATCCTCGGTAGCGATATCCCGGTAATCGTGGTTTCCGGTGCCGGGGTGATGAGCGATGCCGTCGAGGCGCTGCGCCTGGGCGCCGCCGATTACCTGATCAAACCGCTGGAAGACCTGGCCGTGCTCGAGCACTCGGTGCACCGAGCCCTGGATCGCGTTCACCTGCGCCTGGAAAACCTGCGCTACCGGGAAAAGCTGGAAACGGCCAACCGTGAGCTGCAAGCCAGCCTGCACCTGCTGCAGGAAGACCAGAACGCCGGTCGCCAGGTGCAGATGAACATGCTGCCGGTGACGCCCTGGAAGATCGATGGCCTGCAGTTCGCCCACCAGATCATCCCGTCGCTGTACCTGTCTGGCGATTTCGTCGATTACTTCCGGGTGGACGAGCACCGCGTGGCGTTCTACCTGGCGGACGTTTCCGGTCACGGTGCGTCTTCGGCCTTCGTGACCGTGCTGCTCAAGTTCATGACCACCCGCTTGCTCTACGAGTGGCGTCGCGCCGGCACCTTGCCGGAGTTCAAGCCATCCGATGTGCTGGGGCATATCAACCGCGGCCTGATCAACTGCAAGCTGGGCAAGCACGTGACCATGCTGGGCGGGGTGATCGACGAGCAGAGCGGCCAACTGACCTACAGCATTGGTGGGCATCTGCCGTTGCCGGTGCTGTACAGCGAGGGGCAGGCGCGGTATCTGGAAGGCCGTGGCCTGCCAGTCGGCCTGTTCGATGAAGCGGTGTATACCGATCTGGTGATGGACCTGCCGGATTCGTTCAGTCTGACCCTGTTGTCCGACGGGATTCTGGACCTTTTGCCTGGCGATACGCTCAAAGAAAAGGAAACCGTGCTGCCACAACTGGTTAGCTCGGCTGGTGGCACGCTCGACGGTTTGCGCCAAGTCTTCGGGCTGGCGAATCTGGGAGAGATGCCGGATGATATCGCCTTGCTGGTGTTGAGCAGGAACCTTGCATGAATCCTGGGAATAGTCCCGGTAGGATCCAATTCGCCGAACAGGATGGCACTTTTGTCCTCAAGTTCGTGGGCGAAGTCCGTCTGACCTTGTGTTCGGCGCTGGATTCGACGATCGAAAAAATCTTCACGGCGCTGAATTTCTCGGCGATCGTCATTGATCTGACGGAAACCCGCAGCATCGACAGTACGACGCTTGGGTTGTTGGCCAAGCTCTCCATCCTGTCCCGGCAGAAGATCGGCTTGCTGCCGACGGTGGTGACTACCCATGAAGACATCACCCGGCTGCTGCAGTCCATGGGCTTCGATCAGGTGTTCAACATCGTTGATCGCCCGATTCCGTGCCCGGAATGCCTGAGCGACCTGCCGTCGCAGGATCAGTCGGAAGAGGTGGTCAAGGCCAAGGTGCTGGAAGCGCATCGCATCCTGATGGGGCTCAATGACTCCAATCGTGAAGCCTTCCATGATCTGGTGAGTGCGCTCGAACGCGGTTGATCAATAACTGAACAATAAAAAAGGGCGATACCGGTAACGGTATCGCCCTTTTTGTTGGCGCTTGCTTCAGGTTCGAGCGGCGAGCAGGGCTTCGAGCTTTTCCTGGTCGCGGGCGAACAGGCGAATGCCTTCGGCAAGCTTCTCGGTGGCCATGGCGTCTTCGTTCATGGCCCAGCGGAAGCTGCTCTCGTCCAGGCTCTGGCGTGCTTCGCCACTGCCTGCGCTGAGGACACGTGGCAACTCACCCTGATCATCAGCCAGTTGCTGCAGCAGATCCGGGCTGATGGTCAGGCGATCGCAGCCTGCCAACTGCTCGATCTGCCCCAGGTTACGGAAGCTGGCACCCATGACCACGGTGTCGTAGCCATTGGCCTTGTAGTACTGGTAAATGCGCGAGACGGAGCGTACGCCAGGATCTTCGGCGCCTACGAAGTCGCGGCCTTCGGCCTTCTTGTACCAGTCATAGATACGCCCGACGAATGGCGAGATCAGGAATATCCCGGCATCGGCGCAGGCGACAGCCTGGGCGAAGGAGAACAGCAGGGTGAGGTTGGTCTGCACGCCGGTTTTTTCCAGCTGCTCGGCGGCACGAATGCCTTCCCAGGTGGAGGCGATCTTGATCAGCACGCGCTCGCGGCCGATACCGGCCTGGTCGTAGAGGCCAATGATGCGTTCGGCGCGACGTAGCGTGGCCTGGGTGTCGAAGGACAGGCGTGCATCCACTTCCGTGGAGATGCGCCCCGGAATCACCTTGAGGATTTCCTGGCCAACGGCCACACCGAAACGATCGCAGGCCAGGCCCAGGTCGCCAGCGCACCCTTTTACCGCTTCATCCAGCAGGCTGGCATAGCCGGGCAGGGCGGCGGCCTTGAGCAGCAGGGACGGGTTGGTAGTGGCGTCCACCGGCTTGAGACGGCTGATGGCGTCGAAGTCACCGGTGTCGGCAACCACGGTGGTGAACTGTTTGAGTTGATCCAGCTTGGAAGTCATGACAA
>JBBNAI010000419.1:0-1094 GCA_037994305.1 Pseudomonas sp. | reverse complement strand
CCACTGACACCAATCCAGGCGCATTTCTTCGCCATGGGTCAGGCCAATCCTGCGCACTGGAACCAGGCGCTGAATCTGGAGCTACTGCGACCGCTCGATCCGCAGTTGCTGGAGCAAGCGCTGCAAGCATTGGTGGCCCATCACGATGCGCTGCGTCTGCGCTTCACCAATATCGCGGGCAGCTGGCGTCAGCAGTATGCCGAGCATGACCCTACACGGGCGCTGCTGTGGCTGCGTGAAGCGCGCAATGAGCAAGAAGTGGACATGCTTTACCAGCAAGCCCAGCAAAGCCTCGACCTGGCCAACGGTCCACTGCTGCGTGCCCTGTATCTGCAGCAGCATGGGCAGCCCGAGCGACTGTTGCTGGCCATCCATCATCTGGTGGTGGATGGCGTGTCCTGGCGCATCCTGCTGGAAGACATTCTTGCAGCCTATCGCCAGCTGGAGCTGGGCCAGAGCGTACGCCTGCAGAGCCAGAGCCAGTCCTACAAGGCCTGGAGCGAGGCGCTGCAAAACTGGACCAACAGCGAGTCCGCCCAGCGCGAGCTGGATACCTGGTGCAGCCGCCTGAGTGGCCCGGTCATGCCGTTACCCCGGGAACTGGATGGCATCACCGCCACCCACGGCGACAAGCGCGAAGTACGCCTGGCTTTGGATACCAGCGAGACCAAGCGTCTGCTGCAAGCACCGGCGCAGCTTGGCGTGCGCATCGACGCGCTGCTACTCAGTGCGCTGACCCGCACCCTGTGCCGCTGGAGCGGCCAACCGGGCCTGCGGGCCAACCTCGAAGGCCACGGCCGCGAAGCGCTGGCCGGCGAGCTGGACCTGTCGCGCACGGTCGGCTGGTTCACCAGCTTGTATCCGTTGCAGTTGCCGCAGCTGGACGATCCGCAGCAACAGCTGCAGCGCGTGCAGCAACAGCTGGAGCAGATCGAACATGGCGGCCAAGGCTATGGCGTGTTGCGCTGGCTGGGCTCGGCCGAGGCGCAAGCGGCCCTGGCCGCGTTGCCGGTTGCCGACGTCACCTTCAACTACCTCGGCCAGTACCAGGCCGGCGCGGCGGCGGACTGGTTCCGCCCGGCCAGTGGCGGTGG
>JBBNAI010000418.1:0-2887 GCA_037994305.1 Pseudomonas sp. | reverse complement strand
GGCGGCCAAGGTAACGACACCCTAAATGGAGGTGCTGGTAACGACCTACTTATCGATGGCCCTGGGCAGGACCGACTGACCGGCGGCGCCGGCAATGATACATTTATGTTCGTACCTCACCCATTGCTCGGCACCCACACCGGCACGCGGGATATCATTACCGACTTTGCGCAAGGCACTGACAAGCTGGACTTATCCTGGCTGGACGCCAACATGCTAACGGCCGGGGATGACGCCTTTACTGAAATAGTGGGCGTAGACGATAACTTCACCAGAGGCGGGCAGCTGAAATTCGAAAACGGTGTGCTGTATGTCAACATGAATGAAGACTATGACCCTGAATTCGTCATCCAATTGATTGGTATCAGCTCGCTGTCGCTGTCGGATTTTGTTGCCTGACTGGCTGGTCCGTAGAAGCAGCCGGCCTAAGTTGTGCAATGCCGGCTGCTTCACCTACCACACCCGCTCCAGTACACTTCGCGCCCGCAAAATTTGCTCCTGCCCACGCCGCAATATCCGCAGAAAAACCGCCAAATTCGGCGATTTTTTGTTTGAGCGCGACAAGCAACTGCATCCATGCGACACCTGCCAGCCTGCGCGCACTACTGCCCGAGAGGGCAGCTTGGCGTGGCCGCGAGCGCTATGCTAGGTTGGCGCCACGCCAGGATGGCGGCCTGCAGCCGGAGCGCATCCGAACCCAATGAGGACCCCCCATGGCCGAGGCAACGCCTGCGCTGGAAATCCGTAACCTGCACAAACGCTACGGCGACCTGGAAGTGCTCAAGGGCATTTCCCTGACCGCCCGCGACGGCGACGTGATATCCATCCTCGGCTCGTCCGGCTCGGGCAAATCGACCTTCCTGCGCTGCATCAACCTGCTGGAAAACCCGCATCAGGGACAGATTCTCGTCGCCGGCGAAGAACTCAAGCTCAAGGCCGCGAAGAATGGCGACCTGGTCGCCAGCGACAACAAGCAGATCAATCGCCTGCGCAGCGAGATCGGCTTCGTCTTCCAGAATTTCAATCTGTGGCCGCACATGAGCGTGCTCGACAACATCATCGAGGCGCCGCGCCGCGTACTTGGCCAGAGCAAGGCCGAAGCCACCGAGATTGCCGAAGCGCTGCTGGCCAAGGTCGGCATCGGCGACAAGCGCCACGCCTATCCCAACCAGCTTTCCGGTGGCCAGCAGCAACGTGCAGCCATCGCTCGCACCCTGGCCATGCAACCGAAAGTGATCCTGTTCGATGAACCCACTTCGGCGCTCGACCCGGAAATGGTACAGGAAGTGCTTAATGTCATTCGCGCGCTCGCCGATGAGGGTCGCACCATGCTGCTGGTGACCCACGAAATGAATTTCGCCCGGCAAGTCTCCAGCGAAGTGGTTTTCCTCCACCAGGGGCTTGTCGAGGAGCAAGGATCGCCAGAGCAGGTGTTTGACAACCCGCTATCGGCGCGCTGTAAACAATTCATGTCCAGCAATCGCTAACGGAGCAATAACGCATGCACAACTATAAGAAGATCCTGCTGGCCGCCGTCGCCACTCTGGCATTCGGGACCAGCGCAGTCGCTGCAGACAAACTGAAGATCGGCACCGAAGGCGCCTACCCGCCCTTCAACCTGATCGACGCCAGCGGCAAGGTCGGCGGTTTCGACGTGGAAGTGGCCCAGGCCCTGTGCGCCAAGATGGGCGCCGAGTGCGAAGTAGTCACCTCCGACTGGGACGGCATCATCCCGGCCCTGAACGCGAAGAAGTTCGACTTCCTCGCCGCCTCCATGTCGATCACCGAAGAGCGCAAGCAGGCCGTCGATTTCACCGACGCCTACTACACCAACAAGCTGCAGTTCATCGCACCGAAAAGCTCTGACTTCAAGGCCGAAAAAGCCAGCCTGAAAGGCAAAGTGATTGGTGCCCAGCGCGCCACCATCGCCGGCACCTGGCTGGAAGACAACATGGCCGACACCGTCGAGATCAAACTCTACGACACCCAGGAAAACGCCTACCTCGACCTGGCTTCCGGCCGCCTCGATGGCGTACTGGCTGACAAGTTCGTCAACTGGGAATGGCTGAAGAGCGACGCCGGCAAGGACTTCGAGTTCAAAGGCGAGCCGGTCTTCGACAACGACAAGATCGCCATTGCCGTGCGCAAGGGTGACCCACTGCGCGAGAAGCTGAACACTGCCCTGAAGGCCATCCTCGCGGACGGTACCTACAAGCAGATCAACGACAAGTACTTCCCGTTCAGCATCTATTGATGCCGCCTGACCGCCGCCCCACCGGGCGGCGGTCGTCCCTCGCAGTAGCTCTCAGATGATTTTCGACCTTCACGGATTCGGCCCGGCCCTGTTCGCCGGCGCGCTGATGACCATCCAGTTGGCGCTTTGCGCGCTGGCCCTGGGCCTCGTGCTCGGCCTGCTCGGCGCCTTGGCCAAGACTTCGTCGCACAAGCCCCTGCAATGGCTTGGCGGCAGCTATTCGACCATCGTCCGCGGCGTACCCGAACTGCTCTGGGTACTGCTGATCTATTTCGGCACAGTCAGCCTGATGCGCAGCATCGGCGAGTTTTTCGGCAAACCCGACCTCGAACTGAACGCCTTCGCCGCCGGCACCATAGCCCTCGGCCTGTGCTTCGGCTCCTACGCCACGGAAGTGTTCCGCGGCGCCATCCTGGCCATCCCCAAGGGTCATCGCGAAGCCGGCATGGCCCTCGGCCTGTCCAAATCGCGCGTGCTCTGGCGCCTGATCCTGCCGCAGATGTGGCGTATCGCCCTGCCCGGCCTGGGAAACCTGTTCATGATCCTGATGAAGGACACCGCCCTGGTCTCGGTCATCGGCCTGGAAGAAATCATGCGCCGCGCGCAGATCGCCGTGACCGCCAGCAAGGAACC
>JBBNAI010000417.1:0-10979 GCA_037994305.1 Pseudomonas sp. | reverse complement strand
GCATTCTCGGTGAGCAGGCCTGGCTGGCCTGGGCCGACGAGGTGGTGCTGGAGCTCAAGGCGTAAGCGGCAGGCCGAACAGGCGGGCCAGTTGGAGAAACTCCTGGCGGCTTTGCGCAATGATCGTCTCGGTCTTTGCCGCATCCTCACCGGTCAGCAGTATTTGCAGGCGCCGGGCAAAACCCAGGGCCACGCACTGGTTGGCCCACTGCTCGGCCAGTTGCGCATCCAGGCTGCCGGCCGCGCGCAGCAGCAGGCGGCTGAGCAGGTCGCGCTCCTGCTGAAACACCTGGGTTTCCAGCAAGGCGCCGAGTTCGGCATCGTGCAGCGCCTCGGCACAGGCCAGGCGCATGCTGCGGTTGTCCAAGGGGTCGCGCCAGAGATCGAACAGAGCGTCGAGCACGGCATTCAGTAGCGCCGCCGGCGACTGTTCAGTGGGCAGCTGGTTGATGATCTGCGACATCCGCCCAGGCCCGCTGCGCTCGAGCAGCGCCAGCATGATCTCGCGCTTGCTGGCGAAGTGGTTGTACAGCGACGGCGCGCGGATCTCCACACGCTGGGCCAGCTCGCGCATGCTGGTGCGGCTGTAGCCCTGCTCGGCAAAACATTGCAGCGCGGCATCGAGGATGCGTTCACGGGTACTCATGGGCTCACCTTGCAAAACTAACGATCGTTAGCCTAAGCTCGAACGAGGCTAACGGTCGTTAGTCTATTGCCAGCGCCGACGTCTTCCAAGGGTGGTTGCCATGAATGTTGAATTGCTGATCCGCAATGGCCTGCTGTTCGACGGCTCTGGTGCGCCTGCGCGTAAGGCCGACGTGCTGATTGACCACGGCCGGGTGGTCAAGATCGAGGCCAACAGCAGTGCCCGTGGCCAGCGCGAAATTGATGCCGCCGGGCAATGGGTGTTGCCGGGGATCATCGACATTCACACCCATTACGATGCCGAGGTCGAGGCCGCGCCAGGTTTGCTCGAGTCCTTGCAGCACGGCGTCACCAGCCTGGTGTTTGGCAATTGCTCACTGTCGCTGGCGATTGGCGATGCCGATGACATGATCGACCTGTTCGCCCGGGTGGAGAACCTGCCGCGCGAAACCCTGGCGCGCTGGCTGGATGGCAAGGTCACCTGGCGCACGCCGGGCGAATACTACGAGCACCTGGAGCAACTCAATCTGGGGCCGAATATCGCCAGCTTTATCGGCCACTCCAACTTGCGCATGGCGGTGCTCGGCAAGGAACGCAGCCTGACGCCGAGCACACTCAATTGGGGCGAAAAAAACTCCCTGCGCAGCCTGCTGCATGAGGCGCTGGACGCCGGGTTTCTCGGCCTGAGTATCGACATGCTGCAGTGGCATCGCTGGAAGGGCGCCAAGTACAACGGCGCCTCCTCGCCATCGCACTACGCCAGTTTTGCCGAGTTCCGCATGCTCGCAGATGTGTTGCGCCAACGCGGGCGCATCCTCCAGGCCACTCCGGATGCCGGGCGCAAATACATGGTGCCGTTGCTGGCTTCGCTCAGCCATGGCATCGGCCGCCCGCCGTTACGCATGAGCATGCTGACCAGCCTGGATTTCACCAATAACCGCCGCCTCGGGCCGCTGACCCGGAATCTGGCCGCGCTGATCAACCAGGGTTTGCGCGGCAATTTGCGCTTCCAGTCGCTGTCGGTGCCGTTCGAGTTGTGGAGCGACGGCTGCAACACTCCGGTGTTTGAAGAGATGCAGGCCAGCGCCTGCCTGATGAATGCCGACAGCGCCGCCCAGCGCCAGTTGCTGTACCGCGACAGCGACTGGCGCAAGCAGCTGCGCCGCGAATGGCTGAGCACCTTCGGCGCCAGCTTCCACAAGGATCTGGCACTGATGCGGGTGGTCGCCTGCCCGGATCAGTCGCTGGTTGGCGCCAGTTTTGCCGAGATCGCCCAGCGCCGCGGGCAGACCGGCGTGGACAGCTTTATCGACCTGATCAGCGAGTTCGATGAAAGCATTCGCTGGCACGCGGTGATCGCCAATGACCGCCCGGCCGAGCTGCGGCGCTTCTTGCAGAGCCCGCATATTCAGCTGGGTTTTTCCGATGCCGGCGCGCACAACCGCAACATGGCGTTCCAGAACTCGCACCTGTGGTTCCTCCGTGACTGCCTGCTGAATGCCGATGCCATGCCGATGGAAAAAGCCATCTGGCGGGTGACCGGCGAGCTGGCCGACTGGTTCGGCCTGGAGGCCGGGCATCTGCGCGAAGGGCGCATGGCCGATGTGCTGGTGCTCGACCCCGAGGCATTGAAGACCGATCTCAGTGGCCCGCAGGAAACCACCGATGCGAACTTTGACGGCGCCATGCGCATGGTCACCCGCTCCGGCAACACCGTGCGGCAGGTGATAGTGGGCGGCCAGGTGGTGCTCGATCAGGGCCAGGTGCATGCCGAGTTCGAGCAGCGCCGCTTTGGTCGCCTGTTGCGTTGCCAGCACCAGCGCGGGGTGTCGGCATGATCGATACCTTGCAGCAATGGCAGGCCCGTGGCCGCCTCCTGGATTGGCAGGGCCAGCAACTGTTTTTCCTCGACAGCCAGGAGACCGAGCCGCAGACCCACGACAAGCCGGTGCTGATACTGGTGCACGGCTACCCGACCTCAACCTGGGATTTCAGTCCGCTGTGGTCGCAACTGTGTGCGCGCTTTCGGGTGGTCGGTGTCGACCTGCTGGGGCTGGGCTTCAGTAGCAAGCCGCGGCCCCATCACTACTGCATGAGCGAACAGGCCGATCTGGTCGAGTTCGTCCTCCAGCAGTCCGGCATCGAGCGCTGCCATGTGCTGGCCCACGACTATGGCGACACCGTGGTGCAGGAGTTGCTGGCGCGTGATCTGCAGCGCCCGCAATCGCGCTACGCCTCGGTGATTCTGCTGAATGGCGGGCTGTTCCCAGAAACCCACCATGCCCGGCTACTGCAAAAGCTCATGGCCGGCCCGCTCGGCCCGCTGCTGGCGCGCCTGACCACGCGCCGGCGTTTGCTGGCCACCTTCAGCTCGGTGTTTGGCGCCGCCACCCAGCCGGACGAGGCGACCCTGGAGGCCGTGTGGCAGCTGACCAATTACCACGATGGTCTGCACGTGCTGCCGCCGTTGCTCGGTTATATCGCCGAGCGCCGAGCGCACCGCGAACGCTGGGTCGGTGCCTTGCGGGGAGCGCGCATGCCGCTGGCACTGATCAACGGCAGCGCCGACCCGGTGTCCGGCGCACATATGGTCGAACGCTTCCGCCAGGTGGTCGGCCCCCAGCACTTTATCCGCGAGCTAGCCGGCATCGGCCATTACCCGCACCTGGAAGACCCGCAGGCGGTGCTGATGGCTGGTGTCGAATTCTGGCGGGATATCGGGCTGGAGGCATGAGTGCTTCGTAGGATGGGTTAGCCGCACTGGCACTTGTAGCTCGGCGTCAGCAGCTGGGTAATTGCCCAGATTTGACCATCCGTTTGGATTCGACATGAGCAGCCATTTGCAGCGGATTTGACCAGCGCGCTTCGTAGTCAAGACCGGTAGAGAACGGCCAGAAGCCGCCACTTGGTTACGCCATCCCGTCAGTCGTCTCCGGCTTACCTAACTTGGAGGTCGATGCTGTAGGACACCTTCGTTCCACGTCGGGCGGTCGCCCGCATCTGGTAGACGTCCACTGTGTACTGGCCTGAGACAGGAAGCTCGGCACTCCAGTCACCACCTACATAACCGCTGCCCAGCGCCGCCGAGGCACCGGGCTGGCTGCCCGGCGCAAAGACGTTGAAATTGGCGCTTCGGCTCCCTTCGACGTGCACGGTCATATGCTGTCCGGCCTTGGCTGTGAGCGTATAGCGGACGCTGTCATAGCCGCTGAAGGTGCCCTGCATCACAGCGTGGGATGCGCCCTTGGTGAAGTGAACGGGCACGGTGGTCACGGTGTCGTTGGCGAGCGCCACGCTGGAAACCGCTGCAGCCAGGGTCAGGGAAAACAGAAATGCAAATTTCATGATGCAGATTCGATTGAGTGTAAAAGGTTCGGTGCTGGCCAGTCCGAGCTCTCATGGCCAGACCCTAGAGTGACTGCCAGTGGATGCACAACCTCGTACCCGTTGGCATATTCAGTTGCCTGGGGCAGGCCGTATCAACCTGTAGGGTCGCCGCGCATGCGCTACCGGAGGCGGTCAGCAGGAAGCAAACTATCAATGGTCTTTTCATTTTCCCGCTCCCAGAATCAAACAAAGCCTAGATGGGCTTGGGTTGGGACCTCCTGCACCAGGACGCTTTCAGGCAGCACCGGGTGCTGGGCGAACTCGATGAACTCGCGAGCCGGCATGGGCTTGCCGTACAACCATCCTTGCCCATAATCCACTCCGCGCGGACGCAGGTAACGCTGTTGCTGCTCGGTTTCGATACCTTCCGCGACGATCGCCAGGCCCAGTTGCCGGGCAATGGCGATGGTATGGTCGATAACGGTGCATGTTCTCGCTTCGTTCAGCTCCTGAACGAAGGATTTGTCGATCTTGATCAGGTCGAGCGGCAGCCGCTGCAGGCAGTGCAGGCTGGAATATCCGGTACCGAAATCGTCCAGTGCGATCCGGTGTCCGCGTTGCTGGCTGATGGCAAGATTGTGCTGCGCAGGTTGCATTTCGATGAGACTGCTCTCTGTTACCTCCAGCCATACCTGCCCAGGCTCCACATCGGAGTCGCGCAGGGCTTCATTCAGCACAGACAGATAGCGACCGCTGATGATGTCCGCCGCACACAGATTGAGCGAAACATGGCGGCTGCGGTCGGCGCGCAGATAGTCGCCCATCTCCGTGCAGATGGCGGCAATCATCTGGTCGGTAATCGGTTCGATCAGCCCGCTCTGCTCAGCCAACGGCAGGAAGGCATCCGGGGTTAGCCAGCGACCATCTGCCACCCGCCAGCGAACCAGCGCCTCGGCCCCGACGCAGCGGCCGTTGTGCAGATCAACGATAGGCTGATAGACGGCTCGGAACTCGCTACGCCGAACGCCTCCGCGCAGCTCATTCAGGGGGGAAAGGTGAGCGCGGGTGCGACGTACCACATCCTGCAGACAGAACAGGGCCAGTACCACGCCAAGTGGGAGCAGCAGCAACTCCTTGCGCCACAGGTCAGCCAGCAGCTCCTGTCGGGAGATCGCGACGATGGCGTGCCAATCACCCCGGATCACCCGTGTGTACAGGTAGCCCTCGGCAAGGCCCGTATGCGGCCCCGTATGGATCCGGGTAATCAGCCTGGTGAATTTGTCGTTACGCGCCTGGCCCATCCAGGATCCCGTAGCGTTGCCGAGGGCCAGACGGATACCAGGTTCGAGAGAGGCCTCTTGCAGAGCCTGTGGGTCGACCAGCAGGTTGAATGCGGCATATTGCAGGGCCAGCATGTTTCGAGCCGCCGCGATCCCCGGGTCGGCATTGAGCGATACACCGATACCATCGGCGGTGCGAAAGTCTTCTTTCCACTGTGGCACCCGACGACCGACCGCACCCAAGGTACTGCAGACAAATACCTCCTCCTCGACATAGCCAACCGACTTCACCGACAGCGTATTGAGCGCAACCAGCTGCATCTGCTCGATGCTCTCGTCCGAACAGGGTCGCAGGTCGGAGTCGGCCAGGGTTTTCAATGCCACGCTGGCTTGGCTGAAAGTCTCATCAGCCCGATACGCGGCCAATTCCGCCAGGGTCTCCAGTCGCTGCTCGGTGCTCTTGAGCATCAGCAACCAGGCGAGGTAACCAGAACCTCCCAGGGTCAGCACGACGCTCAAAACCACGCCAAGTGTGCCAATGGCCAGTATCCGTGAGCGTTTCATAAAAGCTCCTTGGGCGCAGCAGCTGCGCCCTGGTGCAAAGCAAGCAGCCGTTACCAGAGAAATCGGTAGCCGAGCGTCAGCGCCAGTGGCTGCTGGATTTCATGGCCGTCGGCGTAATGTGCTTCGATCATCAATTTCTGCCGTTGGCTGACTTGCAGCGCTGCGCCGGCACCCAGGTCGGCGCGTGAGCCGGGCAGCTGGTTGTCCAGCTCATGTCCATCCACAGTCACCGTGCTATCGCCGGCCAGTTCATCGATCCAGGAGGCGCTGAGGTAGCCCTCCACCTGGGCTCCGGAAGCGAGTGCCAGCGCACGGCCGACACGGCCACCCACTCGGGCCTGCACGGAGTCTGTTGCGTCGGCATCTACCTCAAGTCCATCGGTACTGGCGTATTGCGGGCCTTGCAGGTGAGCGGCGGAGAGCTGCAGCTGCGGCTCGACGAACCAGCCGTTGCCCAGGGCGATCTGCCGACCCAGCTCGGCGCTGGCGCCATAGGCGTCGGCATCGTAGTGGCCACGTACCCGCTCGCCGACATTGCTGGCGACCTTCACGTCGCCCTTCAGGTGGTCGTACTTGAGCACAGTGTCCAGGTACCAGCCGTCATCGCGGATGTAGGTGGCGTAGAGCCCGATGGTGCGACTGTCGATGTCACCGCTGGCGCGCTCACCGAAGTCCTGATCGGACTGCCCGGCACCCAGCATGCCGCCGAGGTACAGGGTCGCGTCGCGCTGTTCAAGGGCGCGGTCGGCACCGATTTCGGCACCGCTGGTGTTCTGCTCGAAGGTACGGCTGTAGCCGCTGTTCACATCCAGTTTGCTGCCCATCGCGCGCGTCCACAGGCCACCCTGATCCTTGCCGAGACGCAGTTCACCCAGGCGACGGGTCAGGGTACCCAGTTCGTTTTGCCAGAGATTGGCCGCCGCCGTCTGCATGCCCAGTGCGGCGTTTGCCCCCTTGGAGAGGCGCTGCTGCTGGCTGGGCGTCGCCGTCATGGTGCTCGGCAGCGCTTGCGGCTGAATGGAAGGATTCAACGCTGTCATCGGAATGCTACTGCCATTCGGAGTTGGCACCTTTTGCGGCGGCAGAGACGGATTCAATGCCGTCATCGGAATGCTACTGCCGTTCGGGGTTGGCACCTTTTGCGGCGGCAGGGACGGATTCAGCGCTGTCATCGGAATGCTGCTGCCATTCGGAGTTGGCACCTTTTGCGGCGGCAGGGACAGATTCAATGCCGTCATAGGAATGCTGCTGCCGTTCGGGGTTGGCACCTTTTGCGGGCGCATCGCCGGAGTCAGCTGTTGCATGGGGGCCAGTTGCCCGGCCTTGGCCAGGTACCAGTCAGTGCCCTGCTGCTGCAGGGCATAGCGGAATGCGCCGGCATCGACATGGCCGCCGTACAGGGTGAACTGGCCAGAGCCACCGCCACTGCCCACCACCTTCAACGGCACGCCCTGGGCGTCGTGGCCGCTGTCGGCCACCACCAGCTCGTGCTGGCCGCTGACGTGTCCCTGGACCTGCAGCAGGTCACCCTGGGTGCTGGCCAGATCAGTCTTCATCTGGAAGCGACCATTACCAGTCAGGTCGCCATTGATGGTGAGGGTCTGGTAGCCGTTGCCGCCGAAAAATACTGTCGAGCGATCAAGCGCGAGGTTGCTCAGCGCCGAGTCACCGCGCAGCAGCCAACTGCTGTTGCGCAGATCGAGATCGAGCTGGCCGCTACCAGGCGCCTGCAGGTGGGTGTCGCCGGACAGGTTGCTGTCGCTGGCAATAAGGCTGAAATGGCCGTCACCGTTGACGCTGGCGAGCTCAGCCGCCTCTACGCGGCTAGCCGCAAGGTCCGCCGCCAAGGTGCTACCCGGCGCCACCAGAAAGGCATTGGCGCTCGGTGCGAGCAGTTGACTGCCGGCGACATTGACCACGCCCTGGCTGCCTGACTGTGCCTCGATCAGCGCGTTCGGCCCGCTCAGGGTGCTGCCGGTCAGGTCCAGTTGGCCGGGGCCGGCGGCGCTCTGCTCGGCGCTGAACAGTACAGTGCTGCCGTCGATGTTGCTGAGCTGGCTGTCGATGGCACTGATCCGCGAATCGCCCTGAATGTGCAGAGCCGCGGCCTCGGGCCCGGCCGCCAGAGCTTGGGCGCGCAGCAGGCTGATGTGACTGCCCCCGCTGGCCTGGGCGGCCGGGGCGCGTCTACCTTCAGTGAACAATTGGCCGTCGGCCATCTCGATGTTCGAGACCGTCATGGCGTGCAACGCTGACGCCACATTGCCACGGGTATGCACGCTGCTGCCGCGGCTCAACGCCACCTGGCTGCCGCTGACGGCGAACACGCCGGCGCTGCTGCTGGCGTCGGTCAGCACCTGGGTGTTTTCCAGTGACAGACCGCTGGATGCGTTGAGCTCTACCCCGGCGCTTTCGGCCTGCTGGGTATGGATCTGCGAGTCGCGGACCACGCCCGGCAATGCGTTATCGCTTTCGCGGATGCCGGCGCTGGTCATCTCGATGGTTTCGATCTGGCTGTGCTCGACCAGCAGCGCGGCATTGCTGCCAACCTGGACGGCAGGACTAGACACGTCCAGGGTCTTGAGGCTGGTATCGCTGATGTGCAGCTCTCCATTTTCAACGGAGGCCGCCGGACTGCCCATGCCTTGGGTCTGCAGCAAGCTGGCGCCGCTCAGCTCGGCTTGGCCGTGATCACTCACACGCAAAGCGGGCGCGGAGCTGCCGTGGGTAATGGCCTGCAGTTTCTGGGCACTGAGATGAGCGCTGGCGCTCAGGTCCACGCCCGGCCCGCTGGCGTTGTGCAGCCAGACGTCGCGCAGCGAGAAGTCCATGCCCTGCAAGGTGATCGCAGGGCCGGCGCTGGTCACGTCGATCTGTTTTTGATCCAGCCCGGTAACTGCTGTATTCGAGGCATCAAAGCGCAGCGGCGTGCTGTAGTCCGCTGCCAGCGCCGAACCGCTCAGCAGTGCGGCGATGATCAGTGCCAGCGGCACGGGAAGGTATGGGGGATGGCGGTTGGCTGGGGAGCTCGTATGCGCGTTCATGGTCTTCACCCTGAGAGGAAAGTGGTTGCCGTTGGCGCCATTCTTTCCAGCCGCACACAGGGAGGGGATGCGAAAGCCAGTCATGTTTTGTAGGAAAAGGACTACACGCCGCGCGCGACAGTGCCCTAGAGTGATGGGCAAACCTCTAGGGACTGCGCCATGGCACGGATTCTCATCGCAGACGAACACCCGATGACACGGCACGCCGTTCGCCTGTTGCTGGAGACGGCACGACACAGCGTCGTCGGCGAGGCACTTGACGGCCTTGAGGCGCTGAGCATGACCACAAGTCTCGCGCCTGACCTGCTGATCATCGACCTCGACCTGTCACGCGTCACCGGCTTGGATGTCATCAGCCGCTTGCGCTCGCGCGGCATGCACAAGCCGATTCTCGGTTTCAGCACCCAGGACTCGGAGCACATTGTCGCCCGCTTCCTGCAAGCCGGGGCCTCCGGTTTCGTCAGCAAGCACCAGGATACCGAGGTACTCCAACAGGCCGTCTCCGCGCTGCTGCATGGCCAGACCTACTTCCCCAGCGAGCTGCTCGGGAGTGTCCATCGCCGCAGCCTGCAGGAAAGAGACGCCGAGCGCATAGCCGCCCTGTCCAACCGCGAATTGAGCGTGCTCAACCTGTTGGCCAGCGGCTACAGCAACCAGGAAATCGCCCGCGAGCTGACCATCGGCGAGAAATCGGTCAGCACCTACCGAGCCCGCATGCGCGCCAAGCTCAACCTGCACAGCATGCTCGACCTGATCGACTTTGCCCGGCGCAACCGCCTGACGGCATCAACCAAACACCTGCAGGCTCCTGCGGCGCAGAGTGATGACGAGTCCGAGATGTGGCGCTGCATGGTGGAAAGCCTGCCGGCGGCGTTCTATGTCCGCGACACACAGGCCCGGCTGTTGTACGCCAACCCGGCGCACCTGACGCTGTATCGCGCCGACCTGGAACAAGTCCAGGGCACCCTCACCACGGAAGTGGACTGGTACAACCCTGGCGACGCCAACAACATGCTGCGCTTCCTGCAGCGCGCCATCGCCGAGGAGCGTTCGTTCGACAAGGACATCGAACTGAACATCCACGGCCAGCGCCGCGTCCTGCACCACTGGGGCACACCTTATCGCGACGCCCAGGGCAAGCTGTTGGGGATGATCTGCTGCAGCACCGACATAACCCCGCGCTACGAACAGCTCGATGCCCTGCGCGCCCGAGCCGAGGCTGCAGAGCTCGCCCAGCAGCAGCTGACCGACCTGCTCGAAAGTGTCAGCCAGCACATGGAAGCGGGCCTTGCGGCCCTGTGTGAAACCCTTGGTGCAGCCAACGCCACGGCCACCGAGCAGCTGCGCGAACTGCAGGAGCACATGCAGAGCCTGCAAGACGCGCTGGAGCCGCTATCGACGGCCGACGAGCAGCACTCTCCGGTGAACCTGGCCGAACTGGCCGTGGCGGTCCTGCGCGAACTACGCGGCCCGGCGGATCAGAAGCAACTGCACCTGTTTCTGGATACCGACGGCCCATCGCGCAGCAACGTCATTGCCGATCACCAGCGCCTGCACGACCTGCTCCGGCACCTGGGACGATATGTCATCGACCTGACCCAGGCCGGCGAGGTCAGACTCAGCCTGGTTGGCTTTCCCAAGCGTAATCACTTGGGTGTACGCATGACCTTCAGGGGCAGCCCCCAGCGTTCGGACGACGCTATCAGGGCTTACTCCCTCGCGGAACTCACCGATGAGCACGAGGCACCCTCACAAAAGCGTAATCACCTGGATCTGCACATCGCCCAACACCTGACCAGCAAGCTCGGCGGTGAGCTGCACCTATCACACATACCGGACCAAGGGGTCACCGCGACCCTGCATCTCTTGTTGCCGACAATTCAACACACCGACTAACCCAGCTTCTGATGTGCACTGTTGGCTGATAGAGACCTGTCACGGACGACCGCTACCGGCCCAGGCTGTGTAAAAACGCGGGCTCTGTTTCGAAGTCTGCGTTGCTACTTAAAATCTGCCGAAGTTTGTTCAGCCAGCAGACCTGAAACATGAGTAGGAGCGCGAGTTTTGTTCCGATTCTGACCATCAAACCGGCTTGAAAACGTTTTTACACAGCCTCGGCC
>JBBNAI010000416.1:0-4101 GCA_037994305.1 Pseudomonas sp. | reverse complement strand
CCGGGTGGCGGTTCGTTGCTGCCGGCGCATCTGTCCGAGGCGAATATCGCCCGCGTGCGCGCCCTCAACGAGATCGCCAAGCGGCGCGGCCAGAGCCTGGCGCAATTGGCTCTGGCCTGGACCCTGCGCGATCCACGGGTGACCTCGGCGTTGATCGGCGCCAGCCGCCCGGAGCAGATCGTCGAGAACGTCGCCGCCCTGGACAACCTGGCGTTCAGCGCCGAGGAGCTGACCGAGATCGACCGTTACGCGGTCGAAGGCGGTATCAACCTGTGGGAAAAACCTTCGACCGACTGGCAGGACTGAGCATGCACCTACTTCGTTTCGCCTCCGCCCTGCTGCTGGTGCTGGGCCTGAGCCATGCGGCCCAGGCCGCCGACCCCGCGACCCTGCGCATCGGCTACCAGAAGGGCTCGGCCAGCCTGGTGCTGGCCAAGCAGCACGGCCTGCTGGAAGCGCGCTTCCCGCAGACCCGCATCGAGTGGATCGAATTCCCCGCCGGCCCGCAGATGCTCGAAGCGCTGAATATCGGCAGCCTGGATGTCGGCTCCACCGGCGACATCCCGCCGATTTTCGCCCAGGCCGCCGGCGCCGACCTGCTGTACATCGGCGCCGAGCCGCCGAAGCCGCAGGCCGAGGTGATCCTGGTGGCCAAGGACAGCCCGATCCAGTCGGTGAGCGAGCTCAAGGGACGCAAGGTGGCCTTCCAGAAAGGCTCCAGCGCGCACAACCTGCTGCTGCGTGCCCTCGCTGCAGCTGGCCTGAGCATTCGCGATATCCAGCCGGTGTACCTGTCTCCGGCCGACGCCCGCGCCGCCTTCGAGCGCGGCAGCGTGGACGCCTGGGGAATCTGGGATCCGTTCTACTCGGCCGTCGACCTGGAAGGCCGCGCGCGCCTGCTGGCCAATGGCGAAGGCCTCGGCCTGAGCGGCCCGTTCTACCTGGCCGCGCGGCCTTATGCCGAGGCCAATCCGGGCTTTATCCAGCCGCTGCTGGACGAACTGACCCGCGCCGAAGCCCTGACCCGTAGCGACGAAGCCGGCAGCATCCGCCTGCTTGCCCAGTTCATGGGCCTGCCGGAAGCGGTGATCGTGCGTGCCTTCAGCCATCGCCCGCCGTCGCCGATCCTGCCGGTCAGCGCCGAGATAGTCGCCGCCCAGCAACGCACCGCCGACCTGTTCCTGGAGAACCGCCTGCTGCCCAAGCGTGTCGACGTGGCCAAGGCGGTGTGGCAGCCGGTGCCCTAGGGGCTGAGCCCAGGTGGACAAGCAGGCTCATCGCACCTCGCGGCAACACCCACTGGCGATAGCCGCGGGTGACGACGCGTAACGGTTATTGCGCCAGCGGCTGCTCGGCCTTGAGCAGCTCGCCGCGCGCCTCCTCCAGCTTGGCCTGGCGCTTGGCGATCTTCTGCACATCGCCGTCCTGTTCGGCCTCACGCAAGTCGCTCTCGCGCTCGGTCACTTCTTCGCGGGCATCCTTGATCTTCTCCTCACGCTCCGCTGCCAGCGTGGCGTCGCTGCAGTTGGCCTGGTTCGCCTGCAGCGCCTTCTGCAGCCCGGCCACTTCCTGGCTGTTGCCGCGCGCGGTTGCGGCGGTGATCTGCGCCTGGATATCGGCCTGTTTGGCCTGGCACGCCGGCGACGATTCGGCGGCAAAGGCAGGGGCGGCGATCAGAGTTAGCAGAGAGAGGCAGAGGGGCAGTTTTTTCATGGCAAAGCTCCTTGGCAAAAGAGGTGATGCAAGGTTCCGGTCTGGTCTTTCAGGCCCGTGTCACTGTGGGTGCTGCGCCTGCTTGAGGGCGTCGAGTTTGTCGGCCAGTACCTTGGTCCTTTCATAGAACTCGTCTTCGGACAGCTCGGGATCATTGATGTTGGCTTCGGCTTCGCGCAGCAGTTCCATTTGCTGGCGCTGTATCTCGAGTTCGGCGGCGGTACGTGCTGCCGATCTTCTGGTCAGCAGGTAGGGGGCGATAGCCAGCGCGGCGATGCCGATTAAGAGGGCAAGAGTTGTGTTCATAAGTCGTCCTTGAGGGATGCCAATCACTGAGGGCGATCCTGCAGTTAGCGGGCGAAAGCTGCAACGTTGATCGTCAGCAAAGCCAGCAGGGTGCCGGCCGGATTGGCGCGTCCGTTCAGCCCTTCGACAGACGCGGTGGCGGCTGCTATTGCCCGCCTGCCGGCAAGGCCAGCAGTCGCTCGCTCAGGTTGCGCGTGTAACGGCTGACCATCAGTGGCACCAGCGGTTTGCCCGAGTAGCCCAGGCGGGCGCGGCCGGCGCTGTCGAAGTCGCTCAGGGCGGTGTGCAGGTAGTGCCAACTGGCCCGTACCTTGCGCTCCTGCCCCGGCACCTGTTGTTCCAGTAGCGGCAGGGCTTGCTGCATCTGCGCGTCGAGTTCGGGCAGCAACTGTTCACCACTCTTGCTGCTGTAGCCGGCGTCGGGTGTCGGGGTGATTTCGAAGTAGCCGAAGTAGGCCTGGCTGGCATATTGGGTGGCGAGAAACTCCAGCTTCAATGCGGTTTCCAGGGTTGGCTCCTGATGCTGCGGGTCGCGCCGGTCGGCCGCCTCCAGCAGGACCACCAGGGCACGGCTGAGTTGGCCGGGATACTGCCAGGGCAGGTCGTCTTCGCGGGGGCCGAAACCCTGGCCTTCGACGAGGCTGTCGAGCAGTTGCCGGTAGGGCTGCTGCAGGGCTTCGCGACTCTGCGCATCGAGCTGGCTGAAGGCGCTTTGCAGGGCGGCTCGATCCTGCTCGAAGCGTTGCTGGTGCTCGGGCTGCAGGCCTTCGCCGCGCAGCAGCATGAAGCTGTTGGTGGTGCGGCAGGCGCTGAGCTGCAGCAGTTCCAGTGGCGTGTCGGCCAGGGCCGGAAACTGGATGAGCAGGGCCAGGCCGAGGCCGGCCAGCGACAGGGGAAATCGGCGCATTGGGAATCTCTTCAATGAGGGGCGCGGGTGCCGCAGGGCGGCCCGGATTTCACGTGTTGTGGGTTGCCGCGTGAGTGGCGGCCAGAGGACTCTACGACGCGGCCCAGCTCGGGCCTACTGCCGAAAATTCATGCCCATGCGTTTCGCTGATACTGGCCAGTTGGCGCTATGGCGGGGCTTTCAGGCCTGGCGGTCGAGGAGGAACTTGCTGAGGAACTGCTGCGTGCGCTCGTGCTGTGGTGCGCTGAACAACTGCCTGGCGTCACCCTGTTCGACGATCACTCCGCCATCGATGAAGATCGCCCGGTTGGCCACGTCACGGGCGAAGCTCATCTCGTGGGTGACGATGACCATGGTGCGTTTTTCCTCGGCCAGGCTGCGGATGGTGGCGAGTACTTCGCCGACCAGTTCCGGGTCGAGGGCCGAGGTCGGTTCGTCGAACAGGATCACGTCCGGTTGCATGGCCAGCGCGCGGGCGATGGCCACGCGCTGCTGCTGGCCGCCGGAGAGGCGCTTGGGGTAGGCGTCTTCCTTGCCGCTCAGGCCGACCTTGGCCAGCAATGCACGGCCGCGTTCGAGTGCCTGGGCGCGCGGTTCCTTCTTCACCTGCACCGGGCCTTCGATGACGTTCTCCAGGGCGGTGCGATGGGGGAACAGGTTGAAGTTCTGGAACACGAAACCGACGTGCTGGCGCAGCTGGCGGATCAGCCCTTGCTGCGCCTTGAGCGGTTTGTCGGCGTCGATGCAGATCTGCCCGACGTTGATCTGCCCGCCGCTGGGTTGTTCCAGCAGGTTGAGGCAGCGCAGCAGGGTGGTCTTGCCCGAGCCGCTGGGGCCGATGATCGCCACCACTTCGCCGGGGGCGACGTCGAGGTCGATGCTCTTGAGCACCACGTTGCCATTGAAGGACTTGCTCAGGTTGCGCACGGAAATCATCAGCTGTCCTGCTCGTGGCGGTTGACCCGGTCTTCCAGGCGGCCCTGGAAGTACGCCAGCACGCTGGCCAGCAACCAGTAGATCAGCGCGGCGGCCAGGTACATGGTGAAGATCTCGAAAGTGCGCGCGGTAATCAGCTGCGCCTGGCGGAACAGTTCCGGTACCTGGATGGTGGCGGCCAGGGCGGTGTCCTTGACCAGCGAGATGAAGCTGTTGCCCAGCGGCGGCAGGGCGGTGCG
>JBBNAI010000415.1:0-3063 GCA_037994305.1 Pseudomonas sp. | reverse complement strand
TTCGTGCCATCGACAAGCCGTTCCTGATGCCGATCGAGGACGTATTCTCGATCTCCGGTCGTGGCACCGTGGTAACTGGTCGTATCGAGCGCGGGATCATCAAGATCCAGGAAGCCATCGAAATCGTTGGTCTGAAAGACACCGTTACCACCACCTGTACTGGTGTGGAAATGTTCCGCAAGCTGCTCGACGAAGGTCGTGCTGGCGAGAACTGTGGTGTTCTGCTGCGCGGTACCAAGCGTGAAGACGTTGAGCGTGGCCAGGTTCTGGTCAAGCCGGGTTCGGTTAAGCCGCACACCAAGTTCACCGCTGAGGTGTACGTGCTGAGCAAGGAAGAAGGCGGTCGTCACACTCCGTTCTTCAAAGGCTACCGTCCGCAGTTCTACTTCCGTACCACTGACGTGACTGGTAACTGCGAGCTGCCGGAAGGCGTTGAAATGGTAATGCCAGGCGATAACGTGCAGATGACCGTTACCCTGATCAAGACCATTGCAATGGAAGAAGGTCTGCGCTTCGCGATTCGCGAAGGCGGCCGTACCGTTGGCGCTGGTGTGGTTGCTAAAGTCATCGAGTAATCGGTTGATCTAGCACTGTCAGGCCGGCATAATGGTCGGCCTGATTTCGTTTTAGGCCAGTAGCTCAATTGGCAGAGCGGCGGTCTCCAAAACCGCAGGTTGGGGGTTCGATTCCCTCCTGGCCTGCCAGATTCCTGAATAAAGGGTCTGGCATTTCTTTCTACAGGGTTCTCCTCAATGAATGCCAAAGCTGAAGCTAAAGACTCTCGCTTTGATCTGCTGAAGTGGCTGGTTGTAGTCGCTCTGGTGGTGGTGGGCGTGGTCGGCAATCAGTACTTTTCGGCTGAGCCGCTCCTGTATCGCGTGCTAGTCCTCCTTGCTCTTGCTGCGGTCGCGGGTTTTGTCGCGCTGCAGACTGCAAGGGGGCAGGCCTTTTTTGCCCTGGCAAAAGAGGCTCGCACCGAAATTCGTAAAGTAGTATGGCCGACCCGTCAGGAAACCACGCAGACCACGTTGATAGTCGTGGCTGTTGTTCTGGTAATGGCGTTGCTCCTCTGGGGGCTCGACAGTTTCCTGGGTTGGATTGTTTCGATGATTGTCGGTTAAGGGTGTCCCGTGGCTAAGCGTTGGTATGTTGTGCATGCTTACTCGGGTTACGAGAAGCATGTCATGCGCTCGCTGACCGAGCGTGTCAAGCTGGCTGGCATGGAAGAAGAGTTTGGCGAGATTCTGGTTCCCACCGAAGAAGTGGTGGAAATGCGGAACGGCCAGAAGCGCAAGAGTGAGCGCAAGTTCTTCCCAGGTTACGTGCTGGTTCAGATGGAAATGAACGAGGGTACTTGGCACTTGATCAAGGACACGCCTCGTGTCATGGGCTTTATCGGTGGCACTGCTGATAAGCCGGCGCCGATCACCGAGAAAGAAGCTGAAGCAATCTTGCGTCGTGTTGCCGACAGTGGTGACAAACCGAAGCCGAAGACGCTTTTCGAGCCGGGCGAGACTGTTCGTGTGGTTGATGGTCCTTTCGCGGACTTCAATGGCGTGGTCGAAGAAGTTAACTACGAAAAAAGCCGCATTCATGTTGCCGTGCTTATTTTCGGTCGCTCTACACCGGTAGAGCTGGAGTTCAGTCAGGTCGAGAAGGCATAACTGAACAATGCATCCCATACCCCACAGCCGTTGGCTGTGGGGTTTTTTCGTCACTGGGATAAAGGCGTTATCAACCGGGGAGCCAATTTGGCGCTTGAACCCGTATTTGGAGTAGCTCATGGCTAAGAAGATTACCGCTTACATCAAGCTGCAAGTGAAGGCCGCTCAGGCCAACCCGTCGCCGCCCGTCGGCCCGGCTCTGGGTCAGCATGGCGTGAACATCATGGAATTCTGCAAGGCGTTCAACGCCCGTACCCAGGGCATGGAACCTGGTCTGCCGACTCCAGTGATCATCACTGTCTATAGCGACCGCAGCTTCACGTTCGAAACCAAAAGCACCCCGGCTTCGGTTCTGCTGAAAAAGGCTGCAGGCCTGACCAGCGGTTCCGCTCGTCCGAACACCGTTAAAGTTGGCACCGTTACCCGTGCTCAGTTGGAAGAGATCGCTAAAGCCAAGCAGGCTGATCTGACTGCCGCTGACCTGGATGCGGCCGTGCGTACCATCGCCGGCTCCGCGCGTAGCATGGGCCTCAACGTGGAGGGTGTGTAATGGCTAAGCTGACCAAGCGCCAAAAGGCTATTGCCGAGAAAATCGAAGCAGGCAAGCAGTACGGCTTCGAAGACGCCGCCAAGCTGCTGGCTGACCTGCCGGCTGTGAAGTTCGTCGAGTCGTTCGATATCGCCATCAACCTCGGTGTTGATCCGCGTAAATCCGACCAGGTTGTTCGTGGCGCCACCGTGCTGCCGAACGGCACTGGCAAAAGCGTTCGCGTTGCCGTGTTCACCCAAGGCCCGGCTGCTGAAGCTGCCCTGGCTGCTGGCGCTGAGCGTGTTGGCATGGACGACCTGGCTGCCGAAATGAAAGCCGGCGACCTGAACTACGACGTCGTCATTGCCTCCCCGGACGCAATGCGTGTTGTTGGTCAGTTGGGCCAGATCCTCGGCCCGCGCGGTCTGATGCCAAACCCGAAAGTCGGTACCGTGACTCCGGACGTGGCAACTGCCGTGAAGAACGCCAAGGCTGGTCAAGTACGCTTCCGTACCGACAAGAACGGCATCATCCACACTTCCGTTGGCAAAATCGGCTTCGACGCCGCTGCGCTGAAACAGAACGTGGAAGCCCTGCTGTCGGACCTCAAGCGTCTGAAGCCGTCGACCTCGAAAGGTATCTACGTCAAGCGTGTGACCCTGAGCACCACCATGGGCCCAGGTCTGGTCATCGACCAAGCATCGCTCGACGCGTAAGTGATTTGGCCGCTGGAGTAATCCGGTGGCCTGGAAAAATTGGGGTCCCTGCCTGGCGGGGGCTATCCAAGACCGTAGGCGGCGCAAGCCTTAAACCTCAAGCCTACGCAGATGGTGCTCCCGGTTCTTTACCGAATCAGACACCAAAACGACA
>JBBNAI010000414.1:0-4951 GCA_037994305.1 Pseudomonas sp. | reverse complement strand
CGGGCAGCGGGCGAACCGCGCTCGGACAGGTGCTGCAGAATCAGCTCGCGGCTGGGGATGGGGTTTTCGTATTTTTCCGCCTCGCGGGCGGCCTCAGGGTCGAGGGATTGCCAATCGGCCATTAAGTGAAATCACCTTTACGCATATATATAGATGTGTGTGCCATGTGCCTATTGAAGCGCGAAACAGCACCAAGGGTCAGCTTTTCCCGCGACAATAATTTTTTTGCCGTCAGGGGTTTACAAGAAAAAAGGTCGCCCGTATTATTCGCGCCCACAACGTTGCTGAGACGTTGTACCACGGAAATGCTGAGCAATCATTGTTTCCCGTGCCCAGGTGGCGGAATTGGTAGACGCACTAGGTTCAGGTCCTAGCGGTGGCAACACCGTGGAAGTTCGAGTCTTCTCCTGGGCACCACTATTCAGCAACCGAGCCGATGGCTCGGTTTCGTTTTACGGAGCAGCAACGCCGTACCGACCAATCGGTAGCCGCTGCAAAAAAGTCGGTGAGCAATCATCGCAATGTGCCCAGGTGGCGGAATTGGTAGACGCACTAGGTTCAGGTCCTAGCGGTGGCAACACCGTGGAAGTTCGAGTCTTCTCCTGGGCACCACTCTTCAAAACAAAACCGAGCCCCTGGCTCGGTTTTGTCTTTTCCGGCCTCTGAAAATCACAAGCATAGGCGAGCTCATCCAGGCTCGCCTCTACGCCATCAGACCCTGAACTGGGCGAAGCTGGCCTTGAGCTGAGCCACCAGCCCATCCAGCACCCGACCACTGGCCGCGGTTTCGCTGACTTCGCGCGCAGCACGCTGCGCCTCGGCATGGATCACTTCGACCCGCCCACGCACCGCACTCGCACCTTCTGCCTGGTGCGCTGCCGCCCGGCTGGCAGTATCGATCGCGCCATGCACCTCATCCACCGACGCCTGCACCGACTGCTGCAGGCGCGCACTCTCGCGCAGCGCCTGCATCCCTTGCGCCGCTTGTTCGCCAGCCTGACCGATAACCGCCACCGCCTCGCGCGCCCCCTGCTGCAATGCAGTGATATGCGCTTGAATATCGCCCGTGGATTGCTGGGTCTTGCTGGCCAGCGCCCTTACTTCATCCGCCACCACGGCAAAACCACGACCGCTTTCACCGGCACGCGCCGCCTCGATCGCCGCATTCAGCGCGAGGAGATTGGTCTGCTCAGCAATGGACTGGATCACCGTGAGCACCACCTCGATCTGCTCGCTTTGCCGCGCCAAGCGCTCGATAACCGCGGACCCACTGTCGACCCGCGCCACCAATACCTCGATCAGCCCACCCACCTTGGTAGCAATAGCTGCATTCTCGTGTGCCGCCTGGCGAATGGCTGCCACCCGCTGCTGAGCATCATGCATGGCCTGACTTTCTGCCTGGGCCGCACCCGCCATATCCTCCAGCGCCCGAAGACTACCCGCCACCTCGTCACGCTGCCGCGCGGAAGCCGCCTCGGCCGCTGCACTGCGCTGGGCCAGGCTGCGTATTTCCTCGCCCGTACGCAGAGCCACATCGCCCGCCTCACGCACAATCGGCTGTAACTTGGCAATAAAGCGGTTGACCGCATCGGCCATATCACCAACCTCATCATTACTGTCCAGCTGCACGCGCCGCGTCAGATCCCCCTCTCCCGCCGCCAGATCCTTCAGCGCCGCGATCAACAACTGCAGGCGACTGAGCACTCGCCAGCCCAATACCAGCGCCACCGCAATCAAAGCCAGCAAGCCGACGACCAGCAAACCGACAGCTATCCGCCAGCGTAAACTCTCGGCCGCCTTCTGTACCGTCTCACTGCCATTTGCAGCCATATCCTGCGTGGCCTGCTCGGCCAACTTCAGACGCTGCTGCAACGCCTTGGTACTTTCCTGCGCCGCACCTGCCAGGCTGCTGTCGACCAACTCGCCCGCATTGCCGACCAACGTGGCGAAGCGCCCATCGAGAGCAACCAGCTCCTTCTCCACGCCATCCAGAGAAAGCCCCAGCTGGACCTTGCCGATCGGCGCCCCCATCGGATTGATCTCGACTTCGACCATGTGCACACGCGCATCACGCGAGGCCGCATCCACCAGGCGCTCAAGCGGCGTCTTGCCCTGCCCGGCGGCAACCAGATCACGCACCTGCTGACTGCTGCGATTGAAGTTACGGGTCAGGCGCTGGCCCTGGGCGTCGTAGTACACGGCAAACAGCACCGCCGGATCACGCTGGACGATACGTGTGAACGCCGTCAGAGCCGGCACATCGTTGTCCCAGATAGCCTTGGGCGCCACACCGGCCAGCAACTGCGCCATGGAGTTGCCGGACTGCTTTAGATTCTCCTCAAGCACCTTGCGCAACTGCGCCTGCTCACCCTTCAGCTGACTGGTCAGACCACCACCCAGGCGCTCACGGGTATTGGTCGACAGCGCCGCCAGGCCCTCACTCATCTCGCGCTCAGCCTTACCCAGCTCACCAGCCAGGCGTTCACTTTCACCACCGAGACGCTGGGTCAGATCCTGCACCAGGCCATCAACCGTCGCCCGCGTCAGCCACACCGCCAACCCCACTTGCACCAACATGGCAACACCCAGCGCGATAAACACCGGCCGCAGCAAACGACTGCGCAACAATGAAAATAAAACGGACACTGCTCAACTCCTTCCGCCAGAGCCACCCATGTCACTGCATCGACCATGGACAGCAAAGCTGTAACTCAAAGCAAGGTATAGGCCAGCCAGGCAGCTTTGGCACAAAAGCAAAAGGCCGCTCGAGAGCGGCCTTTTGTGTTCACCCGATGACTCAGGCGAAGGGGTGGCGCAGCACGATGGTCTCGTTGCGATCCGGCCCGGTGGAGATGATGTCGATCGGCGCACCAACCAGCTCTTCCACGCGCTTGATGTAAGCACGCGCGGCAGGCGGCAGCTCTTCGAGGCTCTTCGCCCCCAGAGTGGACTCGCTCCAACCCGACAGCACCTCATACACCGGCTGCAGGCCGATGTAGCTATCGGCGTCGGTCGGCGCATCGACCAGCAGCACGCCTTCAGCGTCCTTGTAGCCGGTGCAGATGTTGATGGTTTCCAGGCCATCGAGCACGTCCAGCTTGGTCAGGCACAGGCCGGAAATGCTGTTGATCTCGATGGCGCGGCGCAGGATCACGGCATCGAACCAGCCACAGCGACGAGCACGACCGGTGGTCGAACCGAACTCGTGGCCGCGCTTGGCGAGAAACGCACCGGTTTCGTCGAACAGCTCGGTGGGGAACGGACCGGAGCCGACACGGGTCGTGTAGGCCTTGGTGATACCGAGGATGTAGTCCAGGTACAGCGGACCGAAACCGGAGCCGGTGGCAGTGCCGCCAGCAGTGGTGTTGGAACTGGTGACATAGGGGTAAGTACCGTGGTCGATATCCAGCAGCGACCCCTGGGCGCCTTCGAACATGATGTCCTTGCCCGCGCGACGCAGCTCGTGCAGGTCGGCAGTAACGTCGGTCATCATCGGACGCAGCAGCTCAGCAAAGGCCATGCACTCGTCGAGCGTAGTCTGGAAGTCGACCGCCGGCTCTTTGTAGTAATTGACCAGAACGAAGTTGTGGTAGTCCAGCAGCTCGCCGAGCTTGGCCGCAAAGCGCTCGCGGTGGAACAGGTCACCGATGCGCAGGCCGCGACGAGCCACTTTGTCTTCGTAGGCTGGGCCGATACCACGACCGGTGGTACCGATCTTGGCATCGCCACGCGCCTTCTCACGCGCCTGGTCGAGCGCCACGTGATAAGACAGGATCAGCGGGCAGGACGGACTGATACGCAGGCGCTCACGCACCGGCACCCCCTTCTCTTCCAGCTTGGTGATTTCACGCATCAGAGCGTCAGGGGCAACCACCACACCGTTGCCGATCAGGCACTGCACGCCTTCGCGCAGGATGCCGGATGGAATCAGGTGCAGCACGGTCTTCTCGCCATCGATAACCAGGGTGTGGCCCGCATTGTGACCACCCTGATAACGCACGACCGCAGCAGCCTGCTCGGTCAGCAGATCGACGATCTTGCCCTTGCCCTCATCACCCCACTGGGTGCCCAGGACCACGACATTCTTACCCATAACACTTTTCCTCTTTGCGGAAGCTCGATGCCGGCCGCAGCCGGCGGAAAACTCGTCAGGACGCCAGCGGCGCCACTTGCCAACGTCCGTCGCGCAGCTGCAGGAGGCGGTCGCAACCAGCCTCGCTCGCCGCAGCGATTTCCTGCCCGGGCAACGCCTGCACTACGCGCACGCCTTCACGACGCAAGCGCTGCACGGCTTGCCACAGATAGACATCGTGGCTATCCGGCGCCCAGATACCCGCCGCCGGCTCGTCGACCTGCATATCGCCCAGGGTCACCAAGGTCTTCAGGTCAGTGGAGAAACCAGTAGCCGGACGCGCCCGGCCGAAATCAGCACCGATGTCATCATAGCGACCACCCTGGGCGATGGACTGGCCAACACCCGGAACGAAGGCCGCGAATACCACGCCGGTGTGATAGTGATAACCGCGCAACTCACCAAGATCGAAGTACAGCGGCAGCTCCGGGAAGCGCAGCTCCAGCTCGTCGGCAATCGCCACCAGCTCATCGAGCGCGGCATGCACGTCAGCCGGCGCCTCGACCAGGCAGGCCTGGGCCAGTTCCAGCACCTCGCGCCCACCGCACAGCTCGGCAAGCGCACGCAGCATGGAGGCCAGCGCAGGCTCAACATGCGCAGTCAGCACCGCCACTTCATCCACAGCCTTACGCTGCAGCGCGTCGAACAACTGCTGCTCGACCTCGCCGGACAACCCGGCAGCACGCGCCAGGCCGCGATAGATACCGACATGACCGAGATCCATGTGCACATCCGGCACATTCGCCAACTCGAGCATGTCGAGCATCAGGCTGATCACTTCCACATCACTGGCCGGGCTGGCATCGCCATACAACTCGG
>JBBNAI010000413.1:0-34190 GCA_037994305.1 Pseudomonas sp. | reverse complement strand
TCCAGCCACCATCGCCACGCGGCTTCTCGACGAACCCGGTAACCTGGTCGCCCTCACGGGCCAGCGCGCCGTAACGGCCTGGCGGCTGCACCGCAGTCACGGTAGCGGACTTGCCATGCTGTTTGTGGAAGGCCACCAGAGCACCGATATCCAGGTCCGACACGCCGTCACCGTAGGTGAAACAGAACGCCTCCTCCTCTTCGAGAAAACGCCCGGCGCGGCGCAAACGTCCGCCGGTCATGGTGTCCTCGCCGGTATCTACCAGGGTCACGCGCCAGGGCTCACTGTAGTTCTGGTGCACTTCCATCTGGTTGCTGCGCATGTCGAAGGTGACATCGGAGGTATGCAGGAAGTAGTTGGCGAAAAAATCCTTGATCGCATAGCCCTTGTAGCCCAGGCAGATGACGAAGTCCTGGATGCCGTGGGCCGAGTACTGCTTCATGATGTGCCAGAGAATTGGCTTGCCGCCGATCTCGATCATCGGCTTGGGCTTGAGGTGCGACTCTTCGCTGATTCGCGTACCCAGGCCGCCGGCCAGAATCACTGCCTTCATTGTTGTTCTCCTTGTTCGCAATAACGCTGCCACATCTGCTGGTAGGTCTCCTCCATTCGACGGGTGAAATCCGCGCCATCACACAGTGCCGATGTGCGCATTTCTTCACGCAGTCCCTGGCGCAAGATGGCTAACTGAGTCGTGTCGTTGGACAAAGCCACCAGCTTCTCTATGTACTCTTCTTCGCTATCGGCGCACCACTCACTGCGCCCCAAACCACCCAGTATCAATGCACCTACGCGCCCCATCGACGGCCGATCACGCAGGGTGACTACCGGTAAACCCATCCACAGGCTTTCGTACAGGGTGGTGCCCGAGTTGTGCGGGAAGCAATCCAAGGCAATATCCATTTTCCCCAACACATCCCACACCGGCGAGGTGTAGCCGAACTCCAAACGCTCGGCCTCGATCCCATGTACGACGAACTTGGCCTTGTAATGATCGCGCAAACCCTGGTCGTCAAAAGCACTGCTATCGAGGATCAAGCGAGAGTTCGGAACACGCTTCAGCAACTCCGCCCAGACCTGGATTACCCGGTGATTCAGGCGGACCGGCCTGGTCAAGCTGCCGAAGGTGATGTAACCATTTTGCGATGCAGGCAACGCCGAAACATCAGGCAGCATGGCATTCGGCATATAGGCGACGGCAGGCCCTGGCATCCGCCATAGCTGCTCGGCGAAAGAAGGCTCGCACCCCGGCGGCAGCATTTCCTGATCGGCGAGGAAGTAATCGACAGCCTTCAAGCCTGTACCAAAGGCAAACCCCATCCACCAACTTACCTGTACCGGCGCAGGCTTAAGGGCAAATACTGCCAGACCATTGTTGGCGGTATGCCCGGCAACATCGATCAAGATGTCGATTCCATCGGCTCGAATCTGCTCAGCGATCCGCTCGTTACTCAGTCCCATGCAATGCCGCCAATGATCGGCATAGCCCATGAAACGCTCGGTAACCTGATCTTCCAGGCGCACCAACGAGTAGGCGAACACTTCTACCTTGCTGTGGTCATGACAGCGCATCAACGGCTCGATGAAGAGCGCGCAGACATGGTGACGAAAATCTGGCGAGACATAGCCGATTCGCAAACGACGCTTCGGCTCAAGCTGGTTGCTGTAGTCGAAATACTTCCGGCTTGGAAAATACCGATCGATGATGTCCTTATAAGCGGCGAACACCTGCTCGCCGCTCCAGTCCGCATGGTAGTTGGCAAAGAAAAACGTATTGGTCCTTGCCTGAGCTGCGTCCAGTACTTCATGCAGCAGCTCGATAGCCCGATCAAGATTGCCGAAGTTGGCTTCCACACCGGCTAGGTTGATCAATACCGGCTTATAGTCCGGAGCGATATCGAGAGCTTTCAGATAGGCTTCGCGTGCTTCACCAATGCGCTTGTCTGCACTGAGAATGTTCCCCAGATTGTTCCAGAGATTCGGCTCCCGGCCGTTAAGGCTGATGCCGACCCGCATGACTTTCTCCGCCTCATCGTGAAGGCGAGCATCCAGATAGGTATTGGCCAGGTTGTTCCATGCCTCAGCCTGGTCAGGTGTGATCGCCACTGCACGCATGAAACAGCCTTCTGCCTCATGCTGCCGACCAACCGAATGGTAGACACCACCGAGCATATTCCAACCCGGCTGGTAGTCCGGCTTCATCTGCAGCCCTTGCATCAGGTGCTCCAGGGCCTTATGCGGGTTCTGCTCATTTTGATACGACTGGCCGATCCAGCAATGCGCTTCATGGTGCAACGGATCAAGCGCCAGTGCCCGCTGCAGATAATCGCGGGCGGCTTCGGCCTGGGCAGCCATAACCGCCGACATTCCACGATGGAACCAGGCAACAGGAGAGTCAGGGCGACACTCGGTCCACTCGCGCATGAGGTCGATTTCCTCATCAACACGCTGGGATCTGCGCAAGAAGTTACTCAGTCGCTGCCAAGCGCTATCGCAATCAGGGTTGATGCAAATCAGCTCGCGCAAAACAGCCTCAGAGCTTTCAAGCCGCCCCTCTCGCGCATGCACAGCCGCAAGTACCAGGCTCGCTCGCCACTGACTAGGTTGTTTGGCAAGTACCGATTGAGCCAAAGCCCCGGCGCGCACAACATCATGATCCAACTCAAGGTCGGCCAATGCCGCATTCAGTTCTAGATCCTCAGGCCATTCTCGCGCCGCGGCCCTAAGCAATGGATAGGCAGGACCGCGCTGCCCCAACTGGTAACGCGCCAACGCCAGACTCAGACGCTGCCGGCTAGTGACGCTTTCCAACTCCTCAGCCAAGGTCATCACTTGCTGCCAATTCCCTGCCAGATACGCCTGCTCGAAACGGCTATGAATAAGCTGTTGCGAACTCTTCTCCAGGCAGCACTTCTTGTACTTCAAACCGCTGCCGCAGTGGCAAAAGGAGTTGCGTCCAGGCGGTGTGGCTGGCAACTGACCGAGAATGTCCAGCCTCGCCTGCAGTTGGGCAATCAATGCCAGTGCTTCACGGGCACCTGAGTGGTCTGACTGCAGTTGCAAGACCTGATCGAATGCAGCGATAGCTGCCGGCCAATCCTGAGCCTGCAGGCTGGCCTGACCTAGACGCATGGCATGCTCGGCACTTTGTGGCTCAAGCTCAAGCAGCTGATCGAATGCACGCAGCGCAGTGATGCTGTCATGGCTAGCCAGGGCGGCCTCACCCAGTAACGACCAAGCTTCTTTATCGGCGGGAACATACTGAAGCAGCTCACGGCAGCTGTTGCGTGTGCGCGTGTAATCCCCTTCCTCAAAACCCAGGCGTGCCTGGCGGCGAAAGAAATCCACTAGCCACTCGGTGTCAACTGTCATGCCCAGCCCCGTCAATTTTTCATCACTATCCCAGCAAGTTAGCAATTAACAAGCCAGAAGAAATCAGAAAAATTAGTGAGATACAGGCAATAGCCTAGCAACAGGCCAAGACCAGTGGCCCATTACTGACAAGATGAGTCAGCCGAGTTTGTCGAACAGACTCAGTCCGGCGATTTTCACGTAGCTCTGCTGCGCAGCTTCAAGAATCACGGTCTGGAATGACAAGCGGGACAACGCCTCGGCGTAATCAAGTTCACGCAGGTCAGCCTGGACCGACTTGTTGACCAAGGTGACGTCCTCGTTATCCGTCGTCGTGGTATCAATCAAATTCAACCGCGCACCGATTTCCGTTTGCACCCCGAGCACCTGGCCTATGCCGTTGTCCATGTTGGTCAACGCAATCGCCACTTCATCACGGATCGACAGATTACCTGCCGGCGAGGTCGGTGCAGACTCCAGCGCCTGGCGCAGGCGGGAAATGGTATTGAGGATGCTCCGCTGCTCTTGAAACTGCGGCTGGACACTGAACTCGTCACCCGTCGAAGCCGCAGCGCTCAAGCTGAAATCAGCGCCAAACACGTTGAAAGTCGAGGGGTAAGGGCCTGCAGCAGTGCCAGAGGCAATCGGCGTGCTGCTCGCCCCCACGGGCTGGGCATAGACGTCGTAGTCGGTGGCGTTGGTGAAACGCAGTACCACACCGGACGTAGGAAACTGGGAGTTGAACGTAGCCTGATTGGTTATCGTGCCGCCGCCGACCACAGCCGTCGAGGTATTGGTCGAAGAGCGGGTCGCGGCAAATTCTGTCGGTGCAGCCTGCAAAGTAAAACTGTGCGTGCCTATACCTGGAGATCCGGCGGTAGCAGGCGGCTGAATGTCAGCCAACAGGTTATCCAGATCCTGCTCGTTATCCCCTTCCTGCAGCACCACATCCAACTGGAAGCGCATGCCACGGAAGTTGATGACGTTACCGTTGCTGGTCAGCGGATCAATCTGCCCACTGCCCGGCACTTCCGAGGTCACATCAGCCCCAGTACCGTCATAGATGCGAAACTCGCTACCGCTGACAAACACCAGCGAATAGGGCTCACCATCGCGGAAGGTGCTGTTGAAGGTGTCATTGTCCTGCACCAGGCCTGGCGACATGAACACGCGCTGCTCGTCACTTGCTACAGCGGGAATGGTTGTAGATGGCAACGGCGGTACCTGCCCAGCTAGCGCCGCATTATCGACACCATTGATGTTGAGCACACGGTTGGCGTTGGTCACGTTCTCGAACAGCACCTTGCCGTTGTCGTTGATCGCCACCGTGGTCGAACTGGCTACCTGCAGGCTGCGCTGTCCTTCGTCACCCCGATAGGAATAGGTGCCGTCCGGGTTGCGTACAAAAGGCTCGGTCTTGCCCAGGTTGCCAGCGAACAGGTATTCACCACGGGCGTTGCGGCTGTTCATCAGGTTGAGCAGCTCGCCTTCACGTTCACTCAGCTCCTTGGCGATCGACTTGCGGTCCTCTGCAGACAAGGTCCCACCACCGGCCTGTACCGCCAGCTCGCGAATGCGCTGCAGGACAGTGTTCACCGAGTTCAACGTGGTTTCTTCCTGAGTCAGACTGTTGGTCGCCGCCGTCAGGTTGTCCTTGTGCTGGGTCAACATCGCTTGCTGCTGCTCAAGCTGCAGCAGGCGAACCGACGCTACCGGGTCATCAGCCGGGGTCAGGATGCGCTTGCCGCTGCTGATCTGTTCCTGAGTACGGATCACATCGGAATAGTTGCGCCCAATGCCGCTGACACCGTTATTGAAGGCCTGGATGGAGGAAATACGCATAACCATGGGCGTTGTCCGGCTTAGAAGGTGTTAATCAACGTATCGAACAGACTACGCGCGACTTGAATGATTTGCGCAGACGCCTGGTAGTACTGTTCGAACTGGATCAGCTTGGCCGCCTCCTCATCGAGGTTGACCGCCGACACCGAGTCACGGTTATCGGTTGCCTGCTTGAGGATCGCCGTGGTCGCCTCGCCATCCACGCGCGCCTGACTGGTCAGGGTGCCGACTCGCTCCACCAGATCGCCGTAGGCATCAGTAAAACTCGCACCGGTGGTGCTGGGGAAGTTGGGATCGATACCGATCGTCGATTTGCTCTGCAACTCGGTCAGTTTCAAGGCATTGCGGTTATCCGACACGCCATTGGTGTTGAAGGCGATAGTGAAATTGTCGCCCGTCTTTGGCCGCCCACTGATGGTGAACTCGAAGGTGAAGTCATCCGGCGGCGTACCGGCGGTGATCTGCTGGGTATTACCCTGCCCCGGCACGATGGTGTTGCTGCTCAGCACGGTACCAGCGGTATCCACTACGTCATAGGCGGAGTCCGAAGTGAACACGATCCTCACTGGCGGAGCCGTACGCAGGCTGTTCTCCAGGGCTGCCTGGGCCGTCGCGTCGTAGATATCGATCTGGGTGATCAGGCTCGGCTGGGTGATCGCACCAGTGCCGATGTTGGCCGGACTGGTCTCTGCCTTGAGCGGCGATGCAAAAGCCAGCTCCTCAGCGTTGGTCAGGTCGGTACGGACGTTGTCCGCCTCGTTGCGTGTCGGCATGACGCGAAAACGGTCACCGGCGGCAAAGGTGCCGGACGCCACGTTCATCGAGAAGCCATCAAAGACCAATGGCGTGCCACTGGTAATGTCGTAAGGTGATGGCGCCGTCACCATTGGCGTATCCGGGTCGCCGTCATCGTCGTAGATCGCCGACACCTGCTGACCGTCGGAAATCCGCCGCACGGTGTACTCGGTGGCGCTGGTGAATTCCACTTCGTAGTCGCTGGTGGTCAGCGTGGTGGTGTCTTCAATCAGCACATTGAGGTTGGCAGTGGTGTCGCTATTGCCCACCCGAGCCAGGCTGCGTTGGCCGATGATGAGCGGGTCGTTGATGCCGCGAAACAACGGCTCGCCAAAGTTGCCCTTCAGGTCCAGGCCCTGCCCCAGCTGGGTATTGATCTGGTCGGCAATCGACAGCGCCAGGCGCCCTACCGAGTTCATCGAGGTGTCCAGCACGTCCTCGCGATAGCGGATCAGCCCGCCCATTTCCCCACCGGTGATCAGCGAGGTAATGCCCTGGCGCGAACCACCACTGACGAACTGCACTTCACTACGCAGTGGATCGGACGTTCCCGGCACAACTTCCAGCTTGGCCGCAGTCGCCCCGACCACCAGTGGCTGGCCGGAACCGATGAACAGGTTGTAGGTGTTGTCGTCCTGCGGCACCACGGTCACGCCGATGAACTCGGACAGCTGACGCACAGCCTCTTCACGCGCATCCAGCAGGTCATTGGGCTGCTGGCCATTGGCTCCCGCAACGGCAATCGCATTGTTGTAACCGGCAATGGACGTCGCCAGCTGGTTGACCTGGTCGGTCACCGCCGAGAGCTGCTTGTTGATGAACGCGTTCTGCTCGTACAGACGGTCGTAGATAGTATTGAAGCGCTTGGACAGCCCTTCCGCTTCGGACAGCACCAGCTGCCGCGCCGGAATATTGGCCGGGTCCTCGGCTGCGGTCTGCAAGGCGGCGAACAGCTTCTGCATGCCCGGTGTAACACCCGTGGTGCTACCGGCCAGCAACGAGTCGAGCTGGTTGATCTGGTCGAGATAAGCCGTCACGTCACTGTTCAGCGCCGTACTGCTACGCACCTGGGTAGTGAGGAATTCGTTGTAGATCCGCCGTACATCGACCAGCGTGGTCCCCGCACCGATATAACCGGCGCCACTGAATTGCGGCGTACGAGTGGCCTGCACCGTGTCCTGCCGGGAAAACCCAGGCGTGTTGACGTTGGTGATGTTGTGCCCGGTAATCGCCAGCGACGTCTTGTTCGCCGACAGCCCGGACAGGCCAATACTCAGTAGGTCAGCCATAACTCAGCCTCAGGTCCTTGTGGTCGAGCTGTCTGCCGCGGCGACAGTCTGGTAGGTCTGCATCTGCCGGGCGATCTGCGCGATCTTGCGGGCGTATTGCGGGTCGGTGGCGTAGCCGGCCTCCTGCAGTTCACGCACGAAATGGTCGGGGTTGGCGGTCGAATCCAGCGCTTCCTGGTAGCGGCCATTGTCCTGCAGGAAACTCACGTAATCGTTGAAGCTCTGCTGGAAGGAGTCATAGGTACGGAACGCTGCCGACTCCTTGACCGCCTTGCCGCCGTTGTATTCGGTGGTCAGCACCCGTGCCGACTCGCCTTCCCAGCCGCCCTGGGCCTTGATGCCGAACAGGTTGTGGCTGCTGCTGCCATCGGCTTGCTGGATGATTGATTTGCCCCAGCCGGTTTCCAGCGCGGCCTGAGCCACCAGATAGCGGGCATCGACGCCGATCTTCTGCGCCGCTTCTTCCGCCATCGGCAACATGGTCGCGACAAAGTCCTCGGCCGATGCGAACGCCGACTTGCCTTTGGCCAGCGGCGGTTGTGCCACGCGGCGACCGCTGATGGCATCACTGTTGTCCAGGGTCAGCGGTTTGGCGTCGGTCACAGCCTTGGACTGCTCCGATACCCAGTCGGTCGCCGCCAGTGGCTGGCCCTCGGCAACGCCGCTGGCCGGCACGATGCCAGCCAGGAGGCGATCGGTCATCTTGCTGGGCAGACTCAGGCGGCGCTGGTTGAGCAACTTGGAGTCATCACGTACACCGTCACCCGCCGAACTCTTGAAAGCCGTCGGGGTAACCTGGGCGGCACTCTCGGCAGCCCCGGTTGCCATCTGCGGGAACGGATTGACGCGATCCTTGGCGCCACCGGCCAGCTGACTCAGTTGGCGCTCCAGCACATCGGCCAGGCCGATGCCGTTCTTGCTCTTGGACAGGGTCACGGCCAACTGCTGGTCGTACATGTCGCGGTAGGTCTTGCTCTCGTTGCTGTTCATGAAGTTGCCTTCGCCGAACACATCGTTCGCCTTGCGCATGGCCTTCATCATTTCATTGACGAACAGCGACTCGAATTCCTGAGCCACTTTCTTGATATTGCTGCTGCTGTCGCCGCCCACCTTGAACTGGTTGAGGCGGTTCAGGTCGGTGTAGGCACCGCTGTCGTATGGCTGGCCGCTGACCAGACCGGCAGGCACTCGGGAATCCATCGTGTGTCCTCCTCAGATCACGATCAGGTCGGCCTGGAGGGCGCCGGCTTGCTTGAGCGCCTCCAGGATGGCCATCAGGTCGGAAGGAGCGGCGCCCACCTGGTTCACCGCACGTACGATCTCGTCCAGGGTGGTCCCCGGGCCGAACTTGAACATCGGCTTGGCTTCCTCGGTGGCATCCACCTTGGAGCGCGGCACCACAGCGGTCTGGCCGTTGGAGAAGGCCCCTGGCTGGCTGACGATGGGGTCTTCGGTGATGGTGACGGTCAGGCTGCCGTGAGTCACCGCCGCCGGCTGCACCTTGACGTTCTGGCCGATGACGATGGTGCCGGTGCGCGAGTTGATGATGACCTTGGCCACCGCCTGCCCGGCCTCGACCTCAAGGTTTTCCAGTACCGACAGGTAGTCGACACGCTGGTTGGGGTCGAGCGGCGCACTGATACGAATCGAGCCGCCATCGATGGCTTGGGCCACGCCAGGGCCCAGCAGCCCGTTGATCTGGTCGACGATGTTCTTCGCCGTGGTGAAATCCGGACGATTGAGGTTGAGGGTCAGGCTATTGCCCTGATCGAAACCACTCGGCACCGGACGTTCCACGGTGCCGCCCGCCGGAATGCGCCCGGCCGACGGAATATTGACGGTGATGCGCGAGCCATCGGCGCCACCGGCGTCGAAGCCACCGACTACCAGGTTGCCCTGGGCGATGGCGTAGACATTGCCATCGATACCTTTCAGTGGCGTCATCAGCAGGCTGCCGCCGCGCAGGCTTTTGGCGTTGCCGATGGAGGAAACGGTTACGTCCAGGGTTTGCCCCGGCTTGGCGAACGGCGGCAATTCCGCGTGTATCGACACGGCCGCGACGTTTTTCAGCTGCACGTTACCGCCGCTGGTCGGTACCTTGATGCCGAACTGGGCCATCATGTTGTTGAAGGTCTGCAGGGTAAAAGGCGTCTGCGTGGTCTGGTCGCCCGAGCCATTGAGGCCGACCACCAGGCCATAGCCGATCAACTGGTTGGTTCGCACACCCTGGATGCTGGCCAGATCCTTCAGGCGCTCGGCCTGCACCGTGCTCGCAACGAGCAACAGGCAGAGGGTCGAAATCAGTCGCTTCATGATCAGGCTACTCAGAACGGGAACAACGGACTGGCGAAGAAGCGATCGAACCAGCCCGGTTGGCTGGCATCGGCGAAAGCGCCCGTGCCGGAGTAGGTGATGCGTGCATTGGCCACACGGGTAGAAGCCACGGTGTTGTCGGTGGCAATGTCGTCCGAGCGGATCATGCCGGCAATGCGCACCAGCTCATCGCCAGTGTTGAGGGTCATCCACTTCTCGCCGCGCACGGAGAGAATGCCGTTGGGCAGCACCTCCGCCACGGTTACGGTGATCGAGCCACTCAGGCTGTTGCTCTGGTCGGCAGCGGCGTCGCCCTCGGTGTCACGAGTACCGCTGTAACCGGCATCCAGCGTGAGATCACCGTCGGAAAACGGATTGTTGGTGCTTACGCCACCACCGAACAGCGAGGTCAGGCCGATCTTGGCGGTGCTGTCCTTGGACATGGACGAGCCGGATTTCTTGCTCGCCTGGGTCTTCTCACTGAGGGTGATAGTAATGATGTCGCCGACCCGATAGGCCTTGCGGTCGTCATACAGGTTGGTCTCGAAGCCTGCCTGGTAGATCGAACCATTGGTCTGCGCCGCCGGCAACGGAGTGCGTGGCAACACGGGCGCGTAATACGGGTCGTCCGGCTTCGGCGGGGGTGTGACGCAGCCACTAAGGGTCACGCTACCCAGCAGGGGGAGAAGAATAATCAGCCGGTTCATAACCACTACCTCACGGCGTTCGTGTTGCTCAGTGCCGGCACCGACCTAGGTCAATGCCTGCGGATTAAAGATTCTGGGTAATAAAGGACAGCATCTGGTCAGCGGTGGAGATGACCTTGGAGTTCATCTCGTAAGCGCGCTGGGTGGTGATCATGTTCACCAGTTCCTCGACCACGCTGACGTTGGAGTTTTCCAGGGTGTTCTGCAGCACCACGCCCAAACCGGTCAGGCCCGGGGTACCAACCTGTGGCGCGCCGCTGGATGCCGTTTCGAGAAACTGGTTGTTGCCAATCGCTTCCAGGCCAGCCGGGTTGACGAAGTCGGCGGTCTGGATGTTGCCGATCACCTGCGAGGCCGGGTTACCCGCCACGGTCACGGATACGGTGCCGTCTTCCCCCACGGTGAAGGTCTGGGTTTCAGCTGGCAGAACGATGGCAGGCTCCAGGGCAAAGCCCTGCGAGGTAACGATCTGGCCATCGGAGTCCAGGTGGAAGCTACCGTCACGGCTATAGGAAACGGTGCCGTCCGGCTGCAGGATCTGGAAGAAGCCACGACCGTTGACGGCCAGGTCCAGCGGCTGCTCGGTAGTCTGCAGGCTGCCCTGGGTGAATATCTTCTGCGTGCCGGCAATGCGCACACCGGTACCCAGCTGCAGGCCGGTGGGCAGCTCGCTGTCCTGGCTGGACTGACCGCCGGGCTGGCGACGAATCTGGTACAGCAGATCCTCGAATTCAGCGCGATCGCGCTTGAACCCGGTGGTCGATACGTTCGCCAGGTTGTTGGAAATAGTGGTCAGGTTCATGTCCTGGGCGGACAGACCGGTTTTACTGACCCACAGAGCCGGAATCATCTTTCTTCTCCTCGAGCGCCGGTTTTACGGCACATCGCGCTGGTAATTAGCTGAGTTGCATGACGCGTGCCATGGCCGCCGCGTCGTCTTCGGCGGTCCGCATCATCTTCACGTGCAGTTCGAATTGGCGGGACAGCGAGAGGATCGCGGTCATCTCCTCCACGGCATTCACGTTGCTCGCCTCGATAAAGCCGGAGGTCAGGCGTACGTTGGCATCCGCCTGTGCCGGGCCGGTGGCATCCTTGACCCGGATCATGCCGTCGAGGCCCTTCTCCATCGTCTTGGGATCGGGGTTGACCATCTTGATCCGGTCGACTTCAGCCATCGTGCTCGGTGACTCGCCAAGGGCGCGAATGCTGATGGTGCCGTCCTGGCCGATCTCCACCTTCTGCTCGGGTGGTATGGCAATCGGCCCGCCATTGCCGAGAACCGGCAAACCGTTGCCGGTACGCAGCTGGCCAAGTGAATCGATCTGCAGGCTGGCGGTACGGACATAAGCCTCACTGCCGTCAGCCGATTGCACGGCAACCCAGCCCTGGCCATCGATGGCGATGTCCATGTCGCGGCCGGTTTCCTGCAACGAGCCCGGCGTGAAGTCCGTTCCCGGACGCTCGCTCATCGCATAGACGCGGGCCGGATAGCTATCGCCGAACACCGGCATCGAACGCGCCTGCTCGAAGTCACGACGAAAGCCGCTGGTGGAAATGTTCGCCAGGTTGTTGGCGTGGGCACGTTGAGCCATGGTGTTCTGGCTAGCGCCAGTCATGGATACGTACAGCATCTTGTCCATTGTCTTCTCCGAGGTGGGCGGCGATTGCCGCTCGCTGCTCTGTTACAAGCTATCCAGCAAAGCCCGTGCCAGACTCGAAAAATAATCACAAGATGTTGATTTTAAAGAATTTAAATAAAACAAAAGGCTCCCGAAGGAGCCTTGTAAAGTCGATCACGGCGAGGCCTTGCCGCCTGCGGCAAGCCCCCTCCCCTGGCGTTACCGCAGGTTGATGATGGTCTGGGTAATGGCGCTTTCGGTCTCGATGGTCTTGGCGTTGGCCTGGTAGTTACGCTGAGCCACGATCAGGTTCACCAACTGGTCGGACAACTCGACGTTGGAGTCCTCCAGAGCACCAGCCTGCAGCGCACCGAGGGTACCGGAGCGCGGCGTTCCCACCACAGGCTCACCGGACTGAAAGGACTGCACCCAGGCGGTCTTGCCGACAGGCGTCAGGCCCTGCACGTTGGCGAAGTTGGCCAACACGATCTGCCCCTGCACCTTCGACTGGCCGTTGGTGTAGCGCGCAAAGATCACCCCGGTATCGTCGATTTCCAGGCCCGATAGCTCGCCGGTGGTGTAGCCATCCTGGCTGATGCTGCTGACGGCAAAGGCACTGGAAAACTGGGTGGACGAGCGTAAGTCGAGGGTTACACCTGCCGCCGCCGCATCGGCGCCATTGTCTGCCCAGACGGGTGGCGTCGCACCATCCGAAGCAGCTGGCTCCCAGTTGGTCAGGGTGATGGTGCCATCAGCATTCACCGTCATATCAGGCGAGCTCAGGGTCGTCAGATCCAACTGACCGGCCGTGGTGAAACCCACGTTCGCGGTATAGGGCGCGGTCGAGGTAGGGTCCGCCGGATTACGCCCATCGATCAACACGTTCATGTTCCAGGTATTGGCCGCCGTTTTGACGAAATACTGGGTGTACACGTGGGCGTTGCCCTGCGAGTCGTAGATGTTGGTCGAAGTCGACGAGTTGTAGGTGGTCGGATCGGTCGGATCGAACGGTGTAGTGGTTGGCACCGTGTTCGTCGAGTTCAGATTGAAGGTCTGGGTGATCTCTTCCGTCGGGCGCGGCGACTGGCTGGCCGTCTGGATCTGGATGTCACTGACCACGCCGTTCTGCAGGTTGCCGGCGTCATCTACCGCATACCCCTGCAGCTTGTAGCCGAAGTTGTTGACCATGTAGCCATCGCGGTCGGTACCGAAGTAACCCGCGCGGGTGTAGCTGACTTCACCGTTGTTGCTGGTGACGAAGAAGCCGTTGCCGTTGATGGCCAGGTCCAGAGCGTTCTGCGTGTAGTTGATGTTGCCCTGGTTAAACAGCTGTGACACATCCGACAGCAGCACGCCGCTGCCCTGGGGGTTGGAACCCGACCCCAGCACAGACGCGGCATACACATCGGCAAACTCGGCACGCGACTGTTTGAAGCCTGCGGTGCCGGCGTTGGCAATGTTGTTGCCGGTGACGTTGAGGTCACTGGTGGCCGCTCGCAGACCGCTCAGACCGATATTGAAACCCATGGGATACTCCTTTGCCGCTACTGCCGGCGCTTACAGTCTGTGAGTTATTGACCGATCATCTGTACTTGCGACAGCGAGACGCTGCCGAGGCCGGCGAGGTTGAGCTGCATCTCGCTGCCGTTCTGGCCCAGGGTGACGCTGTCGACGTTGGCCGGTAGCAGCGTGTAAAGCCCTTTGGTGCCATCTGCATAGGTGGCTTGCGCCTCGAACTTGTAGGTGCCGGGGGCCAGCAGGTTGCCGCTGGAATCCTTGCCATCCCACATGAAGCTAACCTGCCCAGCCGCCTGTTCCCCAAGGTTGACCCGGTTCACCACCGACCCCTTGTTGTCATAGATGTTCACGTACACGTTGCTGCTGGTGACCGGCAGTACCAGGCTGCCCTTGAAGGTTTCGCTGGTATCCACAACCGCCTTGTCGGTCGGCACAATCACCGTGTGGCCGACCAGCGATGAAGCCTGCAGCGCCTGCGAAGACTGGTAGCCCGTCAGCAGCGAACCCATGCTGGTGTTGAGCTTCTCGATGCCCTCTACCTGGCTGAACTGCGCAAGCTGGGCGATGAATTCACCGTTGGCCTGCGGTTCCAGCGGGTTCTGGTTGTTCAACTGCGCCACCAGCAGCTCCAGGAACTGGTTCTTGCCCAGCTCGTTGCTCGCCGTACCGCTGCTGTCGCTGTTGATCTGGTATTGATCAAGTGCCGAAGAACCGACGCCACTTACACTGCTCATCCCTTACTCCTCCCTGCGACTTACTGACCCAGGGTCAGGACGCGCTGCATCATCTGTTTGGCGGTGTTCATCATTTCAACGTTGGTCTGGAAGGCGCGGCTGGCGGAGATCATGTCAGCCATTTCCTCGACCACGTTGACGTTCGGGTAGTACACGTAACCTTTCGCATCGGCCGCCGGATGGTTCGGCTCGTAGCGTGGCATCAGGCTGCTCTGGTCCTCGACCACACCCAGCACCTGCACGCCACGGCCCGACTCGTCCTGGTCGGCGAACAGCGAGCCGCGATCACCGTCCATGCTCGACTCGAACACGGTGGCGAACACCGGGTGACGGGCGCGGTAGGTCTGGTCGATGCTGGAAGACACGGTCTCGGCGTTGGCGATGTTGCTGGAGATGGTGTTCAGGCGAGTGCTCTGGGCGCTCATGCCAGTACCGGCGATATTGAAAACACTGGAAAGTGACATAACTGAATCTCCCCTTATTCGCCGCGCAGGGCGCTGACCAGCCCTTTGAATTTGCTGTTGAGCAGGGTGAAGCTGGCCTGGAACTGCACCGCGTTCTCGGTGTAGTTCGACTGCTCCTGCTGCATGTCGACGGTGTTCTGGTCGATGGACGGGTGGAACGGCGTACGGAAGCGCAGCGCCGGATCAGCCAGCTCTAGGCCATCGGCCGGAATGTGCTGGCTACTGGTCCGGTTCAGGCTAATCTGCTTGCCCTGAGCCCTCTCGTTCTGCTCCGCCAGCACCGAGGCGAAGTCAAGGTCACGGGCCTGGTAATGCGGGGTGTCGGCGTTGGCGATGTTGTTGGCCAGCACTTCGGCGCGCTGGGCGCGGAAGTTGAGAGCCTTTTCGTGAATGCCGAGAGCGCTTTCGAAGCTGATACTCATGACCTTGAACCTTTGCCGTTGGGCGATCTGGTGGTGCGTACCAGATATTTAGCAAAGGCTGTGCCAATTTATTTTTTACTTATAGATCAATTACTTACTTATTTATTAGCCAATCAAAAAGCGGCAAGCGGCAAAGCTTTTCCGCTATCAGGCAAGGCAAGCGGCAATGCCCGACAGCCTGTTTTGCCGCCACAAACAAAAACGGGAGGCCATTGGCCTCCCGTTCACTTACCAGCGCTGCGGTTCATTTCACCTTATAGATGATCCCCGGGCTGCACTGGACCATCTGGTACAGATGAGGCAACCCGTTCAACGCCTCGGACGCACCGAGAAACAGGTAACCGCCAGGCTTCAGGGTGGCATGGATGCGGGTGAGGATGTCCTTCTTCACTTCAGCCGAGAAGTAGATGAGCACGTTGCGGCAAAACACGATGTCGAACTTGCCGAGCGCCGCATAACTCTCCAGCAGGTTGATCGCACGAAACTCGACGCGACTCTTGATCGGCGCCTTGACGGCCCAGCGCCCCGGCCCTTTAGGGTCGAAGTAACGCTGCAAACGCTCCTGGGACAGCCCCCGGCCCATGGCCAGGCTGTCGTACTCGCCGGACTTGCAGGCCGTCAGCATCGAGCCCGACAGATCAGTGGCAACGATCTGCACACCAGCCTTGAGCTGGCCCAGGTTGGTTTTTTCGAACTCGTCGATGGTCATCGATAGCGAGTAAGGCTCCTGCCCGGATGAGCAGGCCGCAGACCAGATGCGCAAACGCTGGTTGGGGCTGGCCTTGATCATTTCCGGCAGTACACGGTTCTTCATCACTTCAAACGGGTAGGTATCGCGAAACCACAGGGTTTCGTTGGTGGTCATCGCATCCACCACCTGCTCGCGCAGGCCGCCGCGTGGCTGCAGTTGCATCTTCTGCACCAGCTCACCGAGCGTCTTTATGCCTTGCTGTTCCATCAGCTTATTGAGACGGCTGGACACCAGGTACTGCTTGTTACTGCCAAGCAGGATGCCGCAGGCCTTCTCCAGAAAGACGCGGAACTGCTCGAAATCCAAATTGCCTGAAGACACTAGTGCCGCCTCACCAAACATAGAATCAACAGAGGGCCAGGCCCTCAGCCCCCATCTGAAACCCGAATCCGCTCGACCACACGAGAAGCAAGATCGTCGGGACGAAATTTCGCCAGGAAATCATCCGCACCGACTTTCTTCACCATCGCCTGGTTGAATACGCCGGACAGTGAAGTATGCAGAATCACGTGCAGCTTCTGCATCCTCGGATCAGAGCGAATCTCGGCGGTCAGGGTATAACCGTCCATCTCTGGCATTTCGATATCGGAGATCAGCATCAGGAACTCTTCCTCCGGTCGCCGCCCCTCTTCAACCATCTTGTGCAGATAGTCATAGGCTTGACGTCCGTCATTGAGCGATACCACCTCGACACCGACACTCTCCAGACAACGCGTCACCTGCTTGCGCGCCACCGACGAGTCGTCACAGATCAGCACGCGCTTGGTAACGGCCTTGGCCTGGGTCTCGACGTCCACCACACCTTCGGAAATCGCTTCCGACATCGGCGCGACCTCGGCGAGGATCTTCTCGACGTCGATGATTTCCACCAACTGCTGATCCAGCCGGGTGACCGCGGTCAGGTAGTGATCGCGACCGGTCCCCTTGGGTGGCGGATGAATCTCTTCCCAGTTCATGTTGACGATGCGCTCGACCGAGCGCACCAGAAAACCCTGAACCTTAGTGTTGTATTCCGTGATGATGACGAAGCTGTTTTGCAGATCGTTCAAACCTGTACGCCCGGTGGCGAGCGCCAGATCGAGGATCGGAATGGTGCCACCGCGGATGTTGGCTACGCCGCGCACCACCGGGCTGGACTTGGGCATGATGGTGAGCTTGGGGCATTGCAGCACCTCCTTCACCTTGAACACGTTGATCCCATAAAGCTGCTTGCCGTCGAGACGGAACAACAGCAACTCCAGGCGGTTCTGCCCAACCAATTGGGTACGCTGGTTAACCGAGTCCAATACTCCGGCCATGCCCAGACTCCTTCTTATGCAAGTCGTCACGTGCTTGGCCTTAGCGTAGCAGGCGGCACGAGGCTTGCTTTGTAGTGTTCATGAACGTTATGACGACACTTTTCCGGCACATGATGGCAAAACGCCGCTTCTCTTTCGGTGTTTTACCTGCTTTGTGCCTGCTCGGCTACAACCCACTGCAAGCAGCAGCACTGGTCATGCCTGAGGAGCTTATCGGCGCAACCGAAGGCTTTCTTGAGTTCAGTGTCGAAGACTATTTAGAGCGTAGCGAAATCCAGGCTCGCTATGAAATAAGCGTTAACCCACTCGACCCGCGGTTACGCCTTGCCGCTTGCGACAGCGATTTGACGCAGGCCCTGGAAAGCCCTGCGCAGCCTGTTGGACGGGTTACGGTACGGGTCAGTTGTGAAGGCAGCACGCCTTGGACTATTTTCGTCCCAGCACAGGTTCGCCTGTTCAGTCCGGTGGTCGTCGCCACTCGGCCGCTTAATCGCGGCGATTTGCTTGGCCCAGACACTGTTGCCTTGGCTGAACAAGACATTGGCACGCTGACCCGAGGTTATCTGACCAGCACAGAACTGGTTGTCGGCAGAAAAATGACGCGCCCCGTACGCACCGGCCAGGCGCTGACCCCAGCGCTGCTCGAGTTGGCTGAAAGTATCAAGCGTGGCGACCAGGTGGTAATCAGCGCCCGCAGCGGCGGTATCAATGTGCGCATGCCTGGCGAGGCCTTGTCTGGCGGGACGCTCGGGCAGCAAATCAGTGTGCGCAACCTGAGCTCGCAGCGGGTGATCAAAGCCAGAATTGCAGGACCTGGCCAGGTAGAAGTAGAAATGTAGGCATGAATTTTGTAGCGTGGTTGTTTAGCGATTCCCTACACTGTTAAGCATTGCTCAGTTTTTTACCCTAAAGTTCCGGCGGATACGGCCGACAAGCTAGTCAAGCGTCCAGATACCGTCAGAGGTTTGCACCATGGTCATCGACTTCAACCGGCTGAATAATGCCGCCTCTACCGCCAACAGCGGCCGAGCCGGCAATGCCCAGTCCAGTAGCCGCAATGAAGCGGTCAGCGGCACTCAGCCGCCTGCCGCACAGGCTACCAACGAGCAGGCCAGCACCAGCAAGCCTGGTGACTCCGTGCAGCTCAGCCATGATGCGCAGCAATTGCAAAAAGCCAGTGACAAACTGCGCGACCTGCCCACCGTGGACAAGGAACGCGTAGCCAAACTGAAACAGGCCATCGCCGATGGCAGCTATCAGGTAGACAGCCAGCGAGTTGCCGGCAAACTGCTCGACTTCGAATCCCAGCGCTAGTCCCAGGGCTGCGCTGGGGATATTGGACGCCCAATCCCCAGAGCCCGCGATGCAAGAGACGACCCTGCTCCATCTGTTCAATGAGGATATCGGCACAGCCCAGCATCTGCTTGAGCTGATCGATGCCGAATTCCAAGCGCTAAGCGAGCGAGACCTGCCGCGCCTGGAAAAGCTTCTCGGTGAAAAACTCCCCCTCCTCAGCATGCTTGATCAGCACGGCACTGCGCGTAGCAAAGCGCTGCTGGACCAGCAACTCAGCGCTGACCGTACCGGCCTCGAAACCCTGGCCAAGCGTTCGGAAAACGGCACAGAACTGATCGCCAGTAGCGAACAACTGGGCCAATTGCTGGAGCGCTGCCGTGAAGCCAACCTTCGAAATGGCCGGGTAATCCGGGCCAATCAGGCTTCCCTCAACAGTGTTCTCGGCATCCTTCGCGGGGGCGAAACACCAGGGCTCTATGACAGCCGCGGCAGCGCCGCTAAAATCGGCCAGCAGCGCCCGCTCAGTCAGGCCTGATCATAAGAAAACAAGCACAGGGACATACCGGCAATATGCCAGTATCCTAGATGCCGTAGTCGTTCGTGCCTGGAGATTTTTGGTCCGTGTCCAATCCATTTCTCGATGAAGATGGCCCTCAGCCGCCCAAGGTGCTGAGCGCACCGCTGGAAATCTTCACCAACCTGCGTCTGTTGCAACAGCACAACGATCCGCTGGTCATCACCTTCAAGGATCGCAACCAGCGTTTTCAAAGCTTCGTGGTCGAGGCCAACCGCGAACGCGGTGTGCTGGCGCTGGACGAACTGGTACCCAATGACGGTGAGCGTTTCCTGAAAAATGGCGAAGCCTTTCGCGTCGAAGGCTTCCACGACGGTGTGCGCATCGCCTGGGACTGCGAAGACCCGATCGAGATTGGCGAACTGGAAGGTGCGCGCTGCTACTGGTGCCACCTGCCAGAGAAGATCATTTACCATCAGCGACGCAGTGCCTTCCGCGCCCAGCTTGCCCAGGCACAGATGGTGAATATCGAGCTGAATGGCAAACGACTCAACCGCCCAATCAAAGGCCAGATGCTCGATATCTCCGCGACCGGCTGCCGCCTGCGCTTCCCCGGCGATATCACAAATGTCCTGCAGCCTGGCCAGGTCTATGAGAGCCTCAGCGCCTCATTGCCCGTAGGCAACCTAAGCACGTCGATCGAAGCACGCCACGTGCGCTTCGACGAAAAGGTTGAGATGACCTTCGTCGGCGCCCGCTTCCACCGCCTCGGCGGACTGGAGTCGCGCCAGGTGGAGCGCTTCGTCTATCAACTGCAGCGCGAAGCCCGGCGCACCGACAAGGACGACTAGCGAAAGTCGTCCCGCCATCAAGTCAGACCTGGGTGCCCAGCACTCGCCGCTCCCAGGGTGTGATTTCGTCTAGAAAACTCATCATCTCCAGGGTCTTGCTGGCAACGTAACCGTCGACGAACTCGTTGCCGAACAATTCGCGCGCCAGCGTGCTCTGCTGCAAGCGCGCCAACGCTGCATGCATCGTGCAGGGCAAACTCAGGTGCTCGGGCACTTTAAACTCGCCTTGTATCGGCTCGCTCGGCTGCAGCTGTTGCTCCAAGCCATACAATCCCGCCGCCAGGCTGGCTGCAATGGCCAGGTAAGGATTCGCGTCCGCCCCCGGCAAGCGGTTCTCCACCCGCCGCGCTGCCGGGCCACTGGCCGGAATGCGCAAGCCGGCAGAGCGGTTGTCGTGCGACCAGCAGGCATTGTTCGGTGAGGCATAAGGGTGGCAGAAGCGCTGGAACGAATTGATATTCGGCGCAAAGAGCAAGGTGAAGTCCGCCAGAGCCGCTTGCTGCCCAGCGATAAAATGCAAGAATTCTGGCGTCGCATCCCCCGCCGCATCGCTGAAGATATTGCGACCACTGCCCTGCTCCACCACGCTCTGGTGAATGTGCATGGAGCTGCCCGGCGTATGCGCAAGCGGCTTGGCCATGCACACCACGCTGAGGCCGTGTTTCAGGCCAACTTCCTTGAGCAGGTGCTTGAACAGGAACGTCTGGTCGGCGATCAGTAACGGATCGCCATGCAGCAGATTGATCTCGAACTGGCTGACACCCATCTCGTGCATGAAGGTATCGCGCGGCAAGCCAAGCTCCGCCATGCAGCGATAGACCTCATTGAAGAACGGCCGTAGGCCATTGCCGGAAGACACGCTGAAGGCCGAACAGCCATCTTCGCGCCGACCATTCAGGCCAACCGGCGGCTGGAACGGCTGCTGCGCATCGGCATGCCGTTCGAAGATGAAGAACTCCAGCTCAGTTGCCACCACCGGCTGCCAACCGCGCTGGGCGTAGCCTTGCACCACCCGCTTGAGCAGGCCACGGGTGGAAAGCCCCGAGCTGCGGCCGTCCAGTTCATCGGCATCACAGATTGCCAACGCACGCGGCGGCTCGCTCCAGGGCAGGCGGTGAATCTGCGTCGGCTCGGCATTCAGCGCCAGGTCGCCGTCGTCGCTGCCGTAGAAGCGCGCCGGCGGATAGCCGCCCATGATGCATTGCAGCAGCACGCCACGCGCCAGCTGCAGGCGCCGCCCCTCGAGGAAGCCTTCGGCAGTCATCACCTTGCCGCGCGCAACGCCGTTCAGATCCGGGGTAACGCATTCGATTTCATCAATGCCGGTCAAGCGCTCTGCGAGCGAACTGCGGCCGTCGGTTGTCATGACTTCTTGTCCTTGTTAGCGCGAATGCCGGTGCCACGGCGATGCGTACAAAATACGCATCAGCCGTTCGAAATATCAAGCAACCGAAAACAAGGCAATCAACCGAGAAACTGCACCACCTGATCCGCGTCGAAGGGCCAGCCCAGTTCGGCTCCCGTATCCTGGCGCCGCAGCAACGGAATACGCAGGCCGTATTGTTCGACCCACTCTTCGCGCTCGGCAATATCGACCAGCTCGACCAGCAAACCATGTTCGACAAAGGGCATCAGCAACGCCTCGGCCACCTCGCAGAGGTGGCAACCAAGGGTGCCGAAAAGTTGGCATTCGGGAAGCATGCGAGCATCTCTGCAGGGATTCAGAAATGCAGTTTATCGCACCGACTTCAGCTTGCCGACGCGTCGTCGGCTGGCAGCAGTCCTTGCAGGCCCTCGAGCAGGCGCTGATTGAGCGCCTTGGCTTTGTCCAGCTGCTCGTCGCTGAAGCGATCATCCAGGGCGAAACCGCCATCCAGCAGTTGCTCCAGGGTGCTCTTTGCGTCGTCACTGACATCACCAGCGGTGCTCAACGCATCGAGCAGGCTGCGGGCATAGTCGACCAGGTCATCGTTGACCGCGCTGGCGGCCTGGCCGCCCTGCTGCGCAACACTGCTGTAGGCATCGGTCGCCTGACGCACACTGGTCTGGGTCAGGCGCAAGGACATCGACGCCAATTGCGACCCATCCATGTCCAGTTGCATGGCACGATCAAAGGCGCCGGCCAGATCACCTGAGTAGAACTGGCTAGAAAGGTCCTGCACCTGGCTGAACAGATCCTCCAGGGCCGCACGCTCATCGTCGTCCAGCTCCCCCTCGACCTTCACCTGCCAGCCACCAATCTGAATACTGCCGGACTCGCTACTGGCCACTCCGGCGGAGCCGCTAGCGTTGCTGGCAGCGGCGACGCTGGTTTTCGACCAGTTTGCCGAGGCACTGGCAATGGAAATGCTCAGGCGATCACCATCACGGGTGGTGACCTGCATGTCGAACGTTTCCGCGCGTGCGGAAAAACGCTCGCTATAAGCCGCAACCGCGCTGCTACCAGTGTTGGTAGCCGGCGTAGTACTGGTCAGGTTATCGGCGAGAGTGTCCAGGCCGCTCTGAATCTTGTCGTAGGTAGCGTCAATATTTTCCGCGACCTTGTCCTTGAGCACGCCCATACCATCGAGAATCTTGCGCGCCTCGGCAAAACCTTTCTCCACGCCCTCACGGGCCTGATCCAGCAGGCTCTGCAATTTTGCCGGATCGGCACCGGCGGCTGCTTCGCTCTTCAGGCGCTGCTCGACGAAGCCAAGCACGCGATCAGCCACCTTGTCCGGAGTGAAGTCATCACTCTTGCCGGACAGCGCACCTGCGTTCAGCCCCAGCTTGTCTGCCAGGCGATTGGCTAGGGTGGCCTGAGCATCGACCTTGCCGTTCGAACCGGGCAGCGTATTCGAGCTGGTCAGATTGTTCAGCGACGGGGAGCGGAGCATCGACGGCGAGAAGTTGGGCAGCGAGTTCATGGCGGTGTACCAAGGCAGGACATCTATCCGTATGACGGCCTTTATGCGGAAAACTTGAAGCTTACCGACAAACGGCCCTGCGTATTACAGATCAAGGAGATGCGCGTGTCCATGGACGACCGCCCATCGCTTCGGCATGCTCGCCGCACGTTCAGGAGAATTACCGTGTTTACCGACTTGCTGATCATCCTCGCCTGCTCCCTGCTGGTTATCGCCCTGTTCCGCCGCCTGCGCCTGCCAGCCGTACTCGGTTACCTGTGCGTCGGTTTGCTGATCGGGCCAACCGCTCTGGACTGGATCAGCAATGCACAAGAACTACCACGCCTGGCCGAACTTGGCGTGGTGTTCCTGCTGTTCAGCCTTGGCCTGGAGTTTTCCCTGCCGCGCATGATCGCCCTGCGCCGTACCGTATTCGGCCTCGGCAGCCTGCAAGTGCTGACCTGTGGTGCGGCGCTGAGCGCCCTGCTGTACCTGTATGGGTTGTCACTCGGCAGCGCCGCACTGCTTGGCCTGGGGCTTGCCCTGTCGTCCACCGCCATCGTCGGCAAGGAATTGAACAGCCTGGGCGAGGTATTCAGCAGCCACGGGCAGAACGCCATTGGTGTGCTGCTGTTTCAGGACCTGGTGGCGGTTCTGTTGCTCAGCCTGGTGCCACTGCTCGCTGGCGACACCGCCGAGCAGGCCTGGTACTGGAGCCTGCCGATCATCCTGGGCAAGACCGCCCTGCTGTTCTGCGGCCTGCTGCTGGCCAGCCGCTGGCTGCTGCCGCGTCTGTTCCGCGAGGTTGCCGAGGCTCATTCGCCCGAACTGTTCGTCATGCTTGCCTTGGTCATCGTGCTGCTCACTGCCTGGCTCACGCACCTGCTCGGCCTGTCCATGGCACTCGGTGCGTTCCTTGCCGGCATGCTGCTGGGCGAAAGCCATTATCGCCATCAGATCGAAGCCGATATCCGCCCCTTCCGCGACATTCTCCTTGGCTTGTTCTTCGTCAGCGTCGGCATGCTGATCGACCTGCGCCTGTTCATTGAACAGGGCGGGCTGATTCTGTTCGCCACCTTCTGCCTGCTCGGCCTCAAAGGCCTGCTGATCGCAGCCCTGGTGAGGCTCAGAGGGCAAAGTGGCGAAACGGCCTGGCGCAGCGGCCTCGCCCTGGCCCAGGCCGGCGAGTTCTTCTTCGCCCTGGTCGCACTGATGGGCCAGCAAGAACTGCTGGATGCCGACACCAGCCGCTTGCTGCTAGCCGCTGCATTCTGTTCGATGGCGCTGACGCCACTGCTGCTGCGCCTGGCACCGCAGTTGGCCGCACGCCTGCGCAAGGTGCAGGGGCAGCAAAGCGCACTGGAGGAAATTGCCAGTCAGGGTGCAGAGCTCAGCGGGCATGTGGTGATCTGCGGCTACGGCCGGGTCGGCCAGTCGATCGGGCGCTTCCTGCAGCGTGAGCACCTGCCCTTCATTGCCCTCGATGACGACCCGGTGCGGGTCGAAGAGGCCAGCGCGGGCGGTGATAGCGTGCATTACGGCGACTCGCGACGCCCGGAGTTGCTGGTTGCCGTCGGCATAACCCGCGCCAAACTGCTGGTGGTAGCGGTGGACAAGAGCGACGTCGCCCTGCACATCGTCCAGCAGGCACGCCAGCGCTGCAGCGAGCTGCCAATTCTGGTGCGCACCCGTGACGACAGTCAGCTCGCCGAACTGCAAGCGGCCGGCGCGACTGAGGTGGTGCCGGAAGTGCTGGAGTCCAGCCTGATGCTGGCGTCCCATGCGCTGGTCATGCTCGGTGTGGCCGAACAGCAGGTGCAGGAGCACATGAATGCGGTGCGAGGTAGTCGTTACCGGCTACTGCACGGCTTCTACCATGGTGCTCAGAGCAACCTGCTGGATGCTCGTGGCCAGCCTCGTACGCTGCTGCATGCAGTCAATCTGCCCAGCAGTGCCCACGCCTGCGGACGCTGCCTGGGTGACTTGCAACTGGAGAGCCTGGGGGTGGAAGTGCAGGCCCTGCGCCGCGACGGCGAAGAACTCAACCTCGGCGCCGGTGCGCAGCTGCAGGAAGGTGATGCGCTGGTGGTCTCCGGCCCGCTGCAGGCCATCGAAGCCTGCGAGTCACGACTGCTGGGCGGCAACTGATTCAGGAACAGCCGCGTCCAGTAGAACCCTGGCCGCCGCTTTCGCCTGCAGCGCCTGCTCACCCGGGCCTTGCAGGTGAGCCATGCTCAGCGCCCCCTCCAGCAGGAACTGCAGTTGATTGGTCAATGCCTCGACCTCCGCCACGCCCAGCGCCAGCAGGTGCTGGCGGAAGAACGCAGCAAATGCCTGCTTGAACGCCGCCGCCTGCTGGTGGATCGGGTGTTCGCGGCTCTGAAACTCCGCAGCGGCGTTGATGAAACTGCAGCCGCAGAAGTCCTGTTCATGAATCCACACATGCAGGCCATCGAAGATGCGCAACAGCGCCTCGCGCGGCGCCAGGCCCTGCAGCGCACTGGCCAGCAGATCGAGCGCAATCTGCTGGCGTGACTCGAGGACAGCCAGAATCAGCTCATCCTTGGACCTGAAGTGCTTGTACAGGGTCATTTTCGCCACCCCGGACTCCGCCAGGATGCGGTCGATGCCCGTCGCGTGGTAGCCCTCGCGAGCAAAGAGCGCCTGAGCGGTATGGACCAACTGATCGCGTTTACTTGTTGCCATTGAAAGCCTCCAGAGGCGGCCATTATGCGCAGGCCGAGACAGGGCGCTCTACTGCAGAAGACGTCAGTACAGAAAAGCATGCTTGAAATATACAGACCTGTCTGTCTAATATCCATTGCATCGTCACCAATGCCCTGCCCACCCAAGGAACCTGACATGCGCCTTCCACTGCTGTTACTGCTAGCCCTGTTTGGCTTCGTCAGCCTGCCAGTTCAGGCAGACGGCTTGCGCTTCGCCTTGGTCAAGACCAGCGAAACGCAAACCCGCGACGCCTTCACCATTGCCGGTGGTTCGTGGACCGAAAAAGCCATCGCCAACCATGTCGCCATCCTGATCGAGCACCACGCCGCGACCCTGCTGTTCGATACCTCGCTTGGCCGCGAGGTCGACCAGCAGTTCGAAAGCGAAATGCCCTGGTATGACAAACCCCTGCTGCGCTATGGAAAGGTCGTACCAGTGCGCGACCAACTGGATCGCGACGGCATCCGCATCGACCGCATCCTGCTGTCTCACGCGCACTGGGACCACGCCTCCGGCCTGGCCGACTACCCGGAAGTCCCGGTCTGGGCGCCCTACGAGGAAATCGAGTTCAGCCAGATATCCACGCCACCGGCCGTATTGCCCAGCCAGTTCAAGCACCCGATCAAGTGGGTGCCGTACAGTTTTGGCGAGCAGCCGTCCGAGGGTTTCGCGCAGAGCCACGACCTGTTCGGCGATGGCAGCCTGGTACTCGTGCCGCTGGATGGCCATACACCAGGCTCGGTCGGCCTGTTCCTGACCCTGGAAGATGGTCGTCGCTTCTTCTTCACCGGGGACGCCAGCTGGCGCCTGGAGGGCTTCACCGGCCCTCGGGAGAAGTTCTGGATCAGCCGCCGAATGGTCGACAACGACCCGGAGCGCACCCGCCAGCAACTGGAAAAAGTGCACGCCTTGCTACAGGCCGAACCGCTGTTGACGGTGGTACCCGCACACGATGAACGCGTACAGCGCGAACTCGGCTACTACCCGCACTGGGTGCAATGACTCGACCAAGGTCTAGAAGCGGTAATATTTTCAAAATGTTTTAGTCTTCAGGCTGCAACGAGTTCGGACAGACCGAATCGCCATCACCAGCCGAGGAAACAATAACAATGAGCAAGTCCCCCCTCGCCCGCAGCGTGGCCCTCGCCGCGCTGGGCACCAGCCTCACCTTGCCCACCCTCACCCAGGCAGCCTTTCTTGAAGACAGCAAGGCCAGCCTGGAGCTGCGCAACTTCTACTTCAACCGCGACTACCGCCAGGATGCTGACCCCACGCCGAGTCAATCCAAGCAGGAAGAGTGGGCGCAGGGCTTCCTGTTGCGCTACGAGTCTGGTTTCACCGAAGGCGCGATCGGCGTTGGCCTCGACGCCATCGGCACGCTGGGCGTGAAGCTCGACTCCAGCGCCGAACGCAGTGGTACGGGTTTACTGCAACGTGATCGTGAAACCGGCCGTGCCCAGGACAGCTACGGCGACCTCGGCGCCACCGCCAAGCTCAGAATGTCCAAGAGCGTACTGAAAGTCGGCACCCTGATGCCGAAGCTGCCGGTCGTGCAGGCCAACGATTCCCGCCTGCTGCCGCAAGCCTTCAGCGGCGGCGCGGTGAACTCTACCGAAATCGACGGTTTGACCGCGGATGCCGGCCGCCTGAAGCAGTACAACCTGCGTGACTCCTCGGACTACGAGGACATGCTCATGACCACCGGCAACAAGCGCAACATCACCGGGGCCACCGGCATCACTGCCGACCAGTTCGACTTTGGCGGCCTGAGTTACAAGTGGACCGACAACCTGACCACCAGCTACCACTACGGCGCGCTGGAAGACCTGTACAAGCAGCACTACCTGAGCCTCGTCCACGTCCTGCCGCTTGCCGACAAGCAGTCGCTGAAGTCTGACATCCGCTGGGCACGCTCCACCGACGACGGCGACACCAACGTCGACAACAAGGCGCTCAACGCCATGTTCACCTACGGCCTGGGCGGTCATGCCTTCGGTCTTGGCTACCAGGAAATGAGTGGCGACACCGGCTTCGCCTACATCAACGGTACCGACCCGTTCCTGGTGAACTATGTGCAGATCGGCGACTTCGCCAACAAGGACGAGAAATCCTGGCAGCTACGCTACGACTACAACTTTGCCGCCATCGGCATTCCCGGCTTGACCTTCATGACCCGCTACCTGAGCGGCGACGAAGTCGACCTGGGCGTAGATGGCAACAACGGCAAAGAGTGGGAACGCAACATGGACATCGCCTATGTCTTCCAGGACGGCCCACTGAAGAACTTCGGCGTGAAGTGGCGCAACGCTACAACACGCAGCAACTTCACCAACGACCTGGATGAGAACCGCCTGATCCTGAGCTACATGCTGCCACTCTGGTAAAACCTCCACCCATGAAAAAGCCCGCCGATTGGCGGGCTTTTTCGTTAGCGCACGACTCAGTCCTGACTGTTCGCACCGATCTTGTGGATCGACAGATCAGCCCCGTAATACTCCTCTTCCTGACTCAGGCGAATGCCCAGCAGCAGCTTGAGCAGGCCATACACGGCAAAACCGCCGAGCAGCGCGACCAGCACGCCGAGCCCCGTGCCGATCAACTGGCTGACCAGGCTCACGCCACCCAGACCAGCCAGAGACTGCTGCCCGAAGATCCCGCAGGCAATCCCGCCCCATACGCCACACAGGCCATGCAATGGCCACACACCGAGTACGTCGTCGATCTTCCATTTCACCTGAGTGGCGGTGAACGCCCAGACGAACAACGCACCGGCGATGGCGCCTGTAACCAGCGCCCCCACCGGGTGCATCACATCCGAGCCGGCACAGACGGCCACCAGACCGGCCAGCGGACCGTTGTGCAGAAAGCCTGGGTCGTTGCGACCGACCAGCAGCGCCGTCACCGTGCCGCCGACCATCGCCATCAGCGAGTTGACCGCTACCAGGCCGCTGATGCTGCCCAGGGTTTGCGCACTCATGACGTTGAAGCCGAACCAGCCGATGATCAGGATCCACGAGCCCAGCGCGAGGAACGGAATGTTCGACGGGGCGAAAGCCACCAGACGCCCTTCGCGGTAACGACCATTGCGCCGCCCCAGCAGGATCACCGCACCGAAGGCCAGCCAGCCACCGACCGCATGCACCACCACCGAGCCGGCAAAGTCATGGAACGCCGCGCCAAAACGCTCGGTCATCCAGGCCTGCAGGCCGAAGTTGCCGTTCCACACCAGCCCCTCGAAGAAGGGATAGATGAAGGCCACGATCAGTACCGTGGCGCACACCTGCGGTGCGAACTTGGCGCGCTCGGCGATACCGCCAGAGATGATGGCCGGAATGGCCGCCGCGAAGGTCAGCAGGAAGAAGAACTTCACCAACGCATAACCGCTGTTATTCGTCAGCTCAGCGGCCGGCGCGAGGAAAGTCACCCCGTAGGCGACCCAGTAACCGATGAAGAAATAGGCCAATGTCGACACGGCGAAATCAGACAGGATTTTCGCCAGGGCATTGACCTGGTTCTTGTGGCGCACCGTACCGACTTCCAGAAAAGCGAAGCCGGCATGCATGGCCAGCACCATGATCGCGCCCAGCAGAATGAACAAGGTATTGGAGCCGTGGACCAGGTTTTCCACGGCGCTGTTGAGATTTTCCATCGGCAGATTGGCTCCAGCAGTGTCGAAAAGCACCAAAAAAGCTCGCCACCCACGCAGTGCGCACCGTTATGTGACCAACGCGCACCATAAATAGCCGTTCTCACGAGCTGAACTGGCGCAAGGAATGCTGACGGGGCACTCGAACTTTTTGTGTTTATCGTTGTTTTTCATCAGCTTGAGTGCTCTATGCCGCGCGTTCCAAGAGAACCAAAACGCCCCGTTATCGCGCATTTCAAGCCGTATTCGCACCAGCGAAATGCAAGGGCTATACCAGCGCCCCTATCCAGCCGACCACCTGCATTGCCTGTGGCGCTTTGTTGAACCATCCCCCATAGACCAGACTCCTAACCTCATACCCTGCAGATGAAGGAGTGCACCCTATGCCCCGCAAGCCCGCCATTCACGCCCAGGACGACCTGATGACAGAATTCAAGGCACTGGTCAGCGACACCGAGAAACTGCTGCAGCACACCGCAGAATTGGCCGGCGACCAGGCCAGCGAGTTGCGCAGCCAGTTGCACGACAACCTGAAGCGCGCACGAGAAACCCTGCACAGCACTGAAGAGAGTCTGCGCGAGCGTGGCCGGGCAGCGGTCGAGGGTGCCGAGGATTACGTGCAGGAGCATCCATGGCAGTCGATCGGTGTATCCGCAGGTGTTGGTTTCCTGCTCGGCCTATTGGCCGCGCGGCGCTGATTGATGAGCCAGACGCCACCACCAGATCCATCGGCCACCGCTCAATCACCCTCACTGATGCGCCTGGCGGCGGCCTTTCTGGGGCTGTTGCATGGGCATGTCGAGCTGTTCGGCAGCGAGTTGCTGGAAGAGAAAAGTCGCAGCTTGCGCTTACTGCTGCTGGCCGGCCTTGCCCTGTTATTCGGCCTGCTATTGCTGCTCGGTCTCTCAGCCCTGGTGCTGATTCTGTTCTGGGATCTCTACCGCCTGCCGGCAATTCTCGGTCTGTGCCTGTTCTATGCGCTGGCCACCCTGTATTGCGCGGTTCGTCTGCACCGAGTGCTGGATGAGGATTTCTCGCCCTTCAGCGCCACCCTCGAAGAACTGGCCCGCGACCGGGAGCGTCTGTTGCCATGAACCTGCCTGAACTGCCGCACAACTGTTCTCGCCGCGAACTGCGACGAACACTGATCCGCATGCGCCTGGAGATGCACCGCCAGGAAATTCGCCACGAGAGCCTGCTGCTCACCCGTCCATTTCGTCAGGTGCAGGGTCTCGCCCGCGATCTGCCCGCCAGCCTGGGACTCAAGCACGCACCGCTGTGGGGCATCGCGGGCGTCGGCGCTCTCGGCTTTCTGCTTGCCCGCGGAGGCGATATCAGCCGCTGGGCCAGCCTCGGTAGCCGCCTCTATCCCCTGTTGCTAGCCGCCCTGCGCCCACCCCGAAACTGACCTGTCAGACAACTGGCCACATTCTTGCTAAGTCAGTGCGGCCAAGCGCCCTAGCGCCTCCACCGCACAACTAAGGATGTCTCCGTGATCGACGGGCAACCGCTCGCCAGCTTCCAGCCCTTTATCGACACCGCTACCGGCTTGATCGCCGGGGTCGAGGCACTGGGCCGATTGCGTCAGGAGGATGGTCGACTGCTGTCTGTCGGCCCACTGTTCACCGACCCCAAGGTTTCTCCTGCGTTGCTGCGTCGTCTCGATCGCGAGATTCGCGACGACGCATTCAACCGCCTGCACCAGGCCCCCGCGGACTGGTTCCTCAGCGTGAACATTTCTCCGCGCTGGATCAGCCGCCTGCGCCCCAACCAGCCGCTGCCGAGCCTCAAGCAGTTGGAAAGATGCGGCATCTCGCCGTCACGCGTGGTGTTCGAAATCACCGAACTGGGTGGCGCCAACGACAAACTGAGCGAGGTGGTGGCCCGCTATCGTCAGGCCGGGGCACGTATCGCCATCGACGACTTCGGCGCCGGCTACTCGCAACTCGATCGCGTACTGGCCTTGCAGCCGGACATCCTCAAACTGGATATGCGCCTGTTCCAGGAAGCCGCACGGGGCGGCCCCAGTGGTGAAGTGGTCAAGGCGCTGGCGCAGATGGCCGAGAAAACCGGCTGCTGGATCATTGCCGAAGGCGTGGAAACCCCAGCCGAACTGGATTTCGCCCTGGAGTGCGGCGCGCGCTATGTGCAGGGCTATCTGTTCGCCAAACCGGAACTGGAGTTCTTCCCCACCGACGCTTTCGTCGAACGCTTCGCCGAACTGCGTGACCGCTATGTGCAACGCAAGCTGGCTGAACGTGCACGGCTGATGAGCCTGCGCCAGCAACTGGCGGATCTGATGAGCCTGCTCAAAGGCTGGGTCGAGCGCGGCGATAGCCTGGAGAGCCTGCTGACGCCTAGTGGCTACCCCTGGCTGTTGCGCATCTACCAGTGCGACCGGCATGGCACGCAGCTGACCCCCAACCTGGAGTGGGACGGCCAGAGGTGGCAGGAAGATGCGCGCTACCTGGGGCACAACTGGTCCTGGCGCCCGTACTTCTATCAGCTACTGGCCGAGGGCTGGGATGAACGCCGCCTGACGCTCTCGACCACCTACCGCGACGCCACCACCAACCAGTATTGCCTGACGGCGGGCCAGTTCATCGACAACGGCCGCCGCCTGTTACTGCTGGATATCGATGCCGCTGGGCTATAGCTCGCTCAAACCGGCTGCGGACGGGCGAATGCCGCCAGCTCCATGCGATTGCGCCCATTCTGCTTGGCCCGGTACAGGGCCTTGTCGGCGCGCTCGATCAGCATCGGTACGCTCTCCTGCAGGTAGTACTGCGCCACACCGATTGACGCTGTAACGCGAAAGTCCGCCTCGAACCCCTCGAAGCTGGCATCGGCCAGAGCATCCTGAATCCGCTTGATACAGTGCTGAGCCATTTCCAGCGAGGTCTGCGGCAAGAACAGCAGGAACTCTTCACCGCCATAGCGGGCGAAGAAATCGGTACTGCGCAGCAACGGTTCAACAGTCGCGGCAAAGGTCTTCAGCACGGTGTCTCCAGCAGGATGCCCGTAGTTGTCGTTGACCCGCTTGAAATGATCGAGGTCGAACAGGCACACGCAGAAGCCACCACCACCTCGGTCAGTACGGTTCTTTTCGTGGCTGAGCATCTCCAGCAAATAACGCCGGTTATAGGCACCGGTCAGCTCGTCATGGGTGGCCAGCTCGGTCACCTGCTGCAGCACTTCCTGTAGCTGTGCATTGCTTGCCATCAGTTTCTTGCGCAACTCACTGATGTTGCCGCCGAGTATCGAGATGAATGGCAGGAAGGCAGAGAAACTGCACCAGAGGATCATCTCCACCGCAAGGTTGAAACGCTCGCCTTCCAGCCAGCGAATCAGCGGCAGAGTTGCAGCATAGGCGCCGATAGTCAGCAGGCTCAGCGCTAGCAGCTGGCGGGTATGCAGCTTGAAGGTGCCAAACACCATGATGATCAACAGCACCACCAGGTAGGCTCCGCGCCCCTGCCCGGCATACACCTGGGTAAACAGCACCATGGCAATGGCCGCCAGCATCTGCGCAATCGTCAGGCTGGGGTCTTTGAAGCGCAGGTTGAGGTTGAAGCGAAATAGCAGGTAGAAACACAAGTTGGTCACGAGGGCCATCGCTACCCACGTCGGCATCACCCAGCTCGGGGAAACACCGGCGTACAGCGAAACGCCTTGGGGAACTGCAGCGAGGACATACATCGCCACGCTCATCATGAAGCGACGGATACGCAACTGCTGCTGCTCATCCTGGGGCATGCAAGCTTCTGTAATCACGCGCTGTTATCTCTTGTTATTGGCTTAGTACGCGATGGCATTACGATAGCATTGTGATCACAGACTGCCTATTCACGCCAAAGTGCCGTCAATCGGCAGCATCGGCGCTTGCAGGCCACCGTACGAAGCCCGAAGCTAAGACCGAATGACTGGCGAGGACAGCCCTTGGACTGGAACACCCTGCTCACCCGCGAACGCCTAGGCAAACCCGCGCACAGCTCTGACGAACTGGGCCGCAGCCCCTTTCACAAGGACCACGACCGCATCATCTTCTCCGGCGCCTTTCGCCGACTGGGACGCAAGACACAGGTTCATCCGGTTTCCAGCAACGACCATATCCATACCCGCCTGACTCACTCGCTGGAGGTCAGTTGTGTCGGCCGCTCGCTGGGCATGCGCGTCGGCGAAATGATCCGTGAGGAATTACCGGACTGGTGCGACCCGGTCGACCTCGGCGTGGTCGTGCAGTCCGCCTGCCTGGCCCATGACATCGGCAACCCGCCGTTCGGCCACTCAGGCGAAGACGCCATCCGCCACTGGTTCCAGCAAGCCGCCGGGCGTGGTTGGCTGGATGCCATGAGCGAGGCCGAACGCGGTGACTTCCTCAATTTCGAAGGCAACGCCCAGGGCTTTCGCGTGCTCACCCAACTGGAATACCACCAGTTCGACGGCGGCACCCGCCTGACCTACGCCACCCTCGGCACCTACCTGAAATACCCCTGGACCGCCCGTCACGCCGAAGCCCTCGGCTACAAGAAACACAAGTTCGGCTGCTACCAGAGCGAGCTCCCGCTGCTGGAACAGATCGCCAGCAAGCTCGGCCTGCCGCAGATCGAGGAGCAGCGTTGGGCGCGCCACCCGCTGGTGTACCTGATGGAGGCCGCAGACGATATCTGCTACGGCCTGATCGACCTCGAAGACGGCCTGGAGATGGAGCTGCTCGACTACCCCGAAGTCGAGGCCCTGCTCCTCGGCCTGGTTGGCGATGACCTGCCGGAAACTTACCGCCAGCTCGGCCCCAGGGATTCACGCCGACGCAAACTGGCGATCCTGCGCGGCAAGGCCATCGAACACTTGACCAATGCCGCGGCCCGCGCCTTCGTCGAACAACAGCACGCACTGCTGGCCGGCACATTGCCCGGCGACCTGGTGGAGCACATGCACGGGCCCGCCAAGCGTTGCGTGTTGAACGCCAAGGACATGGCCCGCAAGAAAATCTTCCAGGACAAGCGCAAGACCCTGCACGAGATCGGCGCCTACACCACGCTGGAAATCCTCCTCAACGCCTTTTGCGGCGCAGCACTGGAGCAGCACAACGGTCGGACCCCGTCATTCAAAAGCCGCCGCATCCTTGATCTGCTGGGTAACAATGCACCCGATCCTCACGGCCCGTT
>JBBNAI010000412.1:0-2049 GCA_037994305.1 Pseudomonas sp. | reverse complement strand
CGCGGCTTTGGCGGCCCCCAGGGCATGTTGCCGATCGAGGAAGTGATGGACCGCATCGCCCGCCACCTCGGCCTCGACCCGCTGGAAGTGCGCAAGCGCAACTACTACGGCAAGGACACGCGCAACGTCACCCATTACGGCCAGACCGTCGAGCACAACCTGCTGGCGGAAATGACTGCCGAACTGGAAGACAGCAGCGACTACCACGCCCGCCGCGCCGCAATCCGCACGTTCAACGCCGCCAGCCCGGTGCTGAAGAAAGGCCTGGCGCTGACCCCGGTGAAGTTCGGCATCAGCTTCACCGCCAGCTTCCTCAACCAGGCCGGCGCGCTGATTCACGTCTACACCGACGGCAGCATCCACCTCAACCACGGCGGCACCGAGATGGGCCAGGGCCTCAACACCAAGGTCGCCCAGGTGGTGGCCGAAGTGTTCCAGGTGGATATCGAGCGCATCCAGATCACCGCCACCAACACCGACAAGGTGCCCAACACCTCACCCACCGCTGCCAGCAGCGGCACCGACTTGAACGGCAAGGCCGCGCAGAACGCCGCCGAAATCATCAAGGCGCGGCTGATCGAGTTCGCCTCCCGCCACTTCAACGTGCCGGCGAACGAGGTCGAGTTCCGCAACAACCAGGTCCGCGCCGGCGAACAGCTGCTGCCGTTCGACGAACTGGCGCAGCTGGCCTGGATTGGCCAGGTGTCACTGTCGTCCACCGGCTACTACCGCACGCCGAAGATCCATTACGACCGCGCCAGCGGCAGCGGCCATCCGTTCTACTACTTCGCCTACGGGCTGGCCTGTGTCGAGGCGCTGGTCGACACCCTGACCGGCGAATACAAGCTGCTGCGCACCGACATCCTGCATGACGTCGGCGCCTCGCTGAACCCGGCCATCGACATCGGCCAGGTCGAAGGCGGCTTCATCCAGGGCGTCGGCTGGCTGACCTGCGAGGAGCTGGTGTGGGATACCAAGGGCCGCCTGCTGACCAGCGGCCCGGCCAGCTACAAGATCCCCACCGTCGCCGACATGCCCGGCGACCTGCGGGTGAAACTGGTGGAGAACCGCAAGAACCCGGAAGACACGGTGTTCCACTCCAAGGCCGTCGGCGAGCCGCCCTTCATGCTCGGCATCGCCGCCTGGTGCGCGATCAAGGATGCCGTGGCGAGCATCGCCGACTACCGTATCCATCCGGATATCGACGCCCCCGCCACCCCGGAACGGGTGCTGTGGGGCGTGCAACAGATGAGGCAAGCACAATGAACAGCACCGTCTGGATCGAAGCCCTGGCCAGCCTGCAACAGCAGGACGAAGCCTGCGTGCTGGTCACTGTGATCGAGGAGTTAGGCTCCACGCCGCGCAATGCCGGGGCGAAGATGGTGGTGTCGGCCGCGCGCAGCCACGACACCATCGGCGGCGGTCATCTGGAGTACAAGGCCCTGCAGATTGCCCGCGAGATGCTCGCAGACACCAGCCAGCAGCCGCGCCTGGAGCGCTTCGCTCTCGGCGCCAGCCTGGGCCAGTGCTGCGGCGGCGCCACCGTGCTGCTGTTCGAGCCCATGGGGCGCGCCCAGGCACGCATCGCCGTGTTCGGCGCCGGGCATGTCGGCCGCGCCCTGGTGCCGCTGCTCGCCAGCCTGCCGTGCAAGGTGCGCTGGATCGACTCACGCGAGGCCGAGTTTCCCGAGAGCCTGCCGCGCGGCGTCGAACGCATCGTCAGCGACGAGCCCGTGGATGAAGTGGCCAACCAGCCCGCCGGCACCTACTTCATCGTCATGACCCACAACCACCAGCTCGACCTGGAGCTGACGGCCACCATCCTCGCGCGCAACGACTTCACCTGGTTCGGCCTGATCGGTTCGAAAAGCAAACGCGCGCGCTTCGAACACCGTCTGCGCGACCGTGGCCTGGCCAGCGACGTGGTGCAACGCATGCGCTGCCCGATGGGCCTGGCCGAGGTCAAAGGCAAGCTGCCGATGGAGATTGCCGTGTCCATCGCCGGCGAGGTGATCGCCACCTACAACGCCAATTTCGGCACGCAGGCTG
>JBBNAI010000411.1:0-1272 GCA_037994305.1 Pseudomonas sp. | reverse complement strand
CTTATCGCAACGCGGTTTAAAAAAATCTGAACTATCTGCCAGAAACACCGGTCAGAGTTTACGAATGGCAAGCAAGCCCTTCGATGCTCCTATGTGTGTTTAGTGTTGGCAGATCTCTGAACCCCGCCCTAGCGGTTCAGAATTGAACCCCGGTCTTCTCCCTCCCCATACGAAGTCCGGGGTTTTTTTTGTCCGCGATTTGCCGTGCGCAGATGCGCAGGTCCGGTCTTACTCGGCGGACTCCTGGTCTTCCTCTGCTTCCTCGATCAACTCCATCCAGCCGGCCAGCACGGCCTGCGCCTCTTCGACGCCCTGGCGCTTGGGTGCCGAGAACAGCTGGATGCTGACATCCGTGCCCCAGCCCTTGTGAATCTCCTGGCGAACCTTGAGCAGTGCGGTCTTGGCCGCGCCGTAGGTGAGCTTGTCGGCCTTGGTCAGCAGGATGTGCAGGCGCATGCCGCTGGCCTGCGACCAGTCGAGCATCATGAGGTCGAACTCGGTCAGCGGATGACGGATATCCATCATCAGGATCAGCCCGACGAGGCTCTCGCGGCTGCTCAGGTAGGCTTCCAGGTGGCGTTGCCAGTGCTGTTTGAGCGGGATTGGCACCTTGGCATAGCCATAGCCCGGCAGGTCGACCAGGCGGCGATCTTCGTCCAGGGTGAAGAAGTTGAGCAGCTGGGTGCGGCCCGGCGTCTTCGAGGTACGGGCCAGGCTGGCGTGGGTCAGGGTGTTCAACGCACTGGATTTGCCGGCGTTGGAGCGCCCGGCGAAGGCCACTTCGTAGCCTTCGTCCGGCGGGCACTGGTCGACCTTGGCCGCGCTGATCATGAACGTAGCCTGTTGGCACAGACCGATGATGGGATTCTTGGGTTGCATGGGGGAGGTTCCGGTTGGGGCGGGCGCCGCGTGAGGCGCGGCATGGTGTCGCTTCCGTTTCAGCGTCGCCAGTATATAATGCCGCAGATTTTGTGTGCGCTTTGTCCCGTCCGTTGTTCCGGGAACGCCCTAATTCAGCTGCGCAGTAGAACGCAGATCGTTCCCGACCCTGATGAGGTTGGCCCATGAAGAAAGTATTGGCTGTAGCTGTCGCGTTGTGTGCCCTCTCCGGCACGGTGCGGGCGGCACAGGATGCAGAAGCTGTCTATGCCAGGTCCTGTTCGGCCTGCCACAATGGACAATTGCCGATGGCGCCCAAGCGTGGCGACAAGGCAGCCTGGGAACCGCGACTGGCCAAGGGGACTGATGTCCTGGTACAGAGCGTTACCAACG